>JAISTO010000007.1 GCA_031272575.1 Treponema sp. | reverse complement strand
AGTCTCGCCCTGGATAGGGAAGTAGGGGGCGCGGAGCGCTTGGGGAGTAGGTGCTTACTTCGCAAGCCTTTGGTACTACCGATATACTTTTGGTAGTGTGCGCAACCTACGAGCCAAGCGCAAGCCACTCCCCACTCCCTATTCCCCACTCCCCTGCTCACTGATAGAAAAACACCGCCCACAGGTAAAACTTGTGCTGGTCTATGCCGCTTAGCCCGGTCTCCGCGTACGGAAAGCGATGCCACATTTCGTAGCGGGCGAAGGCACGGACTTTGTCGTTGAAGGCATACTCCAGTGTCGTTTTGACGCTCCACTCCAGAAAGTGCGGGTCCCCGGCAATGAGGCCCCGGGCGGCCCAGCCTTCAAAGAACGACAGTTTCGGCCCGGTTTCAAAGGTCCAAACAAAGGGCCGCCAGGGCCGCACTTCGAGCCAGGGCAGCACCTGCACATCAGAGCGGGCGTCGTAATCCCAGTCCCCCGCGCCCGACCAGGCCTTTCCGGTTCCGGCCAGGGAGTAGTTGACATACGCGCCCGCCCTGAAGACCTCGGTGATCGTGTAGAGCGCCTTAAAGTGAAAGTTGGCGCTTGCGCGGAGCGGGTCGTTCATGCGGAAGGCCTCCCCGTTCATGGCCAGGTCGAGGCGGGGCACATTCCCCAGGCCGAGTTCCCACACGCATCTCATGGTCGTCGTGTCCTTCAGGCTGTACGCGTCCGGCGCGTTGTCGGTGTCGTTGAAGCGGAGGCCGAACTTCACATTGAACCACTTGTGCCAATACGTTACGCCCAGGGTTGATTCCGAGACCATGTTTTCCAGCGCGTAGTACGATGCGGGCCTGTTGTCCTCGTAGTACTCGAAGGCGGGCAGGGATACGCTGAACCGGAGCCCATCCACGGGGCTATAGGCGGCCTCGATGCCGTTGAACGATCCGGTGTACAATTCCTGCACACGGTCCACCTTGAAGCCGTCCATACCCCCGGCGCTTATGTTGAAACGTCCCAGATTGAGCCAGAGCCGCCCGCTCGCGCCCGAGCCCGTCCACTGATTGAACCAGAACACGGCCCCGTAAGCCCCGTCCTGCTTTATCTCCAGTTCAAACTTCGGGTCCCCGTCGGTGAACTCCCAGGTCTTGCCTGAAGTGTAGCCGTCCCCCTCCTTGTTCGTCTCGAAGGCTCCTCCGGCCCGCACTACGGCCCCGAGCCAGAAGCCCCTCCCCAGATCGATGGCGTTAAGCCCCAGGGCCGCCGTCAGCAGACCTGCCGCGCAGCAAGCGCGCTTTATACCGCTTCGCATAGTTCCTCCTAATTACCGCCCGGCACCCGCATGCGCAGGTCCGAAAAAGTTACCTTCCCCCCCAGACTGAAGACGCCGAAATGAGCACCCGGCATCGCGTAGATGCGGTTCGAGAGCGCCTTTTTTTCATCAACATATATGACAAGAATGTCCTTCTCGATCAGCACTTTTAGATTGAAAGGGACGTTGCGCCTGAACGGGAAGGGGGTCGCAATCCGCGGGGAGGCCCCCTTCATGCGGGCGAGCGGGACGCTGTCGTAACGGATCAGGTTCCGCACCGGATCGAGAGATACCCCGAGCCAGCGCTCGCAGCTGCCGGGAGCGCCCACCGCGAAGGCGGCTCCCCGCGAGAGCCCCCCGAAAGTGACCTCCGCCTCGAAGAGCAGGCTCGGGGGCGTTTCGCCGAAGTCCACTCCCGCGGGCCTGGCCCCGCCTGAGAGCCGCGCAATGCCCCCCTCGAGCGAGGCGTTGCCGATCAGGGACGCGGGCAAGGGCTCCCGCGTCTCGCTAAAGTACCCGCTGAAGGGCTCAGGCATTTTTACCGAGAGGGTATAATCATCATTTTGATGGATTTCCAGGGCCCCGAGATTCCCGCCCCAGCCGTACCCGTTTTCATCACGCTCCCCGTCCTTCGTGGGAATCCACCCGAAAAGATAGCGCTTCCCCCCGAGAGCGGCGGTCTTCGGCGCGTAGAAGGCCTGGCCGTCGAAGGTGTCGTCCCCCGGGGGCCTGTGCCAGGGGCCGGCGGGACTCTCGCTCATTACGTAGTGGGCATAGCGGTCATCAATATCTGAATAGATGAGGTACCAGCGGCCCCCCATCTCGAAAAGGTCAGGGCATTCGAGCATCCAGCCGGTGTAGGGCTCGTAGAGCGGGGGCTCGCGGAGCGTCCAGTGGGACAGGTCGGCGGAACGAAAAACCGCGATGACGCCCCTGCCGAAGGTCTTGCGGGCCGCGATGAGCATCCAGTACTCGCCGGCCTGGGCATTCCAAAAAACGAAGGGGTCCCGGAAGTCGTTTTGCTCGTAGCGGGGCGGGGCATGGAAGGTGTCGCCTTTTATTTTTGTAAAGGTGATTGAATCAGCGCTGACGGCATGCATAACGGTCTCGACCGGCCGGGGGCTGTTCCAGTTGCGGGGATTGTGTCCGGTGTAGAACGCATGGCAGGTCCCATTAATGACGATGACACTGCCGGTGCCGATCGCCAGGTCCGGCTCGCCCGGATCGCGCGCCCAGGGGATAGCCTCGCCGTCATAGCGGTAGTGGAGCAGGTCGGCGGTCGAAAACTTGTGTATAGGATGAAAGCCCCCCGGCCGGCCGTCCCGCTCGTCCGCAAGAAAGTACAGTTCTATCGTGTCACCGTTCCCCATGGGCATAAGGTCGCCTACCCAGGTGGACGGCGCAGGCGGCTTCGCGAAGAGCCGGTAGGGGGTATGCGCCTGCCGGCTCTTCGCTTCCACGGAGGAGAGCGAGGCTCCGTCCGGCAGCGCGGCGCAAGCGGCAAGGCCGGCGCAGAGCGCGGCAAACGACAACGCATGCATATTCATGATGATGGTTCCTCCTTCAGCGCCTGGCGTTTTTGGCCAAAAAGCGCCCCCATGACGTTTCGCGTTCACGCGCTTCCCCGTAGAGGCGCCAGGCTTCCTGCTCCCGTCGATGCTCTTCCCGCAGCGCCGCGAGGCCCTCACGGATAAGCCGGTCCGCAACACCGAGAAATTCCGCCGCCGCCGTCCCCTCGCGGAGCCCCCTCGCGACGACCCAATCCGCGTCCCAGCACTTCGACAGGTCCCCCAGGCCTATGGGTGAAAAGCGCACCCGGCGCGACAGGGCATCGAGCGCGGCCGCGTCCTCCGGCCCCGCGAGCCGCGCGCCCGTCTCGAGGGCATGGGCGCGGGCCAGGGCCGCCGAGAGCGTCATGAAGGCCGCGGCCCCCTTCGGGTTCCATGCCGTCACCGGTATGCACCAGCCCTTCACCACCCCATGCGTCGAGTGCTCCGCCGCGCCCGGCCCCCGGGGCGGCGGCGCCCACCCGATCTCAAAGTCCCCCTTAAGCGCCTCGAGCCCCTCAAGCCCCCTGGCCAGGGTCATGGCCAGTTTCCCCTCTTTGAAACGGCTCACCGAGAGGTCCCCCCAGCAGCCGCTGTCCGCATAGCGATCCTCCGCGTAGGCGGCCCGCAGAAACGCCACGGCTTCAGCCACGGCTTCAGCCACGGCGGAAACCGCCCCCTGCCGCGTGAAGCCGCTTGCGTCCAGGCCCTCCGCGAGGGGCGCCTGGGCTCCGTTGCCCGCGATGAAGACCTGGTAATCCGCCGCATGCGCCCCGTAGCCCCAGAGCCCCTGGTCCCGCCGCGTCAGCGCTATGCCGGCGGCGCGGAAGGCCTCCCAGGTCCAGCGGCCCTCCGCATAGTACGCCTGGGGGGTCTTTTGCCCCCGCGCCTCGAAGAGCGTCTTGTTGTAGCACAGGATGAAAGGCGCCGCCTCCGCGCCCGCGCCGTAGACCGTATCCCCCCAGGTAAAAGCCGCGCTTACGCCGGGGTTCCAGGGGGCCTCATTAAGATTGACAAGACCCTCAAGCGGCCGCACGATGCCCTTGAGCGGGTACAGCGGGAAGTTTTGGTCGTTGGCCTCGGCGAGATCGCAGGAGTCCCCATGCCGCACCATCGACACGAGCGTGTCCCGCTGTTTTCCCCAGTCCACCACAAGCACCTCTACCCGTCCGCCGTACTCTTTTTCGAAGGCCGGCACGACGCTCCAGACCGCATCGAAGGCATTCGGGTTCTTTCGCAGCGCCTCTTCGTAGGCCGCCTTCGACGTGTGCCACAGTATGGTCACCCGTGTGTCCGCAAGCCTTTTTTTCGCCTGCGGGCCGCTCCCGCAGCAGGCCAAAAACAGAGCCCCCGCGAGCGCCGCCCTTGCGTATACTCTTTGCTTCATTGCTCGAACTCCAGCGGATTTCCCGCGGCCGCGCTCGTGTTCGCCGCGCCGAGCACGGCATTCAGATCCCCCGACTCCCAGGGACTGTTCTTGCGCACCCCCTGGCGAATAGTCCAGTTAACGTCCCAAAACCCCTGCATCCCGTAGAAAGGCTCCAGCGGTGAAAACACGCTCTTCGCCGCGGCCTCGCGGCGGAGCCGCGCGTCATCGCCCGAATCCGCCTGCGCCAGGTGACTCAGGTACATTTCCGCGGACATGCGCATAAAGTCCGCGGCGGCCTGCGGGTTGCGGCAGGTCACCGGCATGCAGAAGCCCTGCGGTTCGTCCCCCAGTCCAGAAATCGACCCGCCGTCAGGTCCCGCCGGCAGGGGGACAAAGGTGACCGGTGACATGCCCGCGAAGGCATCGCCGTTCCACGCAAAGGTCATCGCGGCGGCGCCGGTCTTGAACGCGTCGAGCCAGCCGTCGGTGATAACGGCGCCGTCACTGTAGAGCCCCTGCATAAAAGTGAGCGCGGCCTTTGCCCTTTCATCCTGAAAGCCGGTGACTATTTTGTAGGTGCCCGCGGGGTTGTTGACATCCGCCAGGCTGAACGCGCTTACGCCGTTGCTTGCAAGAAAGGGGATCCAGTCCGTATCATTCCATCCGAAGCCGTAGGTTCCGCTGCCGCTCAGCGCTTTCGCCGCGCTTCTGAACGCATCCCAGTTCCATGCGCCCCGCGCGTAGAGGGCGCGCGGACTCTCGCGACCCTTTGCCTCGAAGAGCGCGGCGTTGTAGTAGAGCAGCAGGGGCTGCATCCCGACCCCCGCGCCGTAGACCTTGCCGTCCGCGCTGAAGTAACGGCTTACCCCTGGGTAAAAAACACCGTCATCCGGGTTGATGAATCCGCTCATATCCCTGCACAGGTTTTTTTGCAGGTATTCGAGCAGGAACCACTTGCCTATCAGCGCGAGATCGCAGCGCTCGCCCTTTGTAACCAGGTCGGCAAGTTTCCAGCGCTGGGCGTCCCATTCGGCGTCCTCGACGATCACTTCAACCTTCGTTCCATAGCGCGCCTCGAATGCGCCGGCAACGCTCCAGACCCAGTCGAACTTGTTCGGGTCCTCGGAAGCGTCGAAGGCCCCCTGGGAAGTGTGCCACAGTATGCGCAGGTCGCTCACCTGACCAAGCGGCTCAAGGGGATAGCACCCAAGGATGACCAGCAGCGCGGCTCCCGGCAGCAGCAGTTTTTTCATAGCGGCTCCTAAAAGGGAAGCGGATTGCCCGCGACTATATTACCGTTGGCCGCATTGACGAGCGTGTCCAGAACCATAGTACCCTCTGTGCTGCCCGGATCGCGTACATACTGCCGGAGTTTCCAGTTCGCGTCCCAGAAATTGTCGCTAGCGATGCCGTAGAAGGGCTCCAGCGGTGAAAACACGCTCTTTGACGCGGCCGCGCGGATCATCGCGTCGTTTGCCCCGGGCAGTATCTCGTTCTGGTGTTCCAGGTACTTCTGCGCGGCCATGCGCATAAAGACCGCGGCCCCCTCCGGATTTTCGCTCGTCTTCGGTATACAGAAGCCCTCTGGATCGTCCCCCAGTCCAGAAATCGACCCACAGTCAGGCCCCGCCGGCAGGGGCACGAACTCCAGCGCGAAATCCGCTTCGTTTTCCCGCAGCGTACTGAATCCCTCGAAGCCTTTTGCGAAGGACATTGCGATATTCCCGGCTTTGAACTGAGCGAGGTAATCATAATCACCCGCATAGAAGTATGCGGGGGACGCGGTGTAGCCTTCCCGCAGAAAACTGAGCGCGGCTTTCGCCTTGTCGTCAAAAAAGTCCGAGATGACATCGTAATTCACGCCGGGCGTAATGTTGTTTGGAAAGTAACTGCGCACCCCGTTCATCGCCATAAAGACCGTCCACTCGGTATCGGAGCAGCCGTAACCCCACTGGCTGCCGGAACTGAGCTCCTGCGCGAGCGCGGCAAAGGTTTCCCAGGTCCAGTTGCCCTCGTCGTAGTATTGCCGGGGTGTCTTGAGCGCCGCTTCATTGAACAGATCCCAGTTGAAGTAGAGCATATACGGATCGATCTTAACGCCTGCCGCGTATATCTTATTGTCGAACGTGTACGAAAGACTCAGGCCCGCGTACAATCCGCAGGCGGCGGGATTCAGATAAGGGCTTAAATCCTGTATCAGATCGAAGTTGAGATACTCCATGATGAAATACTTTGTCATCCATGCGAGGTCAACCGGTTCATTGTTGTTGACCTTCGTTCGTAAAGTTGACCGCTGGTCATCCCAGGCGTTCACCGCTGTTACCGTGACGGAACCAGGGCCGCCGTACTGCGCCTCGTACGCGTCCTTAACGCTCCACACATAATCAAACTTGTTTGGATCGGCGTTAGCGTCGAAGGCCTCTTTGGAAGTGTGCCAGACAATCATGAGCGGCGTGAGAAGGGTCTCCCCGGAATACCTGGTACTCCAGGGGCTCTCACCTGAGGCATTCGCCGCCTTGACCCACAGGTTGTAAGCGGTGTTGCCGACAAGGCCGCTGATCTGTTTTTCGCAGCCGCTTATGCCGTCTTCCCAGAGTGTCGCCTGAGAAGGGTCCTCGCCGGTGCTGTACCACACGCTGTAACTGGCCGCGCCTGACACCGCGTCCCACTTGACCGTGAGCGTATTGCTGCCGGCGCTCACTTCCAAAATTTCCGGCGCGTCCGGCGCGTTGGTCAGCAGTGTGTCGTCAAAGGCTTCGCTGTAGCCGGTAGTCAGCCCGCCGTAGATGTGCGCGAGACATACCGCCGCGGCAGTCTCTCCCTTTGTGATCGTCACGGTGAGGGTGTAGTAACCCGCCGCGATGCCCTCGATTGTGCCCTGTATGCCCGGCGCGCTGCCGTCCGCGTCCGTCACGCCGAGCAGGTCCACCTGCGCGGGGTCGCTCGTGCCGTCAGGCGCGGGGTACGAGGCCAGTTTCAGCGTCGCCGCGCTTACCTCTTCCGGCAGCGTCACACTGTACTGGAAATTGCCCGTACCGGTTCCGGTAACCGGCGCAAGCGTTACCGGCACGGTGACCGTCTCCCCTTCGCTGATAACAACACTCAGCGCGGATGCGGTCCCCACGGTAAGCCCCGCAAGTTTTGCCGTCACATCGAGACTCCATTCCGCCGCCGCCAGCGTGATGTTCCCGCTTGTCCAGTTGTTCACCGTCACCGTGTCATAGCCGTTACTGGTGAAGGTCAGGTCGCAGGTCAAATCGCCCGCGTCCGGCGCGGCAGGCAAAAGCGTCCTCGCCGCCTGCCGCGAAACCCCCACGAAAGAAAGCAGCACGTTCCCGCGGCGGTTCCCCGCCTTCGGTTCCATGCCGCACCCGCCCGGCAGCGCCGCAAGCGCCGCGGCCAAAAAAGCAATCCCAATAAGGGAACGGTTTGTTGTTTTCATGCTATCCTCCTGATTTTAATTCCGCACGATGAAACGAAATTCTTTCGAATAGAACACCCCGTCTTTGCTCACAATGACCGTGAGCGTATGAGTCCGCGCCGCGTAGTCCTCCGCGTCGATGGTGACCGAGTTGTCCGTATCCGCCAGCGCCGTCCCGTCCACATACCAGGCGTAACTTGCGTAGGTCCCCGTCAGGGTGACGGTGAGGGTTTTCTTGTTGTCCGTTGCGTCATCGCCGCTTCGATAGATCGTGGGCGTCTCCGCCGGGAAGCCTGCAAGGGGATCGTCTTCTATGCTGAAGATGATGTTGAGACCGGCCTCGCCGCCTGGCACTGTCTTGGGAAACACCAGTTCGATGGTTGCCACGGTACCGCTTTCGCTCAGTGTCACCTTTTTGCCGTCCGTGAAGGGGCTGGTGTCATAGTCCGCGTCAGCATTCGCGGCGGTCACATTCGCCGCGGTCAGGCCGCTGAAGTGGTGGTTCGGGTCAGCCGTCAGGACGACTGCCGCGCGGTAGGTGGTACCGTACGCGGCGCTGCCGGCCGCTATGCTCCCGCCCGTGGGACTGTCGTACCAGGTGATCGAGGTACCCGCTGTGCCCGTCACCGTGCCGATGTCCGTGTCAAGCGCGCGCGGCGCAACCGGGGCCGCAAGGTCGATACTCACGTCTGCGATAGCCGCCCTTTCGGGCGGGGACGAAGATGCGCCGCTCTGGGGGACGCCGCTCGCGGCGGGGCTGAAGGCGCTCGTGCCCGCGCTGTTCTTCGCCTTCACCCACACATAGTAGGTGGTCCCGCTTTCGAGGCCGCTGATGCTGACGCTCGTTTCGCTTGTATCGCCCCCGAATTGAGACGCGCCTGCGGAGTCAGGGCCGGTACCGTACCAGACCTCGTAAGCCGCCGCGCCGGTCACCGCATCCCAACTCACCTCAAGGGACAGGACCCCAGGGGTTACCGCGGGCATTGCCGGCGCCTCAGGCGCAGCAGGGGGGTCACTCGGGCTGGGGCAGCCTAACACCGCCAGCGCCAGCATCGTCATTAGCACGAAAGATTTTTTCTTCATCATACTTTCTCCTTCTCTTGACACTTTTCCCCGCAAGCCGTATGCTTGAGGGTATGAATACGATACAAGAAATGGCAAACCTTCCGGTAGAGAAGCAAATACAACTGGATGTAACTCTGCCGAAGCGGGTGCTGGGAATTCCGAACCTGGAACAGGAACTGCGCCGCAGCCTCGCGGTAGGGCTTTATCTGACCGAAAAATGCTCCATTGGGCTGGCCGCGCAAATAGCCGGTATGAACCGCCTGGATTTCGATGTTTTTTTGGGCAAATACGAAATCCCCATCTCTCTCCTCACCTACGAGGATGTTATGGCCGATGTCGCCAAAATCGAAACGCACAGACGCGAAGTCCAATCTGCGGTGGCAGTTTAGTGTATGGTCGTTGTTTCCGACGCGGGACCGCTCATTTCCCTCGCGCTGATTGACCATCTCGGTCTTTTGGAGGCGTTGTACGGTGAGGTGGTCATCTGCGAGACAGTCTGGCGTGAGGTTTCCAGGCATATAGAGCGGTTTAACATCCCGCAGATATATACGCTGGAATCCCGTGTGCGTCCCCTCTCGGGAGAGAACACTTTTGAAAATGGCGAAGCGCCGCTGCTGTAGTCTGTTCATATCATCACTATTCATACCCGCTCCTTAATCACAAACGTTTTCAAAGTGATGATATGAGCCGCCCCGCCGCAGCGCAGGCGGTGTTCATATCCCGCACGTTTCGGGAAAATCAGGGAACTGAAAACCAGCTCCCCGTCTCCCACAAAAATCTCCAGTTGCGCATGGTCGATGAAGGCCCGCAGACGCAGCCGGCCCGCCGGCGCGCGGTAGGGGATCACACGGAGCAGGTCACCTGGCGGCAAGTCCTTCGCGGGGAGGCCGGCCGCGCTCCGGTCGAAACAGAAGGCGCCCTCCGCCGCGCTGTAGCGCAGACTGAGGCGCTCTTCCCCGGCGCAAAAAAAGTCCAGCGCAAGGATGCCGTCCCCGCCGGCCTCCGCCTCCAGCGTTATCGCCATGAGGGGGCACGTCTCGAGCGCCATGCCACCCTCCGGCCGCGGGTCGGCAAACTCCTCAAGCGGCTCCAGACGCGCCTCGATTTCCCGTACCGGGTTCTGCAAGAGGCGGCCCTCCCGCGCTCTGAGTTCCCTCGGCAGGCACATGCTCCCCATCCAGCCGTGCCGCTCCAGGGTTTCGTTTCCCCCCCAGAGGTGAGCCCAGGCGAAGAGCAGCCGCCGCCCGTCGGGCGCGGCAAAGGTCTGCGGGGCGTAGAGGTCGAAGCCCGCGTCAAGGGCGTCAAAGGGGTTTATGTTGATGGATGGACAGTCCAGGTCTGCGGGCGTTTCAAGCGGCGCGAGTCCCCAGAGCGTTCCGGGCCGGCCCGCCGGCAGGACGCCGCCGGCCGGCGGATTCATCACCGAGAGGAGCAGGCAGGCGGCGCCGTCAAGCGGAAACACGTCCGGGCATTCCCAGATACCCCTAAAGCGTTCCAGCCCCCGGACGTAATCCCCGGCGTACTCCCAATGCAGCAGGTCTTTCGAGGAATAGCGCAGTATGCGCCCCTGCCCCGCCCCATCCGCGGCGGCAGCGACGCAGTGAAAGCGCCCGCCTTCCTCCCAGACCTTCGGGTCCCGAAAGTTGGCCGCGTCAAAGCCGGCGGGCAGGGCCGACGCGGGGATCACCGGGTTCTCCGGCGCTTTGGTAAAGGTGACGCCGTCGTCACTCCAGGCCAGGCACTGCTGCTGGATTTCATTCCCCGCATTTGAACACGAGTCATCTTTTTGAACGCCGGTATACAAAATGAACAGGCGGTCATCTTTTTGAATCGCGCTGCCGGAAAAACAGCCGAACGAGTCGTAGTCCCGGTCCGGGGCCAGGGCCACGGGAAGGTGTTCCCAGGAGAGCAGGTCCGCGCTTTGCGCATGGCCCCAGTGCATGGGGCCCCAGGCCGTGCCGTAGGGGTGGTACTGGTAGAAGAGGTGATACCGCCCCCGGAAGAAGCAGAGCCCGTTGGGGTCGTTGATCCAGCCCACAGGCGGCGCGAAGTGAAACGCGCCCTTGTAACGCGGATTTACCCGGCCCGCGTGTTCCCGGATATAGTCGTTTGCCTTTTCAATCGTGTACGGTTCTGTCATGCAATCCTCCCTTACCGCCTTGTTTTATTGGAAATGTTTCCAAATTAGGGAACAATCCGTTATGGAAATGTTTCCATATAGGGTATTATAATCCATCTGTTCCAGAAAGTCAAGAAAAAAAGTAAAAAAAATGAAATTTTTTTTGGGAGGGGAGTGGGGGCGTGGTGTGTGGGCAGGTGACGGCCGCGTCATTTTCCCCGTCCGTCCCCTGCCCCATAAGGGCGCACAAGCGCGGCATTTTCCCGGACGCTCCTCCTACCGCGCCTGCAGTTGGGGCGGCATACGGCCGCTCTTGGCCATCTTTTTCATCATGCCGCGGGTCTTCTCGAACTGCTTGAGCAGGCGCGCCACCTCGGCCACGGAGGTGCCGGAGCCCTTCGCGATGCGCGCCCTGCGGGAGGGGCCGATGATCAGGTAGTTGGCGCGCTCCTTGCGCGTCATGGATGAGAGGATCGCCTCCTGCTTGCCGAGGTCCTCTTTTTCGAGGTCCTCCTCGGAAATCTGCCCCTGCATACCGGGGATCATCTCGAGCACCTTCTGGAGGGAGCCCATTTTTTTCATTGCGCGCAGTTGGGAAAGCCAGTCCTCGAGCGTGAGGGTTTCCTTGGCCATCTTCTTTTGCAGTTCGAGCGCTTCCTGCCGCGAGATGACCTCCTGCGCTTTTTCCACCAGGCTGACCACATCCCCCATGCCGAGGATGCGGCCCGCTATGCGCTCAGGGTGAAAGGGCTCGAGGTCCTCCGGCTTTTCGCCGGTCCCCACAAACTTGACCGGACGGCCCGTCACCGTTTTGATCGAGAGCGCGGCCCCCCCCCGCGTGTCACTGTCAAACTTGCTGAGGATGACGCCGGAAAGCCCTATGCGCTCGTTGAAGGTCTTCGCGATATCGGCGGCGAGTTGGCCCGTCATCGCGTCCGCGACGAGGAGGCGCTCGTCCGGCCTGGCCGCGTCCCGCAGGGCCTCGAGTTCGGCCATCATGCCTTCGTCGATCTGGAGCCGGCCCGTCGTATCCACGATGATGGTGTCGATCAGGTTACGCTGCGCCCAGAGGAACGCGCCGCGGTAGACCTTGAGGGGGTCTTTGGCGCCATCCTCTTTATACACGGGGATGTTGACCGCCGCGCCCAGGATCGCGAGCTGCTCTACCGCGGCGGGGCGGATAAGGTCGCAGGCGGCGAGCAGGGGCTTGCGGCCCTCCTTGCGGAGGCGCAGCGCCAGTTTCGCGGCGGTCGTCGTCTTGCCTGAACCCTGCAGCCCCAGCATGAGGATAGTGGACAGGGTGTCCGGGCCGCGCAGAACGAGCCCCGCTTCCCCCTCCCCCAAAAAGCCCGCGAGTTTGTCGTGTACGATCTTGATGAACTGCTGCCCCGGATCGACCGCACGGAGCACCCGCTCGCCCCGCGCCTCCTCCGCCGCCGCGTTGACAAAGCGGCGCACGACCCGCAGGTTCACATCCGCGTCGAGGAGCGCGATCTTGATCGCTTCCACCGCGTCGTCAATGTTTTTTTCGGTTATTTTGGACTTCCCCGTGACGAAGCGGAGCGCGTCCTGCACCTTTGCGCTAAGGGTTTCAAACATGGGAACAGTGTAGCGCGGGAGGCGGCCGGAATGCAAGGGGGGCGGGCGGCGCAATGCGAGGGGACGGCGCGGACGAGTGAGCATTGCGTGGCGCTTTTGGGAATTGGGACTTGGGCGTGATGCGGGGGCGGGGGAATGAG
Source organism: Treponema sp. (assembly GCA_031272575.1). GTDB lineage: Bacteria > Spirochaetota > Spirochaetia > Treponematales > Breznakiellaceae > JAISTO01. The sequence continues at coordinate 14,981 of JAISTO010000007.1, read as the reverse complement.
CGGAGGGCAAGGCGTGGACGGTGGACGGTGGAAAGTGGAGGGAGCGGTTCGCGAGTCTCTCGTACTACCGGCATGCTGGTAGTACCACGAAAGACTTTCGCACAACTCCCTCCAGCGTCCACCGTCCACTTTCCACCCACCCAAGCGGCCCTCACTCGCTCACGCCGCGACTCCGCGGCGCGCCGCGCCGCGCTCCACTCCCCACCCACTCCCTTGACTTTCCCCCCAAAATACGCTAAACTCCCAATATGAAAAAATCATTTTCTCCAGCGGCACTAGTTGCCGCGGCACTATCTGATGCGGTCCTTCGGACTGCCGGCGCCCTCCGCCTTGCGGCAGGCGGCGCTTTCCTGGCCGCGCTCGCGGCGGGTCTCGCGGCTCCTCTCGCGGGGGCGGCGCGGCGGGCATTTTCTCGAAAATCTCCAATGTCAGGGCAGCAAATGAATCGAGTTGCCCCCCCCCCCGGGATGCAAAATATGGCGTGAAACGGGGGGTCCTCCGCGCGCTCGCCGTCCGCTGCGGGGCGGCGCTGTCCTTTCTTTTCGGGGCCTGCGATATCGCGGCAACCCCGGCTCCCGGTGCGCCGGACGCGCCGGCACTCAGCGTCGGAGACGGCTATATAAGCGCGGAATGGGAGCCGGTCGCGGGAGCGGACTCCTACGAAGTGTGGGCCGCTGCCGAAAACAGCGCCGCCGGAAAGCGGGGTAACGACACCGCCGAATGCAGCGCCGTCATTTCCGACCTGGAAAATGACGGAAAAACCTACTACGTCTGGATAAAGGCAAAAAACGCCGGGGGGACCAGCGCGCCAAGCGAGGCGGTCGGCGCCACTATGCGGGTTGATACCGCGCACCTTGACGCATATCTTCGCGCCCTCGCGGCCAACACCCCCGAGACGCCGCACACGGTGCGTCTTGCCGCGTCCGCGTCGACCATCATCAACACGGAAGATACGAGCGAGTTAGCGTTGGGGGTATGGGCTTCCATTGACAGCGCAGTACGAGATGCCCAAAGATATGTCACGCTTGATCTCGGCGCCTGTTACGCATCCCAATACGCGGTGAGCGGCGCGTCTAATCCTACAGCAAACAAAATGAATATCGTGAAGGATAATGTATATGTCAAAGGCATTGTCCTTCCCCAAAATCTTAAGAGCATTGGCAGTTACACCTTTTTTGGCTGCACGGGACTGAGCGAAGTAACGATACCAGGCAGCGTAACCAAAATCGATAATTACGCCTTCGATGGCTGCACAAATCTGACTATAGTTACCTTTGCGGCGGGAAGCGCCATAAACTCTTCAAATTTTTCTTATACTTCGTCTTTCCCCGGCGATTTACGTGATCAGTATTTTTCCGAATCCGGAGGCGGCGCGGGAACCTACCGACGAGAGGCAGGTGCATCAACATGGACCAATATGGCCGCTCCGCCAACCGGTGTAACGGCAGCGGCGCAAACCGTCAGCAGCATTCGGGTCTCGTGGGATACGGTCTCGTGGGCGGAATCGTACAAGATATACCGGGCCTCCGCAAGCACCGGCGGCGCCTACAGTATCATTCATACAACCCAAAACGATTCGTATGTTGACACCGGCCTTTCCGTAAACACGACCTATTATTACAAAGTGAGTATAGTCAGTGCCGCAGGCGAAGGCCGTCTGTCATCTTATGGTTCCGCGGCAACAAGAATTCCCGCCGTACCCGCGAACCTGAACGCAATGGCGCTCTCCTCACACAGCATAGTGCTCTCATGGAACGCGGTGTCAGAGGCTGACTCGTACAAGGTGTACCGTGCGGAGAGTGCCGAAGATACTTACAATAGCATTGGAACAAGTCAGACGGCATCGTATACTGACGACTCTGATCTTTCAGTAGATACAACATACTACTACAAGGTAAGCGCACTAAACGGTGATTTGGAAAGCAGCCAGCCGGAGTATGTATCAGCAAAGACCTTGCTGTATAGCACAGGCGATACCGGTCCTGCGGGGGGATTGATATGTTATGCGGATGCCACCGGCTTTGTTTTCGACGGTGTTACTTACCATTACCTCGAGGCAGCGCCGGCGGATCTGTCGGGCACATACCAGTGGGGCGGATATGGGACCTTTTGCAGTACCGAAACCGCAATCGGTACGGGCGCGGCAAACACGGCGGCGCTGACCGCGAGTGATCACGGCCACACCCATCCCGCGGCACAGGCCTGTGCGGAATACGAGTACGACAGTTACGATGATTGGTTCCTGCCGAGCAAGGACGAACTGAATCAGATGTACACCAATCTGAAGAAGCTGGGGTTGGGCGGCTTTGTAAATGATTATTACTGGTCTTCCTCCGAGATATCCGATACTACATGGGTTCAAAGTTTCGGCAATGGTACTCAGTACAGCGGCTACAAGGGCTCTGCGTATCGGGTTCGTGCCGCGCGGATGTTTTGAGGGAGGGGGAAAGGAGGTGATACGACAAAAAAGGTGATGGGAGCGGTTCGCAGCTCAAGGTGTGCGGACGAAAACAAAAAGCGGCACGTGGTGCCGCTGCATATTTCCTGTCGAAAGACAGGCCAAATTTGGAGGCGTATATGGACGCAAACATTGAACAAGCCTTTGCGCAAAGAGTCACAAAGGCGATTCAAGAGATGAAGGCTCTTGGATACACACCAAAAATCCTTATGGGGATGATCGCAGATACCAATGCGGTCACTGCGATCAAAACGTTGCTTCACAAGCTGCAACTCCCTGCGGGGTTTACCACACTCTGGGAAATGAAGCGGCTCGATCTTGCCATGGAGAATATCATTCTCGAAGATGCATGGAAGGATCTGTTCACCGAGCAGGAACGGCAGATTGCGCGGAAGCGCTTGTCTGACTATGGCTTTTTTCCAAAGGACAAGCCTTATGTCGTACAAGACAAGCCCGACCAAAAACTTGCAAGCGTTGGTTTCGGCGCTACACTTCCGACAAAGGATACGAACAACAGTATCACTTTCGACGCAGTATACGAACTGCTGTTGAAAAAAGGTCCCGGTCATACGGTTTCCAGTAGGGGAAAACGCTATCGGATCGAAGCAAAAAATGGAAACATTGTCGGGTTTCCCTCATCGGGGTATGTCATTATCCACGAGGATTGTTGGGGCAGACACGATAGAACGTGCAAGGGGACATGGGCAGGCGGCATTTACAACGGCCCCTATTCCATCTATGACTGGTATAGGGACAACAGGTGAGGAGTCGCAAATGAAGGAGATTTTGCGGTTTATAGCCCGCACGTTCGTCGCGGGGCTTGTAATTGTTCTGGGAGAAATTGGTCTTTCTATCCTAATAGACACCTTATTCGGCATAGAGGCATCCATACTCTTTCTCGACTGGGCAGCATGGGTGGTCCCTGTTTTGTTATGGTTTTTCTGGATTCTCTGGCTCTTTTTTGGGGGCAAAAAATCTTCTCTTGAGCAGGCGCGTTACGTGGCCTGTCTCCGGAACCAGGCGATAGGGGAATTTTCTGAAGGGATTCGTCCTACGCCGAATGAGGCCGATCTCGCGGTCAGCCGGGGCGTTGTCAACGCATACAAAGGCAACTACTATCGGGCCAAAAGAAATTTCAGCCGTGCTATAAAACTTGCTCCGGGGCTGGCCATGGCGTATAGCAACCGCGGCGCCGCGTATGCCTACACCGGCAGCAACGACAAAGCCCTCGCGGATCATAACATTGCTGTCGGCCTCGACCCGCATGACGCCATGGCGTATAGCAACCGCGGCGCTTGTTACGCATATCAACTCGACTTCGATCGGGCCATCGGCGACTACAATCAGGCCATCAACATAGCCCCAAACTATGCCACAGCCTATTACAACCGGGGGGCCGCTTATGCTTTCAAAGGCGAGAATGAGCAGGCTATCTCCGATTACACAAAAGCCATTCTGCTTGATCCGAACCTTGCGCTCGCTTATAAGAACCGCGGCGGCATCTACTTTAACAAAGGCGACTATGACAAAGCCATTGCGGATTACGACGAGGCGGTCAGGCTCGACCCAACTGCTGCCGTTGCCTATCAAAACCGCGGCAATGCTTATTATAACACAGGTGACTATGACAGTGCTATCGTGGATTACAGTATAGCAATCAGACTCGATCCAAAAGATGCCGATGTCTATTGTAACCGCGGCGATGCCTACCGCGGTAAAGGTAACTATGATCTGGCGATTGCAGACTACAATCGGGCAATAAAACTCGCGCCGAAATATGCCCGTTCCTATTCTTGCAGGGGGATGGCCTATGTAGGCAAAAGAAAATTCAAACGTGCATTCAGGGATCTTAACCGTGCTATCAAGATCGCCCCGGATTATGCTTTTTCCTACTTTATGCGTGGACTCGCCTACGAAATAAAAGGCGATTCTGAATACAAAAACAAAGGTACTTACGATCGGGCCATCGCGGATTACGACGAGGTGATCAGACTTGTCCCGATTTATGCTCCCGCTTATCACCAGCGCGGCAAGGTCTACGCCAACAAAGGAGATGTCGATCGGGCTATCGCGGATTACGACGAGGCGATCAGGCTCACTCCGAATAATGCCGACGCTTATTTCAGCCGCGGCAAGGTCTACGCCAACAAAGGAGATGTCGATCGGGCCATCGCGGATTACGACGAGGCGATCAGGCTCACTCCGAATAATGCTGACGCTTATTACAGCCGCGGCATCGCTTATGCAAACAAAGGCGATTACGACAAGGCCATCGCGGATTACAGCGAGGCGATCAGACTCTTCCCGAAGGATGCAAAATGGAATTCGCTTTTGGCTTATAGTAACCGTGGTATAGCCTACGCAAATAGAGGCGATTACGATCGGGCTATCGCGGATTACACAGAGGCTATTAGATTTGCGAAAGATATGGTCATCGGGGATTTCCTTTCCAGAGATTCCTATCACAACCGCGGCATCGCTTATGCTAACAAAGGTGATTTCGACAAAGCCATTGCGGATTACAGCGAGGCTATCAGACTCAACCCCGATGATGCCGGGATCTATCACAACCGCGGCAATGCTTACTTCAACAAAGGCGATTACGACAAGGCCATTGCGGACTACAGCGAGGCGATCAGACTCGCTCCGAATAATGCTGACGCTTATTACAGCCGTGGGGATTCCTACGAAAGAAAAGGTGATTACGACAAAGCCATCGCGGACTACAGCGAGGCGATCAGACTTGATCCGAATAATGCTGACGCTTATTTCGACCGCGGCAGTGCCTATGTAAGAAAAGGTGATTACGACAAGGCCATCGCGGATTATAGCGAGGCGATCAGACTCGCTCCGAATAATGCTGATGCTTATTACATCCGCGGCATCATTTATGCGGACAAAAGCGACTACGATCAGGCCATCGCGGACTACAGCGAGGCTATCAGACTCAACCCCGATGATGCCGGGATCTATCACAACCGCGGCATCGCCCACGCAAACAAAGACGATTACGATCAGGCCATCGCGGATTACAACGAATCGATCAGGCTTAATCCGAATGATGCCAGGGTTTATCACAACCGCGGCATTGCCCACGCAAACAAAGACGATTACGATCAGGCCATCGCGGATTACAGCGAGGCTATCAGACTTGCCCCGAATGATGCCAGTGTTTATCGCATCCGCGGACTCACCTATGCATGCAAAGGCAGCCTCGCTCAAGCCATCGCCGATTTGGAATCCTGCTTGCGCATTGCCCCGAACGACGACAAGGCAAAAGAACTCCTCGCAATGGCACGTCAAAAATTGGAGGCATCATGAGAAGGCCTATTTGCTCCGCGCTCGCGCTCTGGGCGCTTGCCGCGCTCTTCTCCACCGCCGGCTCCTGCGCAACGACCGATCAGGTCGGCCGGAGCGAGCGTATGCCCGGGCAGCAGAAGTCTTGTACAAAGCCAAAGTACTCGACCAAGAATCTCGGCTCGCCGCCAGTGCGTACCTGGACGAAGGACGAAATTCCGTACTCCGTGGTGGTCGATATGCGCATAGCATACGATTTGAATGACAGTATGTCGAATACGGAACTGACGTCCCGTACCGAAGAGTTACGCGACTTCGTCCGCGGTTACTTTCGCAGCAAAACCGCGGCGGAACTTCGGGTCAAAAACCAGGACCGGCTGAAACAGGATATTATCGAACTACTGAACACACGCTATCTCAACGTAGCGAAGGTCCGCGCGATCTATTTTGATCAGTTGGATGTGAAGATGCTGAAGTACAAGGTTGGGGATACTGGTCCTGCGGGAGGTACCATATTCTATATGGATAGGGCGGGTTTTATCTCGAACGGCGTTATTTGGCATTACCTTGAGGCCGCGCCTGCGGACTTACCGGGCACATACCAGTGGGGTGGATACGACGCATCTTGTAGTACCGGAATGGCCATTGGGACAGGGGCGGAGAACACAGCGGTACTGGCGTCGCATGATCACGGCACGACTGATTATGGTTCCGGTTTACACCTTGCGGCGAAGGCTTGTACGAACTACACGTTTGGCGGCTACAGCGACTGGTTTCTACCAAGCTGGGATGAACTGAACCTGATGTACACAAACCTTAAGAAGAAGGGACTCGGCGGTTTTTCCGATAGTGATTATTGGTCTTCTTCTGAAGATGGCAACGGTGCTGCATGGGGTCAGTACTTCGACGATAGCGCCCCAAATTTCGACAATGATAACCATCACACCGTCGAATTCAAGAACGATTCACTTTTAGTTCGTGCCGCGCGGATGTTTTGAGGGGGAGGGAATTACGGTGATTCCGCGGCGCTGTTGGTGTCCGCTTATCATACCGTTCCGCGTATGCGGGACGGGGAAACTTTGAAAATTACGCGCCGGGAAATCTATCGCATCCCGGTGCGTTTTTGAGTGCGACAGACAGGGGGAAAGGAACCGCTTGCCTGGAGCACGTGTTCGTGCATAAGGAGGAAACTATGACACGAGATCAGTATCTGAACCTTCCGGTCGTGAAAGACTTCATCGACTGGATGTCGAAACGGCTCGATGCGGAAAAGGCGCCTTTTCCGCATTCATATTCTCATCGGCGAGAAAAAAACCACTGTTATACGTTTTCTTCTCTCGCGGATGCAGTGGATCAGTATCTCTTTAAGGGAAAAAATTTTGAAGCAACCCAAGAATGCCTTAATAACTTTTCCAAGGACTTAAAGAACGCTCTTGAGAAGGACGACACGGAAGAACTGGCAAATATTTGTCACAATATTCTTGCGTGGGGTAATATCAACAACGGCGATCCTGCTAATCTGAAAGATCGCGCCAGTCTTATATCCCGATTGGAGAAGGCGAAGCAGGAACTCAATCCGTTATCCTTCGATACCGAAAAGGATCTGTCGGGGATTCGTGCCAATTCCGGCTTGATCAAGATCTACTCACTTTTGATCGATAACTTCCTCATGTACGACAGCAGAGTGGGGGCTGCCCTGTGCTGGCTGGTGCGGCATTTCTGCGAGGAGACTGAACAAGAATTTGTTCCCTCAGAATTGGCCTTTGTCTATGATGACAAGAGGGGTGACAAGCATGACACCCGCAATCCGAGCAAAGGACATTACCAATTCTTAAAATTCAATAGCCGCGAAGGGAAACGAGATCGTCTTCGTCTTACTGTTCAGGCAAGTTGGATTCTCGAAGCGGTGTTGGATAAGACGCTTCCGTCATCACAGTTTAACACAAAACCTTTCAAAGACCATCGCTTTTGGGCGCTTGAAGCGGCCCTGTTTATGGTGGGATACAAGGTCAAGAAAGATGAAATCCCCTCCGCAACGAGGTAAAACTTGCAAGGAGTTTTTATGATCATATTGTTTTTTGGCCCTATGGAACCGTGGTTCCATAAGAAGGCAATGGCTGCCATGTTTGGAGCGCTGTTCCTCGCGCTCGCTTTGCTTTTCGTTGGCTGTGAGCAGCCAGAAAATCCGCTCCCTAAGGGGGTGGAAACCGCGAATCTTGGCGCCTATCTTGAGGCGCTCCCGTCCAACACCCCCGACACGCCGCATACGGTGCGGCTTGCCGCGTCCACCGTCATCGACACTGAAGACACGGATGATTTGGGAGTATGGGCGCGCATTAATAATATGGTGCGTGACGCCGAAAAATATGTCTCGCTTGACTTGAGCTCTTGTGCCGCGAAAGAGAATTCGTTGAGCGGCGCGTCTAATCCTGCCGAAAACAAACTAAACGTTGTGAAGGACAATGAGTATCTCAAAGGCATGATACTGCCCAAAACCCTGACAAATATCGGCAGTTACACGTTTTATCAGTGTGCTGCTTTAACCGAGGTCACAATACCTGGCAGTGTCACCTCTATCGATAGTTACGCATTCGACGGCTGCACGGCACTGACCAAAGTTACCTTCGCGGCAGGCAGCACTATCGATTCATGGAATTGGAGTTCCAGTGTTAGTGTGGTCTCCCCCTTTCCGGGTGACTTGCGCGCCAAGTATGTTTCAGAAGGCGGAGAGGGAACCTACATACGTGAATCTGGTGAAAATGCGTGGACCAATATGGCTGCTCCGCCAACCGGTGTGACGGCAACGGTGCAATCAGTTAACAGCATTCTTGTCTCGTGGGATACCGTCTCATGGGCGCTATCGTACAAGATATATCGCGTATCGATAAGTACCGGCAGCGTCAGTAATATTGGCGCCACTCCAAATGACTCCTTGTCATCTGGATCGTATACTGACACGGGGCTTTCCGCAAATACGACCTATTATTACAAAGTGAGCAGAGTAAGCGCCATAGGGGAAAGCCGCCTCTCGGAGTCTGTTTCCGCGGCAACAAAAACACCTACCGTTCCCGTCAACCTAAAGACAATGGCGTTGTCTTCGAGCAGACTCTTACTCTCGTGGGATGCGGTACCAACGACGAATTCGTACTTGGTGTACCGTGCTGATAGCCCCGAAGGAACATACGAGACTATCCTCCAAACTGCACGGACATCATACATCGACATAGGGCTTGCAGCGGACACGCCGTACTACTATAAGGTAAGCGCAATGAACGGGCTGGTCGAGGGGAACCTGTCGGAGTATATATCGGAAAGTACACTGCAAAGTGGTAAGCGCGTAGATGTGGGTGATACCGGTCCGGCGGGGGGGATACTTTTCTATGTTGACGACACCGGATTCATTTCTGGCGGCGTTACTTACTACTACCTCGAGGCCGCCCCAGCGGACTTACCAGGCACATACCAGTGGGGTGGAAGTTATTATTCGTGTGCTGCTGGGACGGCAGTCGGTGAGGGGGCAGTAAACACGAAGACACTGACAGCGGCTGGTCACGGCCATGAACATCCTGCGGCGCGGGCCTGCGAGGAGTACAGTTACGGCGGCTGCGATGACTGGTTTTTGCCAAGCATAGATGAATTAAACCTAATGTACACTCATCTGAAGCAGCAGGGAATCGGTGATTTTTCCAACAATCAGTACTGGTCTTCATCAGTGTACGACTCCGACGATGGCTACGCTTTGTATTGGTATTTCAGTTATGGCAGCTATAACGTCGCTGCTAAGAACAGTGCGTATTTAGTTCGGGCGATACGGGCGTTTTGAGGAGGGAAAACTTGCAAGGAGTTTTTATGATCATATTGTTTTTTGGCCCTATGGAACCGTGGTTCCATAAGAAGGCAATGGCTGCCATGTTTGGAGCGCTGTTCCTCGCTCTCGCTTTGCTTTTCATTGGCTGCGAACAGCCCGGAAATCCGCTCCCTAAGGGAGTGGAAACCGCGAGCCTTAGCGCCTATCTTGACGCGCTCCCGGCCAACACCCCCGACACGCCGCATACGGTGCCGCTTGCCGCATCCACTGTTATCGACACCGAAGACGCGGACGCTTTGGGAGTCTGGGCGCGCATAGACATTATGGTGCGTAACGCAGGGAAATATGTCACGCTTGACCTGAGCGCCTGTTCCGCGAAGGAAAATTCGTTGAGCGGCGCTGTTTCCCCAAGCGCAAACAAACTGAACATTGTAAAGGACAATGCGTACCTCAAAGGCATTGTGCTGCCCCAGACCCTTACGAGCATTGGCAGTTATATGCTATCCGGCTGCACGGAACTGACCGAGGTTACGATTCCAGGCAATGTAACCTTCATCGGCAGTTACGCATTCGATGGCTGTACCGGGCTGACCAAAGTTACCTTCGCGGCGGGAAGCGCTATCGAGTCATGGGGATTCAGCACGGCATCTCCCTTTCCGGGAGACTTATGTGATAAGTATTTTTCCGAGGGCGGCGCGGGAACCTACGCAAGAGAAAGCGGTGCGGCGGTATGGGTCAATATGGCTTCCCCACCAACCGGAGTAACGGCAACGGTGCAATCAGTCAACAGCATTCTTGTCTCTTGGAATACCGTGTCTTGGGCGCTATCGTACAAGATATATCGCGTATCGATGAACACCGGCAGTGTCAGCAATATAGGCACTACTCAAAATGGCTCGTATACTGACACGGGGCTTTCCGCAAATACGACCTGTTATTACAAAGTAAGCATAGTAACTCCATTAGGGGAAGGGCGCTTGTCAAAGTATGTTTCCGCGGCAACAAGAATTCCCGCCTTTCCCTTGCACCTGAAGGTAATGGCGCTCTCTTCAGACAGCATCTTACTCTCGTGGGATGCGGTACCAATGGCGAATTCGTACCATGTGTACCGCGCCGAAAACTCTTCAGGGCAATACAACGCCATATCGGCAGCAACTACACGAACATCACACATTGACACTGGGCTTTCAGCGGACACGACGTACTACTACAAGGTAACCGCGATGAACGGGCTGGTCGAGGGGGATATGTCAGAGTTATCATTGACAAGCACACTGTCAAATGGCGAGCGCTTGGATGTGGGTGATACCGGCCCGGCGGGGGGGATACTTTTCTATGTTGACGACACCGGATTCATTTCTGGCGGCGTTACTTACTACTACCTTGAAGCCGCGCCCGCAGACTTGGGCACATACCGGTGGGGCGGAGCAGAAAATTCCTATTCTTCTTATTTTTGCGGTACCGAAACGGCAATAGGTACCGGTGCCGCAAACACAGCCGCACTGACCGTGCTTGACCATGGCCATGAACATCCCGCGGCGCGGGCCTGCAAGGAGTACAGTTACGGCGGCTATGATGACTGGTTTCTGCCGAGCAAGGACGAGTTAAATCTAATGTACACCAATCTGAAGAGGCAGGGGTTGGGCGGCTTCTCGGACAGTTGGTATTGGTCTTCTTCTGAGCTCTACAGCTACAGCGCGTGGCCTCAGTATTTCGCCGCTGGCAGCCAGCACGGCAGCAGCAAGGGCAACGAACATTCAGTCCGTGCGGTGCGGATGTTTTGAGGGGAGGGAATTACGGTGATTCCGCGGCGCTGTTTGTGTCCGCTGATCATACCGTTCCGCGTGTGCGGGACGGGGAAACTTTGAAAATTACGCGCCGGGAAATCTATCGCATCCCGGTGCGTTTTTTGGTGCGACAGACAGGGGGAAAGGAACCGCTTGCCTGGAGCACGTGTTCGTGCATAAGGAGGAAACAGCATGAATCTGATGAAAATTGTTTCTGCTGAAGTCAAGGCACTGTTGAAACAGAATGGTTTGCCTTGTCCGACGTCTGAGGTGGACTTTGATGTTCCCAAAATCGATGCTTACACACAAGTCCAGTTGACGGAAGACTTGCAAGGCATCAATGATAATGTCTTGTACATTATCTGGACACCGGAAATGCCTTGCAAACATGAGGACGCTAAAGCCGTCATAAAAAGTAAGGATTTCTGCACCAGCAAGATCAATCCGTCTGATCATTGGTGTAAAAATCAGAAAACAGGCTATTACTGCCTGTATGTGGGAGATTCAGAAAAGAATTTTGAATCCCGTATGCAGCAACATTTTAGTTTGTGTTCACAGAAGGGGCGTACTTACTCGCTTTGGATGCAAAGTTGGAAGAAAGTACCTTCACCAATATTTGTAACTTTCTTCGGCTTTAAATCCAAGAAAGTTCTTGGTGAAATAAAAAAAGTGCTGTGGCACTACTATAAGCCGCTCCTTGGTAGCAGGAAGCCAAGATGTGGGAAGAACTAATCGTTCTATGCTCAGCAGTGATGCTTCTGGTACCAACCAGTTTTATCAAGGAGGTGATGCATTCGTAAGAACTGCAACGGGAGCAGTCCGCAGCTCGAGTGTGCGGACAAAGCAAACGGGGCTTTTCAAACAGGAAATCTCCGCATCGCCGTATGGCGTGACAAAAAAAGGAGTAATGATGGCTATAAAAAATTCTGATAATCCTAAATACATTCAGGATTTGGAAAATACCATCTCGGTATACGAGAAGGCAATCGGTCATTTTGCCTCACGCACTCGACAAATGCTCGAAAGGAAGGGCAATGTTGGCGCGTTAGAAGCACTTATGACTAGTGCAGATTTGCAGCATGGTTTTAAGGTCTTGCGCGATAAAAAGATGCTTGACAAGAGTTTCGAATCTGTCATTGTCAAGTATCAAGACACCGTTGGCTTTAGCAAAACTACTGTTGAAACAGCGCGATTCAGGCTTGACCATCCCGATTGGGATAAAGGAGTCTGAAACTGCCGCAGCGTCAATCACGCCTTGCCACGGCATTGTGGTTATCACGCGCCGGGAAATCTATCGCATCCCGGTGCGTTTTTGGGTGCGACAGACAGGGGGGAAAGGAACCGCTTGTCTGCGCACGTATTCGTGCATAAGGAGGAAACTATGACACGAAAAAAGTATCTTGACCTTCCCGAAGTGCAAAACTTCATTGGTTGGCTTGGGGAAAGTTTCAGCCAAGGTAGTCCTCGTCTTTCTGACATCATCCATGCGAACTGGCTTCTAAAAGCGGTGTTGGATCAAAACGCCAAGTCAGAATTCAACACCGTGTATTCTGACAAGCCTGACTTTCTTGTGCGAAAGCGGGTCAGACTTCTTGATGCCGCATTGTTCATGATCGGCGGCCACATCTATACACTGGGTGATCGTAATCCTGTTGAAACCGGAGGGTATTGACATGGGTAAGACAGACGATCCGAAGGTACTCAACAAAGCTTGGGGCATTCTTCGAGTCTAAACCCTCCGCACAGAGGTTAAATGTGCAAAGGAAGCACACATGAAAAATACCAACAAACCGCGCTGCCGTATTTGGCTTATGGCCCTCGTCCTCCTCATCAGCGCCGCATCCTGCGCCACCGCAGGCGGCGCGGCGGGGGACGGCCTCACGCTGGAAGAGGCCGTAGAGCAGGCCGCGTCTGACATCGCAAGGATGCTGCCGCCTAAAACGCGGCTCGCTATCGTGGAATTCGACTCCGAATCGCCCGCGCTCTCAGGCTACCTTATCGAGGAACTAAGCGGCGCGCTTTTCGACAGCGGGGTAATGGACATTGCGGAGCGGCGCAGCCTCGACTTCGCGCGCAGCGAACTGCAGCTCCAGCATTCGGGGGAAATAAGTGACGCAAGTGCGCTGTCCATCGGTCAGTTTTTGGGCGCACGGTCAGTAATTTATGGGGAACTGGTCGACACCGGCAGCGGCAGCCGGTTCCGCTTAAGCGTGTTGAATGTGGAGACCGGCACACGGGAAGGCGCGGTCAGGCTCACGGTGCGGGGAGGCCGGGACATAAAGCGGCTCATTGCCGCGCTGAATAAGCGGCAGGGGGCGTCGGCGGCGCGGCGCATGGGAAACGCCGCGCCCAACAGCCCGGGCGCGTATGTAGACCGGGGCATAAGCGCGGCCGCAGCCGGCAATTTCGATGCCGCGATTGCCGCGTTCAACGAGGCGCTGCGCATGGATCCGAATTACGCGGCGGCCTACCGTCTGCGCGGCTTGGCGCTCTTGGCAAGCGTGAGCGCTGTCATAAGCATAACAGAGAACTTTGCGTCTTTCAATCTTCATGCAAGACCTTTTACCCAGGATGAACAGCCGACGGCAAGGAGCGCGATAGAGGACCTGACCAAATCCATCGTTTTGACTCCAACAGCCAGTGCGTATCTGAGTCGCGGATTAGCCTATAACGGCCTTGGCGAATACGATAAGGCCATCGCGGACTATACCTATGCTCTCATGCTCGATCCGAATATTGCTCTTGCCCATAACAATCGCGGCCTTGCGTATCTTATCAAAAGTGAATACGATCCGGCTATCAAGGATTTCAACAAGGCGATCAAACTCGATCCGCATTTTGCTCTTGCCTATTTCAACCGCGGCAAAACTTACGTCGCGAAGAATAACTACGACCGGGCCATCGCTGACTTGACACAGGCTATCCGCATTGATTCGAATGTTGCCGAGTTTTATTTTTTTCGTGGTTTTGGTTATGAATCAAAAGGCGACCATGACCGGGCTATCGCGGATTTCACTCAATATATCACATTTCAACCGGATGACTGGAGTGTCTATAATATCTTGTTTAATATCTGTATAGAAAAAGGGGATATTGATCAGGCGTTAGAGATTGCTTTGCAGGCGACAAAACGATTTCCGGATGATTGGGATGGCTATGATAATTTGGGCTATGGCTACGAAAAAAAGGGAGACATAGTGAAGGCAAAAGATGCTTATCTGCAAGCAGAAAATCTTGCTCCAAATCCTAACCCTAATTTGGATGGTGCATATTACAACCGTCCTGAGGCTCGAAGCATAATGAAACAGTAAGAACATGATTGCATCTGTACATTGGGTAGGCCGTGGTATGACAATCTCAGTAACGCACCCGCGCCCCTCCCCCAATCAGATTCCGCGGGGGAGAGGGGAACCTACGGTCCCGTTTCCAGGCCGCGGAATGACTCCCCCTTCGCCCCTCGCAGGGCCGCCTGGAACGAGGCGGGGGCGGACACCGGCGCGTCATTCACCGCAGTGATGATGCCGCCCTGGAGCACCCCTGCCGCGTCCGCCGCACGTACTTTACCCAGGTGTCGCCGTGGACGCCCACGAGGCGGCGGTTCACCGGGTCAACCATCAGGTCCATGTCCTCC
>JAISTO010000006.1 GCA_031272575.1 Treponema sp. | reverse complement strand
CGCACTGCCAGGGATGGGCCCCGACAAAAACCGGGCGCCATTTTTCCGGCCCGCGCCCGGCCGTTTATAGGGCCGCGCGCCCCCGCCCCGCGGGGGGGCGCGCGCCCGGGTAACTGTTTCCTTCAGCATACGGGTAGTATCGCGTGAGGGGGGGGAGGGGGTCAAGACTGCCGGTGAGGAGCAGGGAGTCAGTGCCGCCGGGCGGCTGGACCTTGGCCCCCCGCGCCGCATAGCAGTATGCGCAGTTGTGCAGACAGGTATTGTAGGCGCCCAGGTCCCTGCTCGGCGCGCAGCCGCACTCGTTCCGCTGCGAAGGGTCTTTTTTGTAAGCGAAAGGCCGCCCCGTAATTTTGGCGATGAGTTCGTCGTCTACGCATTTGTTTTTTACGATGCCGTATTTTTCAAAATTGAATTTTTCACTGCATGCCGCAAGATGCAGCCCCGGAGCCTGGGCGCGGACGATACCGCTCAGCGCCCGCGCGGTTTCTTCCATTTCGTCGTCCGTGAGTTCGCGTATGCGCAGTTCCTTAAACGCGGCGTCCAGAAATGAGCAGCGGTCAATAAAACTGACGACACACTTTTCCGTGTAATTCCGCAGTTGGCAGAGCAGTTGTTCAAAATGCTCCGTGTGAAACGCAAGAGAGTACCGGTCATTCAAAAAGATCGGATCGTAGCGCCAGATGACTTTCTCCCTGCCGATTCGCTCGGAGAGCGCGGCGAACGTGTCGGGCAGGCGTTCCTTGTCGAGGTTTCGCTCGACATCTCTGCCGTACGCGGTGAGGGTGAATTGAAAGTAGTACCGGTACCCCAGGGCGTCTATTTCATCAAGGTAACGGATGAACGGCGCCGGATTTTTTGTCCAGAACACGATGCAGTCGACGCTCGCGCTGTCAAACTGAAAGACCGTTACCTGCCGCTGGTTGAACGGATTCCGCGCGGCGGCTTTCCCCTCACGGAGGCGCTGGAGCATCCACTCGCCGAAAAAGGCCGGGATGTCGGTTCTGCGGCTTGCGGAAAAAACCATGCCGCGCTCAATTCCCCACTTTGTACAGCGTGAGGTTCTTCGCGGCCCCGTCTGAGGTGGTCCAGTCGAGGTAGAGCATATTCCCCCGGATGTCCCACTCCGAAACGAGGCGCTGTGAAGGCTCGCGCACATCGAAGGTGATCGCGTTGAGGAGCACCTGATAGTTCCCCTCGTAGAGGGTGTCGTCCACCTTGCCCGAAAAAGTGTTGTCCACAAAGAAGGCAAGCGTGTTCCCCTGGTTGTCCGCCCAGGTCCCGTAAAGGGGCACCGGTTCCTGACAGGAAACCCAAAGCCCCGCCGCGGCAGCCGCAAGCGCCGCGAGTAAGATTTTTTTCATCATAACTCCTTTTGGGGAGTGGGGTGCGCGGAGCGCTTGGGGAGTAGGGAGTGGCTAGTGGGGAGTGGGGTGCGCTTGACTCGTAAGTTGCGCGGGCTGCCGGATAGTTTCACGGTAGCACACGCCCCTCACTTGCAAAGCGCACCCTACTAGCCACTCCCTACTCCCTACTCCCTACTCCCTACTCCCCACTCCCTATTCCCTGCTTCCCACCCTACTCCCCACTCCCTATTCCCTACTTCCCACCCCACTCCCTACTGCCCGTACGTCCAACTGATCTCGCGGCGGGGGAAGCCTTCGGGTTCGATGCCGTAGGTGCCGCCCGCGGCGGCGCCGCCTTTGATCTGGATCGCGTCATAGTAGATTTTGCCGGGGTACATACCGGCGGCGGTCATGGTGCCGTCCATGGTGCCTGAGGCGCTCATGTTGGCGGAGGTGTTCGTGTTGCCGCTCACGGTGAACGAGGGGCCGAGGGCCGGATCGTCGTCAATATAAAAATCGGCGTAGTTGCTGTAAGTGATGACGATGCGGGCGCCGAGGCCGTCGAGCGCGGCGTTGTAGGAGACGGTACCGCTTATCGCGCCGGATTTGCTCTCGCTTCCCAGTTTGTCCGTATCCACGGGCTTGTGCATAAGGGTCAACTTTTTTTGCGAGGACTTGAGCGTCTTGTTGTATTCGAGCATATACTGCTCGTGACTCAGCGCGCCGTAGCCCCAGCCCTCGTCCGAGTAGAACGCGCCCTGGCCGAGCGTGTTGAGCGAGAGCACCTTGTAAAAGAAGCGCTTCCCGGCCTTGGCCGTCGTGTTAACGTCGATCCAGGTAAACGCGCCGTCAACGCCCTCCGCGGCCTGCACCGGCGTGTCGGTGACGCGGCGGTAGCCTGTGCCCGCGCTGGAGGAGCGGTACACATGGTAGGCCGCGGGGGTCTCCGAGGCCGGCTTCGTCCAATACACCGCGACGGGGTAGACCCCCGACGAGTTAGGCTCCTGCCCGTCAAGGCGCACGGCCCGCGAGACGCCTGAGAGCACCGCGCTCGCCGGCGCGGGGCCGCAGATCGCGCTCGGCGCGCTTACGACAGACCCGTTTTTCGTGACGACGCGGTAGAACGCGAAGGCGTTCCCCGCGTCCACCTCTACGCTGATGACGCCGTCCGCCGCCGCCGTCCCCGGCACGTCAGCGCAGGCCGGGGCGCTGAACGCGCCTGACACGCTGTCATCGCCAAAGACCGCGTAGGTGTAGGCGGCCTGCTCCGTCTCGCTGCCGAGCGCCGGGTACCACGAGACCCGTACCGCGCCGCCTGCGGCCTTTTCCGCCGTGACCCCGGCCGGCGCGCTCAGCAGGAAGGCCTCGATCGGGTCCGAGAGCGGCCCCTTCAGCACCTCGCCCGTCTCGCTTTCCACGAGCGCCTGCACCTGGTAATAATAGTAGAGCCCGGCCTGCGGGTTCTTGCTGTCCGTGAGCGTGGTCGCGGTGAAGGTAGAGTCATTCTTTTTCGTGAGGAGGCTCAACGCCGAGTCCGCCGAACTGGAGCGGTAGACCGCGTACCAGGCCCCGGCGTTACTGTCCGCATCCCAGGTTAGGGTGATGGTAGTGCCCCCCCGGCCCGCGCCGGCTGCCAGCGCTACATTGGCGGGCTTTTCCGGGGCCCCCTCCACGAGCGTGTACCCGAGCGCCAGGGGGCTCCGCACACTCTCCGCGCCGCTCCGCGAGACGGCGGTGACGGAATAGTAAAACTCCTTCCCCTTTTCGCTGTCCGCGAGGCGGTTGATATAGAAGCACTGATTCCCCGGGCGGCTGTCGAGCAGGAAGGGCGAGGCCCCGGTCTCGTATTCCGAGCGCCAGATCTCGTAGGAGAGCGCGCCCGGGGCGGCCTCCCAGTCCACGCGGATTTCCGTCCTGGATGTGCCGAGCGAGGCCTGGACATTTTTGGCAGGCGCGAAGAGAGTCCCCAGGCCCCACTCGCTCGCCGCGCCCGGCTCGAGGCCCGCCCCCGGGTTCTGCGCCCGCACGCGGTAGTAGTAGCGGTTCCGGTACTCAGGCGCGGATGCCGCCGGCGCGTTCAGGATGCTGTCCGTGTAGGAGGCCGCGTAGACAAAGGGGGCCAGGGTCTCGAAGTCCTCGTCCGCGGGGAGGGCATACTGGAGCGCCCCCGTCCCATCCACTTCCGGCACGATGACGGCCCGCTCCACCCGATAGGACGAGGCCCCCTCCACCTCGCGCCAGTTCATGCTGATAGCGCGCGGCGAAAGGGCAGTCCCCGCAAAAAACTCCCCGGGCGCCGCCAGTTCCGTAATGACCACAGGCCGCGGCGGGTCCAGCAGATCTCCCAATCCCGCCGTCGCGCCCCCCTGCCGCCCCACTTTATCCTGAAACAGCGCCGGACACCCGCAGAAGAGCAGGGCCAGGAAACTCCACCCTATCCTCCCCAGAGGGGAGGATGGCATCTTCTGTGACCCCTCCCTACCCTCCCCAGAGGGGAGGAGGAAAAGCCTGGCCCCCCCCTGTGGGTGAAGGAAGAGCCCTCTCCCCCCCTTTGGGGGGGGTAGGGGGGGGTTACCCGTAACACACTTCATCTTACCACCATCCTAATGCGGTGTCTTGCATCCACCACTCGTCGTCGTCCGTGTAGCGGATGGGGACATAGCGCCGCCGGTTATCATAGGTGTTCACCTCGATGCTGCTCGCGCTTTCCCCATTGCTGTAGTTGATGCTGCTGAATTTCGCATGGGTGCGCGAACTGGAACTGAACACGAAGGATCCGCTCCCATAACTGGCGATATCCGTCCCCGCCGGGCCGGTTACCGTCACCGTAATATCCTTTCGGTTGAAGTTTTTGTACCAGGTCGTGCCCGCGGCAGGTACCTCGAAGCGCCCTTCGTTGGAAGACAGAGTCAGCCAGTTGCTGGTGACCCCGCCGGGGGTGCTGAAGCTGCGGCTGTAGGATGAAAATTGATAGTTGTACTGCCCGGTAGGAATCCAGCAATAATCGTAATGCACCGTACCGGTACTTCCGTTTTTGGTCACGTCCGTGCCGTTGATGAGACCAAACTGACTCAAGCCGTCCGCGAAGACGAGCATGGCCGCTTTTATGAACTCCTCTTTCGTCACCTGCCGCGCCCCCCACTTGATATAGGCCGTCTCCGCGCCGCTAAAGTTTTCCGGATCGGGGGGCGTCTTTGAAAACACCAACTCGCCGCCGCCCATGTCGATATACGAGCGAATGCGGTAGTAGTGACGGTAACCGCGGAGCACTTTCAGGAGGCCGCCTGAGTTGTCCACGTTGTGATCGAAGGCGGCGCCCGTGGGAGCTGCCGCTTTGTCCACAACCGTGTGCCAGGCCGCGTCCAGATCCGCGTTGCGCACCTCGATGCGGTAGCCCGAGACCCCGCGGTTCTTGTTGGATGATGCGGCGTTGTCCACGCCGGAGGCGTTCCACTGCACGGTTTCGTAGAAGCCGCTTGCCGCGCTCCCCCGCGCGTCCCGCGACACGAGCGTGAAGGACGGCATCGCGGCGATGAAGCCGGCCATCCGCCGCTCCGTGCCGAACGTCTCGTCCATAACCGCCTCGCTTGCGGCCACGAAGCGCGCGTTCTGGTCGGGCCGCGAGGCCCCGCTCTCGCCCGAAAAGGCCCCGGCGAGGTAATCGTAGGCCCTGCCGGGCACGGCGCTCGTATCGATGTGAGACGCGGACGAGAGTATGCCGCCGATCTGCTCCCACGCGCTCCCCGGCGGGTTCTGCTGCCGGCGGTAGAGGTAGTAGTGCACCGTGCCCGTCGTCTGTGGCGGGGGGCTCCAGGTGATCCGCACCGCGTCGTTCCCGTCCGCGCCCTGCGCGTAGGTCCCCTTCGTGGCCGTCACCTGCTGGGCGAAGCCGAGCGCCCAGCCGGAACGCTCGAGCGCGTCCGCCGTGTGCGCGGTGTAGGCGTGGCCGCCTGCCGTGTAGGTCCCGGCCGCGTAGTCGAAGACCGGCGCGTCATCCTCGCTCAGCACGGGCAGCACATGGTAGCGGTAGGGGTAGCCCCATGCGAGGTCGTTTTGACTAAGCGCGTAGGCCCCGAAGCGGTCCGCCTTGGCCGCGAAATCCCCATCCGTCATATACAGGTCGGAAAGCGTGTAGGTCCCGTCATTCAGGGTGACCTGCGCGTTCACCTCCGCGGTGTCCTCCCGCACCCCATCGACCTCCTCGATCGCCTTGCCGAGCACCCCCGCCGCGGCCGCGTCCACATAGTAGAGGGTCTCGGTGCCGGCCAGGGCCGCGCTGTTATCCAGTTTGAACTGGCGGCGGGCCACGTAATAGCCGGCGGCCCCCTCCACCGTTTTCCATGTAAGGGTGATGGATGTACTGCTCGTTCCGGCGCTGGCCTGGGTAGCGCTCGAAAAAAGTTCGGCGGGCCCCAAAAGCCGCGTCGTAAGGGCCTCGGACGCGAGGGCGAGCTCCGCGTCCCCCTGCCCGTCCTCGATTTCCGCCTGCTGCCGCGCCTGGTTCAGGGCCTCGACCCGCACACTGAGGGCCTTGCCCGCGCGGGACGCGTCCAGCGCCCCCGGAGGCGTGAACACGAAGGCGAGGCGGCCTTCCAGTGTGGGCACCTCGGCAAGGGGCACCGGGGTGCCCGTATGCTCCACGCCGCGGTCGTCCACATACCTGAGCCGGTACGCGTCCGCCCCCTGCACCGCCTCCCAGGTGACGGTGACCTCGCCGTAAGCGAGCGACGCGGGCCGCGAAAGTACCGGTTTCCCCATCGTGATCTTTTGCTCCGCCGTCTCCCAGTCCCCCCAGCCGTTACCCGGCTTCCGCGCTCGTATGCGGAAGGCCCGCGTAAGGCCCGGCTCCTGAGCCGTGAGGCTCCATCGGTAGCCTGAAGCGCCCCCCTCGCCCGCCTCAAGCAGCGCCGCGTCATCCCAGTCGTCATCCCCCGGACTCTCCGCATCGCTTATCTGAATCTGATAGTCACGCTCCGCGTCGCGATCCCAGACGAGCACGAATTTGTCGACAAATCCATCCAAAACTGAAAAATTCTCTACTATGCTGATGTCGGTACTCTCGGTTACGCGGCGGCTTGTAACCGCCTGGAGCGTTTCTATCAATGTTTCGCCCAAAAACACATCCGCCGCGTACGAGTAGCGCCCCCGGCCCGCGCTCGACTCGGTCGAGGCCCGCGTCAGGTCCACCTGCGTCTTGAACGCGGCCATGCCATCCAGCGCGAGGGTGAAATCCCGTGTCACCGGAGCGGCCAGGTCGAAGCCGGCGAACGCGCCCGACGGCTCGTCCCCCACCGGCGCGCGCGTCTCGTGGAGCACGTAGGTGTAGGCCACGCCCTTGGCGTCGTGGCTAAAGGTGATGGATAGTTCCGCGGCCGCATAAAAATCTTCCGCCTCGGTGAGTGTGTAGACCGGCAGGTTGACGCTGAGCGCGGGGCGCTTCATCGTCCACGAAACGACCGCGGCCGCCGACTGGTCGGAACTGACCCGCGCGGCCGTCCCGTCCGCAAAGGCCTGCACGCGGAACTCGAACTCCTTCCCCCGCTCGAGCGCGGCCATCTGCGCGCTCCAGGTCACCTGCGCGCCCTCCGTGTAGGCGGCAAGTTCCGGGTTCAGGTCACTCAACAGGAGGGCGCCAGCCCCGGACGCGGCCTTTTTTTCGGCATCGGCGCCCAGGTAGGGGCAGAGGATGACGAAAGGCTCGCTCGTGCCGGCCGCCCGCCGCGCAATGGTAAAGTAGAGGGGGTGACTTTCGTAACTCTTATCCCCGGCATAGACATCAACCGGCTCAGGCAGGGTAAAGGCAAGGGTGATAGTCTGCGCGCTGCTCCCGGGCGCGGCACTAAGGCCCCGCGGCGCGGCGGGCCTGAGGCGGCGGGCCGTCGCCGCGTCGACGCGCTCGCTCGTTTCCGAGGCGTCCTGGGCCTCGGCCAGAAACGCCTCCACCTGATAGGTGTAGGCGGTGTTGGCGGCCAGCCCGTAGAAGAGCGCGCTCGCGGCCCCGGCGGAACCGTCCACCGCGGTCTGCGCGGCCTGTAATCCGGCCCCGTCGTAACAGGTGACGATATAGCGGAGTTTGCTCAAATAGGTCGCTTCCTCCGCGTTTTCCATGTACCAGTACACGATGCTGGCGTTTTCCGGATTGTCCGGCGCCTCGGTGACATCGCTTATGAGGGGCTTTGCCAGGCTCGTACCCCGCACGGCGGCGCTGGAGGCGGAGAGTTCGCCCCCGGCCCCGAGCGCCCGCACACGGTACCACACCGTGGCCCCCGGGCGGCACACGAAACTGAACGATGTCGCCGCGTCCCGCGTTTCGCCCGCCTGCTCGAAGGGCAGAAGCGGGCTCTCGCTCGCGTAGAGAAGGTAGCGCCGGGCGCCGGCCACCGGCTCCCATTGCACCGTTATCGTCTGTTTGAGCCCCTGACTCGCGGAAAGCCCGGCGGGCGCCTTGAGCGCCCCATCCTCCTCCGCGCCGGAGCCGCCCCTCCCGCCCCCGATCTGAGCCGGCGTGGGCAAAAGCCCCGCCGCGCAGCCTGCCAAAAGCCCCGCCAGGAGCCCCGCAGACACCAAAAAAGCCCCCCCCCAGGGCCGCCCCCGCACGGGGCGCATTCGCCATACACGCATAACAGGGACAGTATACGCAAGAGCGTCATACATGTCAAGGGATTTAGTCAATTTTTTGACTTTTTCTCGAAAAAAGTTGATAATGTGACGGAATTCTAAGTCTGGTCAAGTTTCTGACCGGCGGTCGAGTGTGTGGGGAACGGGGAAGGGGAGTGGGGGAGGCTTATTGCAGGGCTTGCACGTCGGAGATGGGGAGCCCTGTTCCCTGGGCAACCTGTTCAGGGGAAAGCCCCATGGCGAGGAAATTTTTCGCGGCTTCGAGTTTGCCTTCGAGTTTGCCTTCGAGCTTGCCTCCCTGGAATAGTCCCGCTTCGTGTATCTGTGTGTCCATCCAGCGGAAGTATTCGTCCCGTAGCTTCCGGCTCGATGTTACCCGGCCATACCGGTCCCGGTATTGCTTAAAGCCGGCGTTCTTCTCCGCAAAGGATTTCAGTTTCGGTTCCATGTTTAATACCTCCTGTATCGTTTTCCTCTCCTGATGCGCCCGGTCCAGCGTATACAGCCAGCAGTAGAGGTCGTCATCAAAATTTTGCTCGATCTCCCGTATGCGCGGCAATTGTACCACGTATATCGAGATTTGCGACAACGCCTCACGCACCGGCGGCTTTGTGTACAGCATCTTGATCGGCTGCAGGTAGTCCCTGTTGTCTTCCCGCAGATTGTAGTTGAGCAGGTCGATAACGATGATTTTGGGCATCACCTTCATGAGATCGTCTGACTTCGTGCCCTCCGGCACACGGTCAACCATCGCGTGGGCGGCGGCGAAGACGTTGCGGTAGAGCATGTAGATATCGGTGTTGAGCTGCACTTCCATGATGATGTCGTGGTTCTGGTCATCCTTGCCCTCGATATCCAGGCGGACGCCGCGCAGGTTCGGCTGCTTGAGGTAACTCTGCGGCGTGACCGAGAGTATCTTGCCGATGGTAATGCCGTCCTTGGCGGTGACCGCCCCCGCGAGGCTCTCCATTGCGAGGCCGGCGTGCTCCGCGTCGCAGAAAATGGCCCCCACCACGGGGTCGGCCAGGGGAGAGAGGGGAATGTCGTCGTCGAGGGCGGGCCTGGCCCGCCTGGGTTTAGCCATCATGAGGCAAGTATAGCGGGGAAAGGCGGGAAAGTCAATAGGGCGCGGGTAGGGAATGGGGAGTAGGGAGCAATGTCAACAAGTTAAGGAAAGTGCCAACCGTCATTCCGCGACTTGATCGCGGAATCTCTACCAAAATGGCCCTTTTTTCAATAGATTGCCGGGTCAAGCCCGGCAATGACGGTCTTG
>JAISTO010000202.1 GCA_031272575.1 Treponema sp. | reverse complement strand
TCCACAGATTTTTTATTACTAATCGTGTCTTTAATTTGGTGAAAATCGGTGATTATCTGTGTCTATCTGTGTAAATCTGTGGATAAATTCTTAATCTAAGTTATGGGACAAGTTTAGGGCTTGATCGCGGGTTTATCGCAATATTTTTCTCTTTTCCTATTGACAAATACGATAAAAGTACGCTACACTACATACAGTATATAAAAAAGGAGACTGTTTGTGTCTACTGTCGGCATAAAAATCGCCAACGGGGAATTTTACCCGGTTACCGCGGAGCATTCCGCGGTAAAAAAGCGCTTGATCCTTACGACCGTCCACGACGGTCAGGAAAGCGTACAAATCGATCTCTACAAGAGTGTCAGGGAGACTATGTCCGATGCGGTGTACATCGGCAGTCTCCTGCTGAATCACATAAGCCCGAGGCCGAGGGGCGAGCCTTCCATCGAGTTGATCGTCGGCATTACGGAAGACGGGACTCTCGTCGCGGACGCGAGGGATATGGACTCATCGACACGGGGCGATCACCAGACGCTGAACGTCGCTCTTGCGGCGTTGGACGATGCTGAACACTACCAAACGCCCGATTTTCAAATTGAAGAAAACGTCTCCCCACCCGCCAGTCTTTACGCACCTGAAGACGCGCGGGAGAAACGAAGCGTACTCCCGCTGGTGCTCATCCTTATCGCCGCGATGCTGCTGCTCGCGGGGCTCTGCGTGTTCGGGTGGTTCTTCTTTTTGAAGGACAGGTGGGGCGGCAAACCGGACGCAAGGCCCGGCGCCGCGCCGTCCAGCACGGCGCCGAAAACCATCGGGGGGCCGGATGAGGCGGCGGAACCTCCGCCGGATTTGTCGTATTTGCCGCCCGCGCCGCCGCTCCCCGAGCCCGCGCCGCCGCTCCCCGAGCCGGCGCCGCCTCCTCCTGCGGAGCCGGCGCCTCCTGCGGAGCCGTACGTCCAGGAAACGCCGCCGCCCGCGCCGCCGCCGCCGGAGCCGGCGCCCTACGTTGCCCAGGAAACGCCGCCGCCTGAGTCTGCAGCGCGGCGCAGGCCGGCCCCGCCGGTCGCCTCGTACAAGGTGCCCGCGGTCATCCCCAAAAAAGGCGTCGTCTACAAGGTCCGCTGGGGCGACACGCTCTGGGACATAGCGGGGGCCTTTTACCGCAACCCCTGGCTCTACCGCCGCATCGCCTCTTATAACAAGATACGCAACCCCAACCTAATCGTCGCCGGCAGGCGCATCATTATTCCGCCGAAGAAGTAGCGCGCGGGCGGGCTGCTCGTCGGGCGGTCCGGCGGGCGCGGCGCACTTTTTCCGCGGCGCGAAAAAGACTTGCCCACAGCGGCTTGTAAGGATAATCACAACTCCCCTGACCAAGCACCACGGCTCCTCCAAAGCCCGTCTTGAAGCGGTAAAGCCCCGCCATGGGATGCGCCGGATTGTCATCCGGGGGTATGCCGAAGAGGTCGTAATCGACGCAGCCCGCGGCCTTTGCGTCCAGCATGGCCCGGAACTGGAGGCCGTAGGGGGCCATCAGATTGCGCTTGCGGTCCGAGGACGCCCCGTACAGGTAGACCGCATGCGGCCCCCGCTGCAGCACGACCGCGGCGGCCAGGTCATCGCCTTCGTGCGAGGCGAGGTAGCAGAGAGCCCTCTCGCGCCCCGTCCCCTCCGCCGCAAGACGGAAGAGCGTCTCGTAGTAGCCGCGGCTGTGTACCGCAATGCCGTCCCTTGCCGCGGTAACCGTCAGCAGGCGATAAAATGACTCCAGGCCCGCCGCGCCGGCCTCGCGGATTGCGACCCCTTTGCGGCCGCTGAGGTGTACGTTGTACCTGCACTTCGGCTTCATGCCGGCAAGGAGCGCCTCTTCGGTCTGCGCAAGGTTGACCAGTACCGTATCCGGGGGCTGTACGTCCGCGCCGGCCTTCCGCAGCGGGGGCGCGAGCGGCGATGCCGGCACCGCCGGCATCGCCTCCCAATGGGGGTCGAAGCGGACAAAGCAGGTGCTTTTTGGCAGGAAGGGCCGCAGCGCGCGGGCCGTTTCGAGCAGCGCGGCGCGGCGCGGGCCTGGGCCGCCGGGGAAACCCCGGGGCAGTTCCGGCCCCCAGGGGACGTATGCGAACGAAAGCCCGGCAGCGAGCGGCCTGCTTATGACGAGCAGCGGTTTTGATCCGAAAGTGCCCCAGTCCGCGGTAAAGGCGAGCGGGGTCCAGCCGAAAGCGGCCTTGAAGAGGCCCCAAAACCGGGACTGCAAAAAGGAGTCCGCGTCGTCGCAGGCTTCGAGGGGCGCGCGTTCCATGCCCGCGAGGAATGATTCTTCACTCATATCAATGCTCCTTTGCCCAGGCCCGCAGCGCCGCGCAGGCCCAGTGCGCAATAAACAGTTTTAACCGGCGATGCCCGCTCAAGTCCGCGTCGAGGACCGCCTCGGCCAGGAGCGAGAGCGCAATCGGGGGGGCGCAGCGCTCCGGCAGACTGAGTATCCACGCGGAGAGGGGGCCGCCCGCGCCCTCCCGGATAAACGCGGCGATTGCGGGGAGGAACCGCGCGGCGGCCTCGGCAAAGGCGGCGGCATCGGCGCCCCCCTTGCGGGCCCCGCGCCGCCGATTCCCGTGCGCAAGCACCCCCTTGCAGTCGCCAAGCGCGGCCTCGGCCTCGTCCAGCGCGAGGCGCTCCATGCAGGACTCGTCCTCGCCGAAGCGGACGAGGAGCGGATAGAAGGCATGCTCGGTGTTCAGTATCTCGGCCATGGCCAGCACGGTTTCGTCGCGGAGGTAAGGGGGCGGCCGCTTGCCGAGCAGCAGGTTCAGCAGAACGGACAGTGACTCGACATCACCATAGAGCCCGAGCGCCTCGACCCCCATGATCTTGAGCCGCGGGTTCTCCGCGCCCGCGGTGAGGGCCTCTATCGCGGGCCGCGAGGCGCTGTCCCCAAGACGCGCCAGCGCCAGCATGGCCTCGCCGGCAAGCATATAGTCCTTCGAGCCCAGGCACTCGCGCAGCAGGGGGATCGCGGCCATCACCCCATGGGTCCCCAGGATCCGCGCCGAGAGGTACGCGGTCGTATAGGGGTGACTTTTAAGGTCATCCTTAAGGGCCCCTTCGGCCTCGCTTTCGAGGGTCTTGAGCGCGTCGATCGCCCGGAGGGCATCCTGGCGCACGGAGAGGCGCGGGGAGCGGGCCTTTTGCAGCAGTTCCGCGGTGGCCAGGGACGAGGGCGCGCCGTGCAGGGCCTCGAGCAGGGCCTCCTCTTCGTCAGAGTCGCTTGACTTGTGGAGCCGGTCGAGCAGGCTGATCGCCTTGAGGTCGTTGACCGAGAAGAGCAGCGCGAGCGAGCGCCGGAACGAGAGCGCCCCGAGCGGCACGAGCCCCCGCTGCAGGACTATGGTGACCGCGCAGCAGAGGATCAGCGCCAGGTAGAGCAGTTTGAAGGCCATGAAGTAGGACAGCCCGACGCCCGCCATGGTGTCGAGGACTATACCCCCGGCGAAGGCCCCGGCAGCCCCGGCCACCCCGAACACGAAAAAGTAGAGTATCCCCATGTCGACCATGAGGCGCTCGGGAATGAGGCTGAGGAAGTAGGTCTGCGCGATGTTTTCGGCCCCCAGGAACCCCAGGTTGATGATGAAAAAGGTGAACGCGAGGAAGCCTGCCGCAAGCAGGGGCCGCCCAAGCCAGCCCAGGGGAAACGCGATGATGGGGATCATGCCGAGGAGCGCGGTGAGTATGCAGGTCATGAAGAGCGGCTTTGCGCCTATGCGGTCTACGAGGAATTTGATCAGGAGCCCGATGGCCACGTTGCCGAGGCTGCCGGCGACCGCATAGAGCGAAAGCCAGGCGTCATCCTGTTGAAAGACCTCCCGCGCATACACGGTGATGAAGGTCCGCGCGATGGCTGACGAGAGCGCCGCCAGCAAAAAGATGATCACGAAGCGGCGGAGCCCCTGGTTCGCAAAGGCCTCGCGGTATACGCTCCAGGATGACGGCGGTACCATCGTGCGCGGATCCGGCGCCGGCTCTGCCGCGGGCGGCTCCGGCGCGCCCCGCACCAGGACCCCGCTCGCCACGCCGCTGAGTATGCCGGCGCCGAAGATCGCCCCGTAGAGGAAGAGCGGCGGGTCCTTCTCCAGCACGAGCGCGATGGCAACGCCGGCAAGCATGCCCGTCACACTGTTGATGATCTGGATAAGCGTCATGTACGCGCCGCGGTCGGGGCCGGCGGCAAGGTAACTGAGGACCGGGTTGTTCGCTATCATGCCGATGCCGCGGAAGAAGTGAAAGGCCGCGGTCCCCAGCAGGCAGAGCACGAGCGCCGTGTCCCGCAGCCCCGCCGCGTAGACGAAGGGCGCGGCCGCGAGCGGGAGCATCGCCAGGGAGCGGACTATCCACGCGCACGCGAAGATGACCACGATGGGGAAGCGCCGCGAGAGCGCCTTGCCGAGCACGAGAAAAAAGTAGGACACATACGCAAGCGCGGAGAGCAGCCCAATATAGGTGGACGAGGCCCCCATGCGAAGCGCGAAGAGCGAGAGCACGTTCCCCACGAGGAACTGCCACGAGATCGCGTTGCATATATTGAACACGTTGTAGCGCAGGCGCGCGCTTTTCTGTTTATGGGGAGAAAGTGGAAAAGAAACGCCCGGAACGCCCGCGCCGTCTGTCTGTTTCATAAATCCTTACAATAGAACAACTTACTTTTGAGGCTGAGAGGATTCGAACCTCCGACCTTCAGATCCGCAATCTGAAGCTCTATCCAGCTGAGCTACAACCTCAAAACAGGGCGCCCTGACGGAGCAGGGGGGATTCGAACCCCCGGAACCCTCACGAGTTCAACGGTTTTCGAAACCGTCTCCTTCAACCGCTCGGACACCGCTCCTTTTTATACCTGGATTGCGGAGCAGGGGGGATTCGAACCCCCGGTACCCTTTAGGGGCACAACTCCTTAGCAGGGAGCCACCTTCGGCCTCTCGGTCACCGCTCCAAGGTATGTTATTAATCTACACTATTTTTTTTTAAATGTCAAGAGGGTTACAAAAAATTTTTTACCGGAGAACCGGCTCGAAAAAGGGTTCCGGCGGGCCGCCGTTATGGGTGCGGAGCGCGTCCAGTTTGCGCACGGTCAGGTCGGACAGCAGTTCATTCATTTTTGATGACACGATTACCCTGGACTTGTAGCGCGGGCTTAAGTTGGCAAGTATGCGGGCGCGGAGTACCGGGCGGCCGAAAGCGTGGTAGCCGGAGAGTCTGCTCCAGTTGAAAACGCACTCCCCCGCGTCGACGGCGAAGCGCCACGAGGCCGCGAGGGAGAAACGGAGCATTTCCCGCACCGCGGCCCAGGCCTCGGACGCGGGGAACTGCTTCGCGTGGACCCCGTCCGCGTAGGGGGAAGGCCCCCGTCCCCGCTGGGATGCGAGCCGCTCGAGGGGCGAGCCGAAGCAGCCCATCACGAGGTCTCCCTCGCAGCCGATGATCACGGCGCCGGCGCGGCGGAAGAATTCCGCGGCGTTCTGCTGAAAGGTCAGGATGGAGCGTCCGGCAATGCCCGGCTGCTCACCGTCTTCAAGATAGATCAACTCGGGGTCCTTTATCGCCACGACCGCGGCCCAGACCGGTGTGTTTTCGTCCATGCGCCATTGCCCCTGGCGCAGCAGCACCCCGAGGCAGGCGGGCGGCACGACCGCGCTGTAGGCCTGGGAGAAGCGCCGCCTTTCACCCCGCTTGATTCCGAAGGCATAGCAGAACGAAACAACCACCGCAAGGAGCGTCGCGGCCAACTGCGGCAGCGGATCGAACCAGTTGCCGCTCAGCACAAACAGGAACACGCAGCCGGAAGTTCCCGCAACGATAAAGACGAGGCCGAGCAGCCCGCTCTTCGCGGCACTGAGGCGGCAGAGGCAGGCGCAGACGAGAAGCACCCACAGGACGGCAAGCGCCGCGGCACAGGGGAAGGGCCAGGCCTTAATGCTCCTGCCGGTGATCAGCGCGTTTGCCAAAAACGCCGAGGCCTCGGTGTCCGTGTTTTCGGGCCCCAGGATGCAAAAAGCGCCCGCGAGACTCCGATCGAGGTCTTTGCGCAGCGCTGAAAACGTACGGAAACTTTCTTTCAATTTGCGGAAGGTCTCGATGAGCGCGTCGCGGCGCTGGTTCAGCGCGGCGTAGCCGTCGTCATCCAGCGCTTTTTCCGCGAGCGCGATTTCGGTTTCCGAAAGAATCTGCATCTCCGCGGGGCTGTATACGAATGCTTCGAGATATTTGAGATAATTGTTCCGCGCGTTTATCCATTCATATTTTTTTTCCGGGGCCGGATCCTCGATTAATTCCTCACGGAGATCGAGCGCGTAATCGTACAGGATAAGCGGATTTTCCTCGCCCCGCACATCCCGAAAAATTCCCAAATTACTCGCATCTTCCAAAACCTTGCGAAGGACCCGATCTTCATCATTATATGCCAAAAATGATGACAGGTTGATTTTGCGGAATCCGTTTTCACCGCCTGGTTTTTCAACAATGATCGCCCCGCCCGTATCCAGCGGGATAGAAATCGTATCCCCGGGACTGCGTTCAATTTTTAATGAGGGCCCCAATATGCGGCCGCTTCGTTTTACGCCTGTCCATTTTTCCTGCAGTACCCGGTACACTATGTGATCGATGTAGGCCCCTTCCGCGGTGCGGAGCGCCGGCGCAACCCGCCGCAGCACCCCGTCTTTGTCCGGCACGGCATGAAAGTAATCCTCGGTATCCGGCGCGTCGGCCCTTGGGCTCATAGGGATAGGGCGCGCGTCCCTGCCGATCACCTCAACTTTCAATCCTGAGGGCTGGCGCAGTTCGCCGAAAACCGCCGCCGCTTTTTGAAGGCGCGCGAGCCCCTCCTGGCTGCGGTCAAGATACGCGGACACGAGCCGCTCCTTGCCGCTCTCGGAAAGTTCGACGAGCGCGGACACGTAACTCGCGGCCTCGGTGGGGCTGACTGAGCCCAGCCGGATACCCTCGAAGAGACGGCGTATGTTCGCGCCGAGCAGACTGAACTCCTCGTCGAAGCGGCGGAGTATCTCTTCCTCGTCCCCGGAGGAAGGTGTGGAAAGACCGAGCACCGGCGTTTGAATGATCAGGGATTTTGCCTGCATTTCCACGAGGCTCATGAGCACGGAGGCAGCCGAGGAGGGCTCGAGAAGGCTCTCGGCCGTCTCGTTCCGCGGACTGTTGATCACGAGGATTTCCGGCGCGCTCTGCGCGGGGCCCCGAAGCCCAAGGAGCAAATCGTAATGAGAAAGTAAATTCGGCCCCGCAAGAAGCCAGCATCCGAAAACCGCAATACCGGCCGCAGGCAGAGCCGCAATAAGAAATCTGATCCACACGCTCTTTTGTGACATATAAGCCTTTTCTATATTTTCGGCAGATTTGCTCCAAAAAAGCAGAGGGAACTGCGAATTAAGCAGAAGGATGGCCTTTTTCGTGACCCCCCCTACCCCCCCAGAGGCTAAACTTGTCCCATAACTTAGATTAAGAATTTATCCACAGATTTACACAGATAATCACCGATTTTCACCAAATTAAAGACACGATTAGT
>JAISTO010000097.1 GCA_031272575.1 Treponema sp. | reverse complement strand
CCCTACTCCCCATTCCCTACTCCCTAAAACTTTTACCTGCGGGTCGATGTGGAAGATTGAAGCAGCAGTGCCAAGAGCGTCATATAGATGCGGTCGATGTAATGCGACACCCGGTTCACAATACTGAAATCGACCGTGCTCTGGTGCTCGACGAGGGCGATGGCGTAGACCTCGGGCATGTCAGGGCTGCTGAGGCGCACTCGTTTGACGATGTCAGAGTCCCTGGCCTCGCGGTCGAGATCGGCGAAGTGGGCACTTTCGTCCTTGATGTCCCCGGGCCGCACCTCCTTGAATACCTCTATCGAGACGAAGTCGCGCAGGAACTCGGCAAAGAGTTCGTTGTTTGCGAAGATGGTCTTGAAAGAAGCGTCTCTTGTTTTGTGGATCATGCTTTTCCTCCGCATGTATACGGCACTGGGGTGTGATTTATCGTCACTTTGGGGAAAAAATGCGAAAAATATCGGGAATTGGGTGTGGTGCGAGGGCGATGAGCGGATGCGAGAGAGCGTTGCGTGATGCCTGTTGGGAC
Organism: Treponema sp.; assembly: GCA_031272575.1. Lineage (GTDB taxonomy): Bacteria > Spirochaetota > Spirochaetia > Treponematales > Breznakiellaceae > JAISTO01. The sequence goes on along the minus strand of JAISTO010000097.1, from coordinate 7,154 downwards.
TCGGGACTGGGGACTGGGGCGTGATGCGGGGGGTAGGGACGTCCGTCACTCCGCGCCTCGAGCAGCGGCTTTAGGCCGCGTCATTTTCCCCGGCCGCACCCCGCCCCTGCCCTGCGAGCGGATTTCTCGGGGAGTAGATTCCGCGGACAAGCCGCGGAATGACGAGTGCGTTTGCGCGTTGTGTTGGAGCGGAGGGCGGACGGCCAAAAATGAGTCATAATGACACTTATAAGCGGGGTTTTGGGGGGAGTGTATCAAAATGACTCATTTTGAGGCATGGAAACGATTTTTTTCATAAAAACATGGCCATCAATATGGTATTTATAACTCTTTACAATGAAAGAGTTTACAAAATATCATAATAAAAAACCGCAAAAATTACTAAAAACGCCAGACTTGGCATGGATTTTGCTATATACCGGATGAGGGAAAGGAGGCACGTATGCCAACGAGGAATGCCAGTCAGATTACAAGACTCGGTCAAAAAAGTGATTTCAGGACGGATGAAAACATTTTGAATCTGTATCTGAAAGAGATCAATCGAATTCCTCTTTTAAGCAAAGAGGAAGAAGACCGCATCGCACGGATGGCGGTTTCGGGAAACGAAGCGGCGCGCAATCAACTGGTCAGGGCAAATTTGCGCTTCGTGGTGAACATCGCAAAAAAGTATCAGGGACAGGGTATACCCCTGATCGATCTGATCAGTGAAGGAAACATCGGGCTCTTCAAGGCGATACCCCACTACAATGCGGATAAGGGGTTTCATTTCATATCGTATGCGGTCTGGTGGATACGGCAGGCGGTACTCAAGGCCATAAGCGAGAAATCGCGGATGATACGCCTCCCCGCAAACCGCGTGAACGAACTCGTGCAGATCGAAAAGGTCCGCAAGTCTATGTCCGAAACGCGGACAGAGGCGCAGGAAAACCGCATGATTGCGGAATCACTGCATATGAAACCGCAAAAAGTGGAACGCCTTGTCGCAATCTCGAAGGAGCCGGTCTCGCTTGAAAAATCCTTCGAGACTGAAAATGGAAAGGGTGAAACCGCGTTCTCTGAGAGCGTGGTGGATCACAGGCAGAAAACCCCCGAGGAAAACGCGCTGCATGCGGCGTTCATGGCGGACCTCGAGGCGGCGCTCGACACGCTCAAAACGAAAGAGGCGGTCATCCTGCGGCATCATTACGGCCTCGGCGCGAACAAACTTATGTCCCTGGGCGAACTGGGGCTGCAACTCAATATGAGCAAGGAACGGGTGCGCCAAATTGAAAACAGGGCCATAAAACGCCTGCGCCACCCTTCGCGGAGCAGAAAACTGAAGTGTTACGCGGCATAGGATTGTTGCAGCGTTTGCGGCGTCAGCAGACCGCTTCCACGAGCGACTTAAACGCCGCGTCCAGGGGCCGGTCCGCGGTTTCCGCGCGCCGCAGGAGTTCCTGCCGGATGAAGGGGATGCCATCCCTGAAGACGAAGACGCCCCCGTCTAAAGCAGCGGCGCTTTGGGGCGCGAGGGTTTCGAGTTCCGCGAAGCCGCAGGGCCGAAAGGGCTTCCAGAAGAGCGGCGCATTTATGTACACGGAGACAGACTAGCACAGCGTGGATTTTTTTGCAAGAGGGCTGACCCTCAGGGCAGGTCACCTTGCGAGGGGGCGGGCGGCGGCCTCGCGGGAAAAATCGCCGGCTTTGATTTCCGCGGGGAGCGCGGCGTAAGCGGCGAGCGCAAAAAAGTACAACTTCCCGTTTTTGAGGCCCTCGAGCCGCACGGCGCTGGCCCTGCCCAGGTCGATGGGCGAGGGGGCGGGCTTTCCATCCACGATCGCGCCGGTACCCAGGTACTCGCCGGAGCCTTCACCGTAGTAGAGGAGGTAGCCCTTCAAATTCGCGCTCTTCGCCGCGTCCCACGAGAGGTCTACGGCCCCGTCGGAGGCCCTGGCGCGCAGATGCGAGGGGGGGAGCGGGGGGTCTATCGTCCTGTATAGCAGGGCGATTTTTTCGAGGTAGGGGCTCGAGGCGTTGTCCGCGCTCGGATACAAGGTGCATGCGAGGCGGAGGTAGCGCCCCCCTATGCCCTCGGGCAGGTCCTCTCCCGGGACGCAGGGGATCCAGCGGCTCGCGCTCCAGTCGTAGGGGTGTTCAGATACCCGTATAAAAAAAGTGACCGCGGACGCATCCTCGAAGCGGAGGGCTCCTTGCCCCGCATAGAGGTACTTCCCCGAGGGGCTGTTCCGGCCCCCGGCCGCGTCGAGCCGGAGCAGGATACTGTCGGCCCCCAGGTCGATGGTGCGGCTCTCGGCCCTGCCCCCGGCGCCGGGGTATCGGCTCAGCGACGCGGTCTCCTTAAAGACGCTGAGGATGCGGAACTCGTCAAGCAGCCCCGTATAGCGTCCCCCTAAAACGAAACTCCCGTCCTTTCCCAGGACCGGCACTTTCGGTTCCCCCCCCTCGGCGCCCGTCGAGTTGAGGTACTCAAGAGCCTCGACCGAGCCATCCACAAGGTATTCGAGCAAGCCTGTTTCCGAGTCGTATCGTATAAGGTGATGGCTCCACTTGCGCGGAAGGAGCGGGGCCCCCGTAAGGACATACGTTGAACCGTCAGGACGGCTCGTCCGGTCCGGCGCGAAAAAATTGGAAAAATACCACTGAAGCCGGTTCCGCTGGATGATGCACCGCACCCGCTGCATGGTGTAGCCCGACAGGGTCGAGCTCCATGTGAGTATCTGCGTACCCTGTTCTATGACTATTGGGTAGAGCCAAAATTCGATGCTGAAGTCCCCGTTTATGCTGCCCGGAGCGAAGAGAGCCCCTTTTTGGGGACGGATGACCAGCGGCGCCTCCGTACCAATCGTACTCGCCCCGATCTGCGCTATGCCGTTGAAGCGCGCGGCCCCTCTGCCGAAACGGGCGAGGTCCCTGTCCGCGGCGCTGATGCCGACTGTTGTTTCAATATGATAATGACCGGCGCTGTCCGCGAAGAGGCCGGCGCTTCCCTCGTCAAACGAGAGGAGCAGGTCGGTCTCGTCCTCCGCGTCCTGGTCAACCCGCGGGGCGAGGATCAGCACGGGATAGGGGCGCGCCCCTCCGGTCTGGGCCACACCGTCGAGGGTCGTCATGGCATCCCAGCCGGCGCTTCCCCCCACGAGGAGCGTTTTTTCGCCCAGCGCGGTCAGCGGAAAAGCGCCGCAGAGGATAAGAGCCGCGGCGCAAACATAGCGTTTTTTTATGCGATGCATATCCGTCTTAATTATCGGCATAGGGACGGGGATGTTTTAGCGCGCCGGTTAATTCATGTTGAATATATACATTTTGGTAAGGAGGCCGCGAATTTTTTTGCCGTAGTCTTTATCCGCGGCCCAAAAACTCGCCATCGTTTCTATGGATGGCCCTGTACCAAGTTTGACGAATCTGCGTCTCGGGTCTACCAGGCTGAGGTTGAGGGGGTCGGGGCTGGCGTACGCCTTGAGATGCTGGATGTGCGCCCGTACGCCGGTGCGCGTATCAGGAAAAGCCTCCCCGCGATGGTTTGGCCCGAGCGCCCCCAGGCCGCAAAAGTTGTTCATCTCTTTGGTGACCAAATTGCCGTACCGTAAAAACCCGGTCTCCAGGCACATCTGCGCAAAGGCTATGTCCCAGTTCACCCCCTCCATTTCCGCTTCTTCAATGTAGATTTGCGAGAGTTCGTCGGCAAACGAGGCGTTCACCAGGGGGTTGTAAGCGCGGAGGAAGGACGCCAGTTTCGGCGCCTTTATGCTCCCCCTGCTCATAATCATGTCCGGGATGGGGGGCGCGTCCTGGAGAGGCAGGGTGAAAAAAGGGTCTGAGGGCGGCGCTTCCGGCGTCAGTGACTTCAGCGGGAGCGTCCACGAGGACGCGGCGGTGACCGGCAGCCCCGGCGTGAGGGCCTCGACTTCCGGGGAGAGGGGGGACCGCGCGCTGTACTCCGGCCTTTGCTCGCCCCGGGGAGCAGCCGGCGCCGGCTTCGGCCCGCTGGAGGGAGGGAGCCAGGGCACCGCTACCATTTCCGGCGGCTTCACGCCCGGACTCTTCTGCGCGAAGGCAGACTCTTCCGGCACGGGAACCTCCCGATCGGACTGATCGGGCGCCGCGGCGGCGGCCGGTTCCCGGGGATCTTCTTTGGGAGGCTCCGCCGGCGCGGGCGCCGCGGCCTCTTTGGGTTTTTCTTTCTGAACGACGGCCTTTTTCGTGGTTCCGCAGGCGCTGAAAACCAACAGCACCGCGAAGGCGGCCATCAACAGGGCAGAAAGAAAACCCGGTCGCTTACGTTTGATCATAAAACACTACCTTTTCACAGTATCGGCAAATTTGACAAAAAAATGAAGAGGCAGTTTGAACCGGCGGCGTTTTATTTTTCTGCTTTTTTTGCCTTCGGTTCCTTCGCCGCCTTCACCTCCGCGAGTTCCCTCACTGCGGCGGCCAGTTCGCTGTCCTTCGCTATGTCGGCAATCGGTGCGGGGAGCCGGTAGGTCCAGTTGAAGGGCGTGTTCGTGCCCGGGACGTTTATCCGCTCGGAGGCGGCGTCCTCCGCGTACCAGCGCGGTGACAGGTGGAGCAGGTCCTGAATCTGGAAGACACGGAAGCGCGACGCGGCGCTGGCAATTTTAAAGAGGATAGTCCGCGCCACCCCCGGGTTGTATACCCTGGGGAGCGAAGGTACGCCGATAAAGCCCGCGAAGAGCGTTTGATCCGCCTCTTTGTTCCACCACTCCCGCAGGGTAGAACTGTCGTGCACGGCCGGGGTGCAGACGCTGAGTTCCGGGTACGCGCTGAAGGGATAGTAGGGCTCGCCCGGGGCCTCCCAGTCGCGGTGCCAGCGCACCACGCGGAGCCCCAGGATATGCAATTTTGACAGTACACGGGGTACGCACTCGGGCACGGCCCCCAGGTCTTCGGCGCAGGGGAGCATGGCGGACGAGTCGCAGAGCATCGAGAGGAGTTTCTTCCCCTGGGCCTCCCAGATTTTTTCGGAGTCTTTAGCTCGTTCCGCAATGAAGGCCTCTAGGCGGCGGCGCTCGTCCTCGCTCAGGGACGCGTACGCGCGCGAGTTGCGATAGAACCACACCGGAAAATAGAGCCCCTTTTCGTACTCGACGAAGAGCCGGTTTCCCCAGGCCCCGAGCAGGTAAGCCTGCGCGCCGGCCTGCAAGCCCAGCGCGGTGATGTCCTTGTCACCCTTGATCGACTCCTTGAAAAGCCACAGTTCCTCGCTGCCTATGCGCTCGAGCGCGGTACTGAAGACCCGGCCCGCGGCCTCGGCCGCCTCCGCCTCGTTTGAAGGGCCCTTCCAGTTGGCGCGGATGGCGTCCCAGACCTCGCCCGTGGGGATATGCGGCCGCGAGAGCCAGTGTACGCGCGCCTCGTCGAAACCGAGGGCGGCCAGGTCCGCCTTCGTGATGGGGGTGCTGGGGACAAAGCGGCCCAGCGTCGCGGCCGCGTCCGCGCGGGACGAGGCCCAGATGCGGAAAAAGCCCAGCACATGGTCTATGCGGTACGCCTGATAGTACTTTGCCGCCGCGGCCAGGCGGGCGCGCCACCACGAGTAGTCGTCCTTTGCCAGCGCCTTCCAGTTGTAGATGGGGAAGCCCCAGTTCTGCCCGTCCGGGCTGTAGATGTCAGGCGGGGCGCCCGCGGAGAGGGTCTGGTCGAAGTAGGCCGGGTGCGCCCATACGTCATGGCTGTCTTCGTTCATGAGGATGGGAAGGTCCCCCTCGAGGATGAGCCCCAGGTCGGAGAGCGCCCTGGCCGCCGCGCCGAACTGCGCGTCAAGCGCCTGCTGCACCCAGGCCCAGAAGAGGTGCGCGCCCCAAAGCGCCGGATCGCTCCAGCGGGCGGCCAGTTCTTTTTCGCTTATCTGTTGATGGTCGGGCCACTCCTTCCAACTGCGCTCCTCGTTCGCCTCTTTGAGCGTGCGGAAGACCGCATACTCGCGCACCCAGGGGTTCGCGGCTATCCACTTGGCGAGACTGCCGCCAGGCTTGGCCGCGCTTTCAATCTTTTTTCGGTTATCCTCGTAGATGCCGCGGAGCAGCGCCATCTTTGCCCGCAGCACCTCTTCGTAAGGGAAGCGCGTCTCCTTTGCGAAGGCCGCGTTCAGGGCCGCGATCTTGTCCTCGCAGCCCGCGGCCTCTTTCAGGTCGGAAAGCCTGAGGTAGAGGGGGTGCAGCGCAAAGGCCGTCAGCGCGAAGTAGGGTGAACTTTGGTACCCCGTGTCGTTCACCGGCAGAATTTGAATGAGGCCGATCCCCATCTTGACGCAGAGACGGCCAAACTCCGCGAGATCCGCAAACTCGCCGACCGCGCTCCCCTCGCTCCGCAGCGCCCCCACCGGCACCACCGTCCCGAGCAGCCGCGCCTTGTCAGTTTTTTCATTGGTCTGAGCCATAGCACCCTCCTTGCAGGTTCTGCTAGTCAGTATAGCATAAACGCGGCGGGATAGCAAGGGGGGCGGGGGGAGTGGCGGCATACTGCGATGGTATGGGGTGGGAGCAAGCGAGTGGTGCGCGGTGACACGAGTACGTCCACGCCATCATTCCGCGGCTTGACCGCGGAAACTCCTATAACGTTTTAGAACGATAGCGGCCGACGGGAGTCGAACCCGCGTCTTCAGCTTGGAAGGCTGAGATAATGCCGTTATATGACAGCCGCATATAACGCATCCTACCATGCGGGAGGTTTTTTGTCAAGGGGCACGATAAACGCATAGAATGATTTCCCATCGTCATTCTGCGGTAAAATCTGCGGAATCTACTCGCACACGGGGGCGGGGGGCGGCCGGGAAAAATGACGCGGCCTAAAGCCGCCCCTTCAGGCAAAAAGAAGCCAAACCCGTACGCTGCCGTCCCGGGTCACCGTCGCCGACACCTTCGCGATGCTGGGCGGGTACTCTGTCCGGTACGATAACATTTTTGTGGGTTTTGTCTTTTTTTGCCCCAAATACCATAAGCGAATAGTGGTGCGTTGTCACTACGAGTTGTTCCGGGCGCATCGTGCATTAGCCGTCACAGCAGCCTACCAATCATATTCCCCGTCCGCCCCCCGCCCCATGAGGACGCACAAGCGCAGCATTTTCCCCGTATGAGCCCGGTAGACATGTCTATGCGTTTATCGTTGGGGAGCACAGGATGGGGAAAATGATGCGG
>JAISTO010000221.1 GCA_031272575.1 Treponema sp. | reverse complement strand
ACTATCGAGCAAAATTTGACCGATACTTTTTCTTAAATCTGATGTGTAAATGTAAAATTGCTGCCGCCCTCCCCCGCCCCATACCGCGCCCCCTTGACAAAAAAATCTTTTCGTGCTATCATATACCCGGTGAAACAAAACGCTTTACTGGCGCTTGCGCTCGGCGTTACGGTCCTGGCGGCGGCGTCATGTTCGATCAACAAACTGGCCATAAACGCGGTGTCGGACGCGCTTACGGGGAACGACTCGGGGGCGATCTTTACCGGGGACAGCGATCCGGAACTCATCGGGCAGGCGCTCCCCTTCGCGATCAAACTGTACGAGGCGCTGCTCGCGCAGAACCCCCGCCACGAGGGGCTTATCGTTACGAGCGGGTCCCTCTTCGTCATGTACGCGAACGCGTTCGTGCAGGGGCCGGCCGAGCGCCTCGACAGCATCCTTGTGGACGAGCGCTACGCGGCGCTGGCCCGCGCCAAGCGGCTCTACCTGCGGGGCGCGGCTATCCTCGAGCGGGGGCTGGCCCTGCGCTTCCCCGGCTGGGAGGCGGCGGCGCGGGAGGACGCCTTCTTAAAGGACGCGGAGGCCGGCGTCTGGGGCGTCGCGGCCGCGGAAAAACTGCTCTCGCGGGCCTCGAAGCAGGACGCCGCCCTCCTCTATTGGGCCACCGCCGCGCTCCTTTCGGCCTACTCGGTGGACAACCTGGACTTCGAACTGGGCATGCGCATCCCGCTCTGCACCGACATGATAGCCCGCGCCTACGAACTGGACCCGGACTTCGGCGGCGGCACCCTGGACGACTTCTACGTGCTCTTCTACGCCTCGGTGCCCGAGGGCCGCGGCGGGAATCCGGAAAAGGCCAAGACGCACTTCGAGCGGGCCCTGCAAAAGAGCGGCGGCCGCCTCGCCGGGCCTTACGTGTCCTGGGCCAAGGCCGTCTGCGTCCCCCGCCAGGACTACGCGGATTTCCGCCGGAACCTCGAGGCGGCCCTGGCCGTCGACCTCGACGCGGACCCGGCAAACCGCCTGGTCAATATACTCGCACAACAGAATGCCCGCTGGCTCCTCGAAAACGCCGCGGCATTTTTTTTGGAGATACCAGAGGAATACCAATGAAAAAAACACTAGTATGCTGCTGCCTTTTCTGCGCGGCGCTCGGAGGCGCATTGTTCGCCTACACGGAACGGAACGGGGTTATCACCTTTAAGATGGGCTCCGTTATCCCCGACAACACGGCCTGGGGCAAAGCCCTGCGGGACGCCGAGCGGGAATGGGCACGGGTCTCTAACGGGAAGGTGAAGCTGCAAATCCTCCCGGATTCGCGGGCCGGCGACGAGTACCAGATGATCCAAAAGATGGACAACGGCACACTCGACGCGGCGGTGCTGTCATCCTTTGGGCTGAATGCGATCACCAAGAAAAACCGCAACGTCGTGACGAACCGCGCCTCCACGCCGTCGACCGCCATCATCACCCTAAGCTGCCCCTTCCTTATTCAGGACGAGGAGGAACTCGATATCGTACTCAAGGGCATAAAACCCGATCTCGAAGCGAAGATCAAAGAGAAAGGCTACTTCCCGCTCGCGTGGTCGCGGGTCGGGTGGATCAAACTCTTCTCGAAAACGCCGGTGCGCAAGCCGGACGACCTCCGCAAACTCTCCCTGGGGAGCGGCACGGGCGAAGAAGAAATCAAAAGCGTATTCGAGCGCCTCGGCTTCAAACTGCGCCTCAAGGAGCAGAAGGATTTGCTCACCGGCCTCACGACCAACGACATCCAGGCGGTCTACCAGAGCCCCATCGCGGTGCTCGGGGCACAGATCGTGGGGGTCGCACCCAACATGACGAACCTCCTCATATCACCGTTTATGGGCGGCATTGTCTTCAGTCAAAAATCCTGGGACGCGATTCCCGTCGAGTACCGGCAAAAACTCATCGATGTTACGGCGAAGATCGCGGACAGGCTGGACGGCGCCATAAAGCAACTGGAGGCGGACTCGATCGAGCAGGCGCGCAAGGCCCTCAAGGGCAAGTTCAATGTGATAGAACTGAGCGACGCGGAAAAACAGGCCTGGTACAGCACCATCGACGACGCGCTTACGGGGAAGGAAGGCCAGACGGGGCTCATCGGCACGGTCTTCGACAAGGCCATTTACGACAAGGTGAAGGGCATAGTCACCGCGTACCGGCAGGGCCAGGGCGCTCAAAGGAGATAGCGGCGTATGGGAGACAGCGTTAGCGCACAGAGCGCCGCGCCAGGCGCTTTTTCAAGCCGGCTCTGGAAGCCCTTCAACATCGCGGAAAAGGTCATCTGCGGCGCGGCGTTCTGCCTGCTCACGCTGATCCCCTTTTCCGAGGCGGTCGCGCACCTGTTCAAGACCGGCATCCCCGCATCCACCTCGCTCATAAAGTGCGCGCTCTTCGTGTCCGCCCTCATCGCGGGTATGCTCACCGCCAGGTCCGGCGAGCACATTACCATCGCGGTTATGCACTTCGTCAGCAACCAAAAAGCGAAGCGTGTGTTTAAGGGGATATCCGGCTCCATCTCCCTGCTCATCATCACCGTCATCTTCTGGGGGGCGCTCTCCTTCTACATGACAAGCCTCGCGGTCGACCAGTTCATCCCCATGCGCGTCGTGGGCGTGCTCCTCCCGCTGGGCTTCGCCGTCATCGGCTTCCGCTTCGCGCGGGCTTTGCCGCTGCGGGGCGCGGCCTGGCTGCTCCCCATCGCCGTGTTCCTCGTGGGCACCTTCTTCGCCCTGCCCTCGGTGGCGCGCCTCTTCCAGGAGGCCCCGCCCTGGCTCGATGCCCTCAACCAGGGCATCATTCGTCTTGTCGAGCGCTTCCAGGGGCCCTTCGCCGTCTTTCTTATCCTCTCGGCCTTTATCGGCACGCCCCTCTTCAGCGTCATCGCCGGCATCGCGCTCGTGGTGATCCAGGCCTCGGGGGGGGGGGCAGAGGACATCAGCATACAGACCTATGCGGTCCTCACGACCGACAGTTTCGTCGCGATCCCCCTCTTTACGCTGACGGGCTTTTTCCTTTCCGAAAGCAGGGCCAGCGAGCGCCTCGTGCGGGCCTTCCGCGGCCTCTTCAACTGGTTCCCCGGGGGCATGATCATCGCGACGGTGGTCATCTGCGCTTTCTTCACCTCGTTCACCGGGGCCTCGGGGGTCACCATCCTGGCCCTCGGCGCCATCCTCTTTTCCATCCTGTCCAAAAATTTCTCGTACCCCGAAAAATTTTCCGTGGGGCTCCTCACCTCGGTGGGGGGCATCGGCATCCTCTTCCCGCCGAGTCTCCCCATCATCCTTGTGGGGGTGCGCTCGACCACCAACATCGTCCACGTCTTCCTCGGCGCGTTGCTTCCCGGGGCCATCCTCGTCGCGGCGATGATCATCTTCGGCATTATCGCGTCGGTTAAGGTGAAGATACCCACCGAGCGTTTCAACGTGAAAAACGCGGCCCTGGCGGTGCGCGATTCCCTCTGGGAGATCCTGCTGCCCTTCCTCCTCATCGCGGGTTACTTCACCGGGCTCCTCTCGCTGGTCGAGATGGGGGCCGTGTCCGTGGTCTACATTTTCGTCATCGAGGTGCTCGTGCACCGCGACATCCCCTTCAGGGATATCCCGAAGGTCCTCTTCAAGGCCGTGCCGGTGATCGGCGGGGTGCTGATCATCCTGGCCGCGGCGAGCGCCCTCTCGGACAGCATCACCATGGCGGCCATCCCCGACACCTTCGCCGATTGGATGAAGCGCACGATAGAATCGCCGCTCGTCTTCCTCCTCCTGCTCAACCTCGCGCTCCTCCTGGTCGGCTGCATCATGGACATTTTTTCCGCCATCCTCGTGATACTCCCGCTCATCGTCCCGCTCGGGCAGCGCTACGGCATCGATCCGGTGCACCTCTGCGTCATCTTCCTCGTCAACCTCGAGGTGGGGTTCCTTACCCCCCCCGTGGGGCTCAACCTCTTCCTGGCCAGTTCCCGCTTCGAGATGCCCTTCACGAAGATCTGCCGCTACGTGCTGCCCTTCCTGCTTATCCAACTGCTCGTCGTGCTGCTGGTCACCTATATCCCCGCGCTGTCCACCACGCTGCCGGCCCTCTTCGCGCGGCTGGGGGGCTAGATGCGCTGCCCGCACTGCGGCAACTTCGACGACAAGGTGATCGACTCGCGGACCCTGGCGAACGGGGACGCGACCCGCCGCCGGCGGGAGTGCAACGGCTGCGGCTACCGCTTCACCAGTTACGAGCGGGTTGACGACCGGCAGTTAATGGTGATAAAACGGGACGGCCGGCGCGAGCCCTTCGACCGCGGCAAACTGGAGCGCGGCGTGGAACGCGCCCTCGAAAAACGCCCCGTCTCCCCCATGAGCATCGAGAGCCTGGTCAACGAGATCGAAGACCAGGCCGCCATCGCCGCCAACGAGCGCGAACTGGAGTCCGCCGCCCTCGGCGACATGGTTCTCGAAAAACTCTCCAAACTGGATAAAGTCGCGTACATACGCTTCGCCTCCGTCTACCGCCGCTACGAAAACCTCGACGAGTTCGTGCGGGAAATCCAGGGGGTGCGGGGGGAGTAATTGGGGGAGTAATTGGGACTTGACAACATTCCCCAAATACCGTAAGGTATCAATGATGTGACCTAGCAGCCTGTAGCACTTTGAATAATTCGATAAAAAATTCGCGTGATTTCACGCTTTTCGAGGCTACTTTTGGAGTTTTTAGAGTAAATTTTTGCCTGCCCACTTGTAAGTGGGCAGGAAAAAATCTCTAATTTTTAGTGCGCTTTAGTCAAAGCGCTACAAACTCCTAGTCCTGCTCATCAGTCTCCGCTTCCCGATACTCCCCCCACTCCTGCAGCACTCTTTCGAGGCCGGCCTGGAAAAAGCGCCAGTCGTGCGCGCCGGGCCAGGACTCGAAGCGGAAGGGCATACCCATGAGCCCCATGGTTTTGGCGAAACGGCGGTTCTCCTCGAGGAGGCTGTCATCTTCCCCCACGCAGGCGTAGACGCTCGGGACTTTTTTCCGGGGCGCCACCTGTACCATCTTGCACAGGTCCTTTACCAGTTTGAGGATGATGTCGGTTTCCCGCGGTTCGAGGTTTTCGCCGAAGATGAGGCGGAAATCGCGGTAGAGGAGTTTGTTTTCCGGGCTTTCGGCCGCGAGCCACTGCGGCGGGTTTTTGCGGAGCCCCGCGAGCAGTTCGTCCACATAGAGCAGCGCGGGCGCTATGGCCCCGCAGAACCCGAAGCGATCGGGCCGCAGGAACGCGATCTTGAGCGCGCCGTAGCCGCCCATAGAGCAGCCGATGACGGCGGTGTCATCGGTCCGGGCCGAAATGTGGAAGACGCGGCTAATCGTTTCCGGGAGTTCGTCCGCCACCCAGGTGAAGTAGTCGAGCCCGAGGCGCATATTCGTGTAGAAGCTGCGCCCCGCCTCCGGGGTTACGAAGATGATGTCCCTGCCGCGGGCGAACTCGGGCAGGGAGGTCTTGTTGAACCAGCAGTCCTGATTGTCGCGCAGCCCGTGGAGGAGGTAGGCCACCCGGTAGGGGCCGTCCCGGTCGAGCGTCTCCGGCACGAACACGTTGATCCCGGTTTCCATGCCCAGGGAACGCGCATTAATGGTACCACGTAAAAGCATATAGTCATCCTTTCTTTACTATTTTTGCCCAGGTGTCGCGCAGGCCGACCGTCTTGTTGAAGACCGGCCGGCCGCCGGCCCCTGAATCCGGGTCGCGGACGAAGTAGCCGAGGCGCTCAAACTGAAAGCGGCTCCCCGGGGCCGCCTGCGCGAGGCAGGGCTCCCCCCAGGCGGCAGGCAGCGTTTCGAGCGAGTCGGGGTTCAGGTGATCGATGAAGGTCTTTCCCGGCTCGGTTTCCATGGGACGGTCCACCTTAAAGAGATAGTCGTAGAGCCGCGCCTCGAAAGGGATCGCGTCCTGCGCGGAGAGCCAGTGGATGGTGCCCTTCACCTTGCGGTTGTCCGGCGCGTCCCCCCCCCGCGTCGCGGGGTCGTAAGTGCAGCGCACCGCCGTCACCCGGCCGGAGGCGTCCTTGTCGCAGCCCGTGCAGGTGACGATGTAGCCGTAGCGGAGGCGCACCGCGTTGCCGGGGAAGAGGCGGAAGTACTTCGGGGGGGGGGTCTCGGCAAAGTCGTCCTGCTCGATCCAGAGTTCGCGCCTGAAAGGGATTTTCCGCGTACCCGCGGCGGGGTCTTCCGGGTTGTTCACCGCGTCAAGGAAGTCCACCTTATCATCGGGCCAGTTTTCGACGATCAACCTGAGTGGCCTAAGCACGGCCATGACGCGCGGGCTTGTGCGGTTGAGGTCCTCGCGGAGGCAGTACTCGAGAAACGCGATGTCCACCATGCTATCGGTCTTGGCGATGCCCACCTGCGAGATGAAGCTGCGGATCGCCTGCGGGGTATAGCCGCGCCGGCGCAGCCCCGCGATGGTCGGCATACGGGGGTCGTCCCAGCCGGACACGCGCCCCTCCTGCACGAGGCGCAGCAGCCAGCGCTTGCTCATGACGGTGCGCGTCATGTTGAGGCGCGCGAACTCGATCTGCCGCGAGGGGAAGACCTCCGCCTCGCGGATGAACCAGTCATAGAGGGGCCGGTGAATCTCGTACTCCATCGAGCAGAGTGAATGGGTAATGCCCTCTTTCGCGTCCGAGAGGGGGTGCGCAAAGTCGTACATGGGGTAGATGCACCAGTCGTTTTTGGTACGATAGTGATACTCGCGCCGTATGCGGTACATCACCGGGTCGCGCTCGAGCAGGTTGGGGCTTGCCATGTCCATCTTTGCCCGCAGGGTCTTCGCGCCGTCCGGGAACTCGCCTGCCCGCATACGCGCGAAGAGGTCGAGGTTTTCCTCGATGGAGCGCTCCCGCCAGGGGCTGTTCCGGCCCGGGGGGGTCAGGGTGATGTTCGCCTTGTCCTCGACCGCGGTGCCGCGGTACTCGCTGATTGCATCCTCGCTGAGATCGTCCACATACGCCTTCCCCTTTTTGATGATGCGCACCGCGAGGCCGTAGAGGTACTCGTAGTAGTCGGAGGCGTAAAACTCGCGGTCTTCCCAGTCGTAGCCCATCCATCGCACGTCCCGCTTGATCGCCTCGACGTAGGAGAGGTCCTCTTTTTCGGGATTCGTGTCGTCGAAGCGGAGGTTACACTTGCCCCCGAACTTTTCCGCCATCGAAAAGTCCACGTAAAAGGCCTTGCAGTGCCCGATGTGAAGCCAGCCGTTCGGCTCCGGCGGAAACCGCGTGTGCACATGATCGAAGCGCCCGCTCGCGAGATCCTCGCGAATGAACTCCGTTATGAAATCGTCCACGACTTACACTCCTTTTGGGGAGTAGGGAGTGGGGAGTAGGGAGTGGCTTGCGCTTGGCTCGCAGGCTGCGCCTGCTATCGCCAAGTGTCCCGGTAGTCCGCGCAGCCTGCAAACGCCGCGCACCCCACTTCCCACTCCCTATTCCCCATTCCCTACCTAGAAATCCGTCAAATAGCAGATGCCGAGCAGGAGGACCGCCAGAAGGCATTCCGCGTCCGCGGTCTTGATCCAGTCGGGCGCGCGCTCGCAGCCTATCTGCGCGCCGTACCACCAGAACAGGCCCATCTGCGTGTCGATGCGGAAGGTGTACTCGGTGAAGTCTTCTTTGCGGCTCTGCGCCCCGAAGAACAGGTAGGCCAGTTCCGCGAGCACAGAGCCGAACTCTTCGAGCGCGGGCGCCCATTGGCCCTCCTTGATTTCCGCGATGAGGGGCGGGATACGTTCCTGCAGTTTCTCCTTGCGGATTTCGTCCGCCTTGTCCACCCAGGTTTTCTGGATGAGGAGGTCGAGATTGTTTTGAAAGGACTCGAGCAGCGCTTCGAGACCCGTTTCCGGGTGCGCGCCCCCCCGCGAGGCCGTAAGGGCCTTCCGGTAGTCCTCTTCTATGCCGAGTATCCCCGCAAAGGCCCGCGCCGCCTGAGGGCAGACACAGGCCGCGGGCCCCCCGCCGTCCGCCGGAAACAACTCAGCGGCCACGCGGCGGTACTCTTCGGGGATAGCATAGTTCGCGCATGAATGTAGCATGGGAATAGTATGCGGCAGCGCGGGAAAAGAGTCAAGAGGGGGGGGGAGTGGGGAGTGGGGAGTGGGGAGTAGGGAGTAGGGAGTGGGGAGCGCGGGGGAGTAAGCGCGTTACCGTCATTCCGCGGCTTGACCGCGGAATCTACTCTCTGGGGGAGCAGTGGACGGTCGGGAAAAATGACGCGGCCTGAAGCCTCTTGGGGAGTAGGGAGTGGCAGGCGCGGAGCGCTTGGGGAGTGGGGTGCGGGCGCGGAGCGGGCGCGGAGCGGGCGCGGAGCGGGCGCGGAGCGGGCGCGGAGCGCTTGGCGCGTAAGTTGCGCGGACTACCGGATAGTTTCACGGTAGTACGCGCACCCCACTTGCAACGCGCACTCTACTCCCTACTCCCCATCTGCCCCCTGCCCCATGAGGCCGTTGTCTCCCCGCCGCCTGCCATAAGCAGCGCGTCATGCGTGCCTTGCGCGAAGGGGATGGAGCGCGTTACCGTCATTCCGCGGCTTGACCGCGGAATCTCGACCAAAAACGGCATTTTTTTTTGCGTTCATGGGGAGTGGGGAATAGGGGCGCAGGGTGAGGGGGAGTGAGCGAATGGCAGGGCGCGGACGGTGGACGGTGGAGGACGCGGTTCGAAAGTCTTTCGCACAACCGGTATGCATGGGGTGCTGCGCAGGCCCTCGCACAACCGCCTCCACCGTTCATTTTCCACTCCCTCCCCGCCCCCTAAACTTGTCCCATAACTTAGATTAAGAATTTATCCACAGATTTACACAGATAATCACCGATTTTCACCAAATTAAAGACACGATTAGTAATAAAAAATCTGTGGATACATTTTGA
>JAISTO010000213.1 GCA_031272575.1 Treponema sp. | reverse complement strand
CCTGCGGGCAGTTGGGGGTCGTGGGGGAATAGGGAGGGGGGGGCGCGGAGCGCTTGGGGAGTAGGGAGTGGGGGGAGTGGCGCCTGTTGGGACTTGGGACTTGGGACTTGAGTCCACTCCGAAAAGTCAAGAATTCAAGAATTTGCCGCATAAATGCGGTCCGCGAATTACACGAATTAGTAGCAACTTCGTTGCTAACGAATGAACGCAAATTTTAAGAATTGTATGTGGTATTATTCGCGATAATTCGTGATAATTTGCGTCCATTCGCGTTTACTTACTTAATTGCTGACTTTTCAGAGTAGACTCGAATTGGGAATTGGGCGTGATGCGGGGGCGGAGGGGTACTTGCGCGCCCCTCACAAGCGTCGAGCACCCCACTCCCCACTCCCTATCCCTCCCTAAAACGCCCAGCGGAAGTCGACGTAGGCTTTGTTCACCAGGTGGCCGCGGGAGGAGTCGCCGGAGAACTCGCCTTTGTAGCCGAGTTTCATTTCGGCGCCTTTCCAGTGAAAGGCTATGCCCGGTTCGACCGTCAACTGGTAGGTGGAGTAGTAATCGTAAGCGGGCGGGTAGGCAGGAGCCCAGCCCGCGCTGAGGTTGTAGCCAGGCAGGTCTTCCGCCAGGTAGTAACTGTTGATATAACTGGTCAGGTTGAGGGAAAAGTCGAACTTGAGGTTCGCGTCCTCGATGCCTGGCACCGGGATATCGTAACTGCAATAGGGCTCGATTTCGAGTTTGCCCCAGGTGGAAGGCCCGTCCAGCGTACTGTTTTCGCCGGTTTTGCTGTGGTACTTCAACTTGAAATCCGCGTAGAGGCCCTTTGCGGCAGGCAGGTCCCCTATGCTTGTCTTGATCGCGAAGACCATCTCGATGGGAGACAGTTTGTACGCAATGAAACCCATGCCCTCTTTGTCGTCGGCGCCGAGGTTGCTGAAGATCGCGTCGAAGTTGAGAGCCCCGTAACCCCCGTAGATTTTGTCCACGCCGATGCCGAGGCCGATATTGCCCTTCATCGCGATGGGGTCCTGATCGTCAGGGCGGTGGAGGCCGCCGTCGTAGTTCGACTCACTGTCATCGTAGATCGGGGTGTTGGCGAACATAATCGCGGCGGAGAAGTTGTTGTACTTTACCTGGCCGCCGTACATCAACTTGGCGAGGTAGTTGACGGGCTTTATCTCCTTTTCGTCGCTGCCCTCGCGCGGGTCCGGGAAGTTGAGGCCGAAGGACAAGCCGAGCGGGTCCCCCTCCCCCACCGGGTCCACATAGAACACCCGCAGGCCCGTATACGAAAGCCAGTCCGCGTTGAGCCAGCCGCCGGTCGCTATCGGCGTGCCGCCGCCCTGGCCTCCGAAAAACTGGAGGCGATTATTCAGGAACTTCGCCCAGAGGTAATGATCCCCCAGGTGGAGCGCGTCGTTGAACGAGTCGAGGTCCCCATGTGACCAGAAGCTCAGGCCCACACCCCAGATAGCGGAGTCGTAGTTGAATGAGAGCCAGCCTTCGCCCTTGTAGGCCTCGTTCTCCGAGGACGCGAAGTAGAGGGTAAGGGGCTTTTCTTTGCTCCGCGCTATGCCCTCCAGTTTCCCCGCGTAGTCGGAGTTTTTCATCATAAGGCCGGACTTGACGCCCCCCCCTATGCTGAAGCCGTTTCCTACCTCAATCGCTCCCAGAGCCGCACTCAGAAGCGCCGCAATAAGTACGCAAAAAATGAACCTTTTCATTTATTCCTCCTTAGTTTGAATGGACCAGTTTGCTGGCATTGCCGTTGTATGCATTGCCGCCGGCCACAAATATACTGTTCCCGTAGAAGACACGATGTATGCCTTCTTCGGATGTAAAGTGGTTTTGATCCGCCCCCGTTCCAGGCGGGATGGCATTCCATACTGTGCCATCAGCAGATTCCGACATACGCCCGTTATCGCCTACAGCGATGAAACGGGTGCCCCCCCAGGCCACGCTGAGAATGTTAGTGGTATCAAACTTGCTGTCCACGCCGACCCAGTTCTGACCGCCGTTGTCTCCGCTCCCCCCGGCGAGCGAGCCCTGCGGCACCACCTTCATGTTGCCGCCGTCTCCTGCCGCGATGAAGTACCCGTTCCCATAGGCCAGGGTTTTGACGCTCTTGCCCTCGCCGAGGAGTATGTTGGCCACCCAGGTCCAGGTTTCGCCTTTGGGGGAGAAGGCCACTTTGCCATTGCCCCCGGCCGCGACGAACCTGCCGTTCCCGTAGGTGATCGCATTAATGTCCTGGTAGTCGGTTCCCCAGGTGCCGAAACTCTCTATCTGCACAGGGTTCCATGTGACGCCGTCAGTTGACCAGGCCGACTTGGCCCAGCGCCCCACCGCGACGAACCTGCCGTCCCCGAAGGCGACATCATAGACGCGGCGGTTGATACTGTCCCCCGCGGAGTCGAGCACCTTGTTGCCGGAGACGGTCCAGGTGCTGCCGTCACTTGACGTGGCGGCCGCGCCCCAGCCGGCTTTCCCGCCGCCTTCCTCAGCGCCGCCATTCACCCAGTAGCCCACGGCGACAAACTTGTTGTTTCCATAGACCACATTATTGAAAAGGATATAATCGCTCGCGTTGCTCCACTGGCTGCCGGAGTCGGAGACGAGGGTCCAGGTGCTGCCGTCACTCGAATGGGCGATCTTGCCCGCGCCCACCGCCACGAACCTGCCCGCGCCGTACGCGAAGCCGTTGACGTCCGAGGTGCCGAAGGGGGACGTCGAGTCAGCCCATGCGAGCAGTTTGTCCGCGCTAACGGACACCCCGCCGGCAGGCGCCGCGAGGGCAGCGGTGGTAACCGTGAGGGTATTGGTCCCTCCGGTAGAGGCAGCAAGGCCCGTTATGCTGACTTTTGTGTCGCTATCCCGGGTGACGGCCCCGCCCGAAAGGTTTGTGAACCCCGTTCCCTCCAGCGTGAAGTGATCGATCGAAGGGTTATCCACGAAACGGCCGCCGGCCAATTCGATGACCAGGCGGTTGTCCCCCGCGGCGGAACTAAAGGCGGCGCTTACCGGATTCAGGGCAGTCGCTTCGGAGGGCTTCTGCACCGTGTACACGATGGTGCTTTTCGTGTCATCCTCGTTGGCGAGATATGCGGCGTCCCCCGCAAGGATGAACCTGCCCCCGCCGTACGCCGCCGCGACGATCGTGTCAGCCGCGGCAAACTGGGTCACCCCAGGCCCGACCGGGGTCCAGGTTATGCCGTCGCTCGAGGTGGCCGCCTTGCCTCCCTCGCCGGCCGCCACGAAGACCCCGCCCCCAAAGGCGAGCCCCAGGACGCGGCTGCTTCCGAGGGGGCTGCCGCTTATCGCAGTCCAGGCAGCGCCGTCGCCTGAGTAGGCCATCTTGCCGGCCCCCCCCGCAATGACGAACTTCTCCGCGCCGTACGCGGCGGCATAGATGGTCTCGCCCGCGAACAGGTCTTTCGCGCTTTGGGAGTAGACCCAGTTAAAGCCGTCTGTGGAGTACGAAAGTTGCCCCCCGGACCCGCCGGCCACGAAGCGTCCCCCGCCAAAGGCGAGCGCCAGGATAGAGATGTCCCCAAACTTGCTGTCCTGCACTTTCTGCATATCCTGATTGTCGACCCAGCAGATCATCGTGCCCTTGTCGCCCGCGGCCACGAAACGGCCGTACTTTTCCTGCGCGTTGTTCCCGTAGTACATCCCGTACGCCACGGCATTCACCGAGTTGCCCGCGAAGAGACTCTCGTTCCAGCCGGACCACGAGATGCCGTCAGCGGAACGCCCCAGTTTGCCGTCTACTCCGCCTGCCAGGAACATATCGCTCCCGTACGCGATGGCGCGTATGCTGCTCTGGAAGCCGCTCTGCACCGTGTTCGTGCCCGCGGGTATCGCGGTCCAGTCGATGCCGTCCGTCGAGTGCGCCATCTTGCCGCCGGCCCCCACCGCGACGTACCTGCCCGCGCCGTAGGCCAGGCCCCAGACGCGGGAGCGCCCGAACACGCCGCTCCCCAGGGACGAGAGGGTCCAGTTGCCACCGGTGACCACGCTCACGGTGACGCGGCTTGCCACTTCCAGCATGGCTTCCTCTTTCACCTTGAGTTGATAACTGCCGGCCGGAATCGCGGTAAAGAAGAGCACCGCCTGCGTGTCGTTGTCACGGCTGAGATACACCGGATACACCGCCGGGGACATTTCAAAGCCGCTCAGCTTCAGGTCGGAGACGAACGTGCCCCCCGTTAAGGTGACGATAAGCATATCGCTCCCCGTGCCCACCGTGAAGTTCCGCGAGATGCGGTCGCCTGAGAGCGAGGGGTAGTAGTCCGGCAGTTCCTGCGGGTGCGTCTCCGCCTGCAGGCAGGAGAGCGCCGCCGCGCAGACGCAGGCGAGCAGCGCCGCGCCGGTTGTTTTCGTCATTTTATAGAGTGATAACATACCTGTCTCCTAGTAATTGCTCACCGCAAGGGCGCCGCCCGCGGACCCGAAGATGAGCCGCTTTTCGGAACAGCCCACCGCGCTGATGCTCTCGTCGCTCGGCTGCGGGCCGACCGAGGGGTTAAAGGGCGAGAAGAGGTTGCGCATAGCCGCGACCGCCCATTTTTCACCGTAATCGGAAATGCCCGCCGCCTTGTCTATGCTGTACGTCATGAAGTGGCTCATAACCGGATCAAACACGAGCCCCAAAAGGTCACGGCGCTCGAAGCCGCTGTCCGTTATCTCCTTCCAACTATAAGTTGATGGATCCGTCGCATACATGATGATCCCGTTGTCGCCCACCGCGAGGAAGCGTTCGTTGCCGAACGCAACCGCGCGGAAGGTCTCCTGCCTTTTCGCGCCGACCCTGCCCCCGTACCACTTGCCGCTGAGGTCGTTAAGGTACCCGATCCGGCCGTCATCGCCCACCGCCACGAAGGTACCTATACCCCCAACCCTGCCCCACGCGACATCGCGGACCGCCTGGCCGCTCTCGTTAACCCCGCCGAAGGGGGTCTGATCGGAGAGGTGCCAGGGCCCCTCGGGGTGATCCTGCGCCCACGCGATCTGGCCGTCCGCCCCGGCCGCGACGAAGACTTTATGATACTTGACGGTACCGGCGGCCACGCAGTAGATGTCCTTTAAGCCCATAGGCCCGATAGTCCCCATCTGCCAGTTTTGCCCGTCAAGCGACCAGGCGGCGCGGCCCCCGGCCCCGCCGGCAAGGAAGTACCCCTCGCCATAGACGACATCGTTGAACGCGGTCGAGTCCGCGAAGTCCCCCTCGATAGTGCCGAGGGTCCCGTTGGGGCCGATCTTGCTCCAGCTAAGCCCCTCGTCCGCGGAAAACCCGATGATGCCGGACGAACTCACCGCCACGGTCATCCCGTCTCCCCCCGCGATACCGGTAATCGTCGCGTTCGAGTCCACAAAGAACGCGGGCTCCACCGTTCGGTACCCATCCGCGTTAGGGTAAATGGGAGTATTACTCAGGTAACACCCCGCCAGGAAGAGGAACGCAAGGAGGCACGAGAGCCGCCCCGTCACTCCGCGCTTCAGGACACCCGTCACTCCGCGCTTTAAGCGCGGAGTCTCGCCCCCACGGGCCGCTCCCAAGTCCCAAGTCCCAATTCCCAATTCCCAAGTTTTTTTCATACCCACCTACCTGCTATACCCGATCTTGCCGCCGTCCCCGCCCACGAAGAAGCGGCCGTTCAGGGCCTCCACCGCTGTTATGCGCCACCACTGGAAGTCGTAAAGGCAGAGCGCCCGCCAGTAGCGGTCCCAACTGGCGCCTGGGGCGGCAGAGGGCCACCAGCCGGTGATGGCAGAGCCGCCGGCCGCCACATAGTACCCGCCGCCCCACGCTATGCCGCTAATGTCGTTGCTGCCGAAGAGGTGCGTGTCCAGGTCGCCGTCCCAGTCTTGATCGCCTGAATGATCGCTCCAGCGGAAGGCTTCCGCTTTTGCCACTGCCGTGCGCCGGCCCCCCCACTCGGCAAAGGCGACCCCTATGCCGGGAACGCCTGCCCCGTACTCGCCCACGCACACTTTCAGTATGTCGTTGCCGAAGAAGGGGTAGCCCGCATCCGAGGCTAAGCCGGTCCCCCCCGCGTTATACGCATAGTGGTGCCAGTCGCTGCTGTCAGGGCTGGTTGCCCAGCCGGTCTGCCCGCCGTCCCCCACGATGTAGAAGGTGTCCGCCTTAAAGTCGATGTCGTTTATGCGGGAAGACCAACCGCTCGGGGTCTTAACCGACCATGCCGCGCTCGTGTAACCGGGCGCAGCGCAGATCGCAACCGAGGCCGCGCTGTCGCTTCCCCCCACGGCCACGAAAACGCCGTTGCCGTACGCAATGCCGCGGATATCCCCCGTGAAGCCGCTTATCGTGTTGCTGCCCTGCGGGTTACTCAGGATCGAGTCGCCCATCGTGATCGTCTGGCCGTCGAGGGGGAAGGTTCCGTCCCACTCGATGCCGTCGGTAGAGAGCGCGAACCTGCCGTTATTGCCCACCGCGACAAAGACGCCGCCGCCAAAGGCCACCGCGTTGAACACGGTGCCCTGGGGGAAGGGGTTGTGCGAATCGTAGGTGCCCTTGGGGAAGGGGTTGTCCGAGTCGGCTTCGGTCTCGTAGCAGTCCTTATAGACCCAATCGCCCCCTTCGAAGGTCTTGTAGATGATGTGCCGCCGCCCCTTGCGCACCCCCTTGTGCCAGATGTCCCCATCCGCGGACCAGGCGATGACCCCCTGGGCGGAGACCGCCACATAGCGATCCTCGCCCGCGAC
>JAISTO010000076.1 GCA_031272575.1 Treponema sp. | reverse complement strand
ATATTACTCTTAATAAAATTCGCGTTCATTAGCATAATTCGCGGTTAAATTCTTAAAATCCTGTTTCTTCAGAGTGGGCTAAAGATATGGGACAAGTTTAGGCTTTAAGCGCGGAGTCTCGCCCGCTGATAGACTCCGCGGTCGAGCCGCGAGGTGACGAGCGCACTTGCGTACCCCCCACTCCCTACTCCCTATCCCCTTGCATACGGCCCCCCCGCGCCGCTATACTGGGGGTATGCAAAACATTGCGCGTTTCTTTTTTACCTTCGTCGCCGTGCCCGCGCTGCTGACGGCCTGCGGGGGGCGCTACGCGAACGCCTTCGAGACCGGCGAGGGGCTTGATGGGCTCTCGGCGGCGTCAAAAAAAGCCGCGGAGGGGGTACTCTCGCTCGAAAAGGCCGGCTCCTTAACGTACCGCTTCACGCCCCCGCTCGTCCTGGCAGAGGGCCGCGCTCTCGCGATCCGTTACGAGGCGCGGGGCGGGGCGGGCCTGCAGACGGGCCTGCAGGCCGTCCTCAAAGTGGGGGATGCGGCATGGCCTCTCCCGCTCAGCGCGGCCGCTGTTGCCGCGGGGGGGGAGGACGGCGGCGGGCGGAACTTCCGTTACGTCATTCCGCTTCAGGCAGGGCGTCTCGAGAGGCTCGTCCTCGAGGCCGCCCCTGGGGAAGGGGGCAGGGAGGGCAAGGCCGCGAGCGCCGCCGGCCCCGCGCCGGAGCTCGCGCTGCTGGGGCTCAGCCTCGGCGGCACCTGGTACGGCTTTCGGGAGGAGCCCTCGCTTATCGAGTGGAGCCCCTTCGTGTACCGGGACGGCGAGGGGGCGCTCGTCATCGAGGCCCCCACGGGCGATGCGGCCGCGCTCTTTTCCGGCGGGATTGCGTTCAGCGCAGCGGCGCATGCCGCGGCTGACGGGCAGTATGCCCTTCAGGTGAAAACGACCCGCCGCGTTTACAGCGCGCGGGGGGCCCTCCATATCCCCGCGGCCTTCCTTTCGCGCGCGTCCTTTCCGCTGCGGGTCTCGGGCGGGGGCGTTCTGCGGGAAGCGAGCCTCTATCCATCAGCCCCGATACTCTTCCCAAAGCCCATCCCCTGCGATCCGGGTTTCATTATCGCCTATCCGCAGGACGCATGGCGGGATTCGCGCTTCGAGGTGTTTGCGTGGGAGGCATTTCCCTCAATCTTAATAATTGATTTTGCGGATGACACGACGCAGGATACCTTTCTCAAGCGCCTCGCGTTTTTTACGGAGAAAAAGGGCTACCGGGGCCGCCTCGCGCGGGACGAGGAAATCGCGGGGCTGCACGGCTGGAACGCGCACGACTACAACACCGCGAGCCTCGCCGCGTTTTTTGAAAAAGCGCGCGTGGAAAACTTCCCCCTCCTGCCTGAAGAGCGCGAACTCGAGGCCCTGCTGCTTTCCGCCGGGCTCCTCCGCCGCGGGGAGGGGGGGGGCCTTGGCCCCGGGGAGGGGGCGCTCATTTCGATCACGCGAAAAATCGGGGCGCGGGCGCAGGCCAGCGTCGACTACCTGCGCTCTTACCTGCTCCCCCACGAGGCCTTTCATGGGCTCTTCTTTATTGACGAGGACTTCCGCGCGTTCACGGCGAAGCGCTGGAACGCCCTGGGGGCCGCGGCGAAAAAATTCATCCTCTCCTATTTTGATTTTTACGGCTACGATCAGAACGACACGGTACTTATGCAGAATGAATTCATGGCCTACACGATGCAGCATGGCGTCTCCGAGGCCGCCGATTACTTCGGCAAGTACCTGCCGCGGGCCTTCGAGGGCACCTGGCGCGCGTCCGCCCTGCCGGCCAAGGACCCCGCGCGGGGGAACTGGCCGGTCCTGGCCGCGGCATTCGCGGCGGAGGCGCGGGCCTTCAGCGCCTACGCCGCCGAGCGCTGGGGCCTCGCGGCCGGGCGGGTCAATCGCGTGACGGTGGAGTAGGAGTTGGCTCTTGCCCGCGGATCACCTCCAACTGCGTTACGATCATGCCCGCGAGCATAAAGCAAAAGCCGATCAGGGTGGTGCTGCGGAGGCTTTCATTCCGCAAGAGGACCCCGCCCATAGCGGCGAAGGCCCCTTCGAGGCAGAGCAGAATGGCCGCGTGCGCGGGGAGCGCGTCCTTCTGCGCCACCACTTGCAGCGTGTAGGCTATGCCCACCGAAACGAAGCCCCCGTACAGTATGGAAACGGCGGCATCGCGCAGCACCAGCAGCGCGCCGCCCCCGTTCAGGCCGCCTATAGCCGCGGCCAGTTCCGCCGGCGTGACCCAGCGCTGAAGCGTCCGCCCGGGCAGGAAACGCGCCGCAAGCGTAGCGACGTGCGGCTCGAGCGCGAAAGCGGCGATAAGCGCGAAAAGGCCGCACCAGGCAAATTGCCCCGCCGAAAGCGTTATCGGGTTTGTCCGTTTGACCAGGCTGTCAATCAATAAAATGTGTACGGCCCAAAAAACGGAACTTATCAATATAAGCACGTCCCCTGGATTGATCGACAGGGCATGCCCCGCGACCGAAATGAAATAGAGGCCGCTGAGCGCGAGCGCCATGCCGAGCCAGGTAGACCATCTTGTTTTTTTCCCAAGAGTGACGGCGAAAATCGGGGTCAGCACGACATAAAACCCGGTGATAAAGCCGGCGTTTCCCACCGTGGTAAACAGCATGCCGATCTGCTGAAACGCGACCGCGGTAAAAAGGACGGAACCCGCGGCCAGCGACGCGCGCAGCGTCTTTTTTTTGCCCGCCGCCGCCGGAGCGCGCCGCTTCTGAAACGCGATCAGCGGGAGAAGCGAGAGGCTGCCCAGCGCAAACCGGATAGCGTTGTAGGTGAAGGGCCCGACATGATCCATCGCGGAGGACTGGGCCACGAAACCGAAGCCCCACAGAAGCGCGGTCAAAAGCAGGAGCAGATCGGCCCTGAAGGCTCGTCTATTCATGCCTCAAGTATAATGAAAAATGCGCCGAAAGTTAAGTAAGGGAAAAAATTTCTTTTTTTTGACGTACCCACTTGACAAAAAAAATTTTTTCCGCTATAGTTAATCATCATTCCCCTGTAGCTCAGTTGGCAGAGCAAGTGGCTGTTAACCACTGGGTCCCTGGTTCGAGCCCGGGCGGGGGAGCAAGGCCGTCATGCGTGGCATGGCGGCTTTTTTTTATTCTTTAAAAACAGTCCACAGATACACACAGATAATCACCGATTTTCACTTTTTAAGAGTAATATTCGCGTCGGCAACTTGTTGCCGCAAATTCGGGCGATATATCGCCACATTAGGGGGCAACAAAGTTGCCCATTAATTCGCGTTTACTTAATTGCTGACTTTTCGGAGTAGACTCAAATGAGAATTCCTGCTTTTTTGTGGCGGCGGTTGACAACACCGCGAAGCAGCGGTATAGTAAAGTAAGAGGAGGCACTGTATGGACAAATTGCTTGACCTTGTGTTCAACGGCGACAATATTCGCACCATTTTCGTGATGATAGTCGTGGTAGGCGGCTTTATCCTCCAAAACGCTCTCATGGGCAAGCGTTTTGTCGAGGTACGCAGCGAACTGAAGGCGGACATCGCCGGGGTGCGC
>JAISTO010000182.1 GCA_031272575.1 Treponema sp. | reverse complement strand
CGTTTACTTACTTAATTGCTGACTTTTCGGAGGGGGCTCAAAATGTATCCACAGATTTTTTATTACTAATCGTGTCTTTAATTTGGTGAAAATCGGTGATTATCTGTGTCTATCTGTGTCTATCTGTGTAAATCTGTGGATAAATTCTTAATCTAAGTTATGGGACAAGTTTAGTCCCCAGGGGGGAGGGTGAGCCGCCTCTCGTGCCCCCTCCCTACCCTCCCCAGAGGGGAGGAGTAAGGCACTACTCCCCACTCCCCACTCCCCATTCCCCACTCCCTATCCCTCCCCTTGCTTTTCCCCCCTCTTTCCCCCTACAATGTCCCCATGAAGGGCAAACGCGCTCTGGTAATGGGGCTTGGGCTGAATGGGGGGGGGCTCGCTTCCGCTGTCTATCTGGCACGGGCCGGGTGTTTTGTGACGGTGACGGACCTCCGCGGGGAGGCGGCGCTCGCCCCGTCTATCGCGGCGCTCGAAACCGCGCTCGCCGCCAGGGGGGGCGCGGTCCCGCCGGTCCGCTATGTGCTCGGCGAGCACCGCCCGCGGGACTTCGCGGAAGCGGATCTCGTCATCAAAAACCCCGCGGTCAGGCGGGACTCGCCGTTTCTCGCGGCCGCCCGCCATGTCGAAACGGACATCTCCCTTTTTTTGAAAGACACTGCCCCGCTGGGCCTCCGCATTGTCGCGGTTACCGGCTCCAAGGGCAAGTCCGGGACGGCCTCGGCGATTCACTGGGGCCTCGAGCCCCTGGCCCGCGCCGAGGGCCGCGGGGCCTGGCTCGGGGGAAACATCACCGTGTCGCCCCTCTCGTTTGCTGAACAACTTGGCCCGCGCGACTATGTGGTGCTCGAACTCTCCAGTTGGCAGTTGGGCGACCTCCGCGGCAGGGGGCTCCTGAAACCCCGCGTGGCGGTGGTCACCGCCATTATGCCCGATCACCAGGACTACTACCACTCGATGGAAGCCTACGTCGCGGACAAAAAGGTGATCTGCGAGGCGCAGGACGCGGGCGATGCCCTTATCGCGCAGGATGACATTTGGGGCCGGCAGTTCCTGGAGGCCGGCAGGGGCCGGCCTATCCCCTGCGGGGACTCAGCGCCCCCCCCCGGGCAGAGCGGCGGCTGGCTCGACGCGGCCGGCGCCGGCATGGCGCGGCTCTGCGGGGGGCCCTTCGGCACGGGCGAGGCCCGCGAGGTGGTTCCGGCGCGGCCCCTCCTGCCGGGCCCTCACCAGAAGCGGAACCTGCTGGCCGCGGCCCTCGCGCTCCTCGACCTGGGCGCTGCCGCGCCTGAGATTCGCGAGCGGCTCGGCGCCTTCCCCGGCATAGAGCATCGCCTCGAGTGTTTCCTCGAGCGGGGGGGCGTCCGCTTCTACAACGACTCCGCGGCCACGATCCCGGAGGCCGCGGCCGCGGCCATCGCCGCCTTCCGCGAGCCCCTCGTGCTTGTTAGCGGCGGGACGGACAAGGCGCTCGACTTCGCCCCCCTGGCACGGGCCGCGGCCTCCGCCAAGAAGGTCATCCTGCTGGCGGGCACGGGCAGCGAGAAATTGCGGCGCCTCCTCGAGGCCGCGGGCACCCCCTTCGAGGGCCCCTTCGATCGGGTCGAGGCCGCGGCGCAGGCCCTGCTGCGGGCCGCCGCCCCCGGGGACGTGGCCCTTTTTTCCCCCGGGTGCACCAGTTTCGGTATGTTCCAGAACGAGTTCGACCGGGGCCGCCGCTGGAAAGAAACGCTGCTTCATGCGGAATTTTGACCGGGAGAAAGCGGCGGCAAGACCCCCTGCCAAAGGCTGCGGACATCAGTCCGCAGCCTTTACTGTGTGTTGTTAGGCAGCACTGCTTAGTTGCTTACATATTGGCATTTTAAGCTTATCGCCGCGCCTCCCCATGTTTCACAGAACTCCACTCTTATTTGATAAGTGTGGCCTCCCTTAAGCGTTTTTGTACCGAAGGGATCAAGGACATTGTTTGTCCAATAGTCAAGCACTAACTCAGGGGCATCCGTTGTTTCGTCACCAAGATAAACGCGTACGCCGTTATCAGCGTGCACTCCCAGTTTGATATTCTGACCTTCGGGCACCGTAATAAAGCCTTGCCATCTAATTGCAAAATAATCGGCTTGTACCACATCTGCCTCTGGGCTGTCCCCCCCCCAGTCAAAGTCGATGGTAGGATCGGCTCTTTCCAGGGCCGGGGTACCCTCGAAGGGGTCATGTGTGCCGTCGTTATAGATAAGGTCCGGTTGTGCACCTGGCCGGTTATAATACTGCCCCAAAAGCCCTGTTTTTTTATTGACCCCTGGAACATTTTTTATATAGTTCCATATAGCGTCAAAGTTTGGAATAACCCTTTTATGATCCCACGATTGCAGCAATACCGCGTATTCGGATGGGAGCATAGGATTGGAGTAGAAAGATTCAGGAATTTCTATGTCGTACCATAAGTAGTCCGCCGGTACGATGCTAAGTACAAGG
The DNA here is from genome assembly GCA_031272575.1 of Treponema sp. Classification (GTDB taxonomy): domain Bacteria; phylum Spirochaetota; class Spirochaetia; order Treponematales; family Breznakiellaceae; genus JAISTO01. The sequence goes on along the minus strand of JAISTO010000182.1, from coordinate 1,836 downwards.
GGCGTAAATGTTACCCGTACGGTATAGTCCTTGTGAATGGTACCGTTTGGAGACACGGCAGTGAATACAGTGTCCGAAGTAAAGTCACCGCTGTAGGTGCCGGTCGCATAGGCGGTACCGGACTGGCTGCCCAATTTCACACTTCCCCCCGCGATTTCCGGAGTATAATTTGCGTAGATTGTATTGGGCTGAGTCGTTGAATGCAGTACCTCAAAGTTAATTTCACTCTGAGGATTAAGGACTGGATCAGTGTACGAAGTAATATCGCCGACAGGGAAAGACAACCAGAATTTTTTAAAACTGACGCTGCTTTCATCCTCCGCCACATTCACCGTCACCTTGTAGTCTCTGGTGCGGGTGCCGTCCGGGGAAACGACGTGGTAGGTTACCGGCGTTGAGATATGGCTTCGCGGCGTTTCGGAAATCTGCGCGAAAGTATGGAAGGAAGTGCCGCTCGTCTGCTCTTCGTCCGCCACGTAGACCTTACCGCCGGGTACCGCAAGCGTGAAAACCGGTACGTTTGGTATGCGGGTTCCGGCATAGAGCACGTTACGGGTGATGTCAGCGTCGTCTGTGCTTACGTCAATTGCATCGCAGGAGGTGAGATCGGGGTTTTGTGCCGCCTTAAACTCGAAGGCCGTCAGTTGTACGGTACTCGGATCTTCGAGCATCTTGACGGTTACCGTGTAATCCCTGTAGTAGTTGGGGTCGCTGCTAGATTCCACGCGGTACACCTTTGTCACCACTCCCGGATTTCCTTCCTTCGGGGTGAAGGTAAAATCGTGCTCGGTTGAGCCGCTGGTCTGGGCAGTGCCGTCAACGGTTACCCGCTTCCCGTTGAAGGTGAATTTAGGCGTCCAGGTTTTTGCCCCGATGTAGACGACCTCTACTTCGACAGCGCCGGTTGCATGTTCCGTATCGTAAGTGCCGTCGGCCGTTAGGCTCGTCGTTGCGGCGGATATGATATTAATGTCGTCTGCGGCAAGCGAAAAGCCGGTAAGTTTCCTTTGCGTTTCCGGGTCCCGCACAAACGACACCTGCAGTGTGTAGGCCGCATCGCCGATAGAGAGCGTACTGGTCTGCGGGGTATCGTAGGTCTGCGTGAACGCGATCCCGCTTTCAGGGATGGGCAGCGAATCCACCGTAACGGCGTCCCAAGCGCCGTTGATCTCCGGCACGAGTGACGCGGGCAGTTTTTCCTCCGGGAACTCGTCGGGGTATGCCAGGGTGAACCGCATGGTGCCCTCCGCGTGGTCAATGTCGAAGGTATTGACCACAGGCTCCCGCGTCATAGCGCCTGCCTTGGAGAACGCGAACGAAAATTCGGTGAAGGTAACACTCACCGTGTAGGCGCGGCGCCACAGGCCGTCTTCGGAGACGATCGTGTATACCACAGGCGACGAGAAGTCTTTTTGGAAAGAGAAGCGGTCGCTCTCCTGCGCGAAGTCGTCCACGTAAACGGTCCCTGCGTTTTCCTCGGTTTCGAATTTCGGATAAAGAGTGACGGGCTTCTCCCCGTGGTAGAACACCTCCAAATCGATGGTCCCGGTTGCGTTGGAGTTGTCAGACTCGTCGCTGCAGGTGATATCCGCGGGGCCGCAGAAGAGGAGGCCGTTGTTGGCGGCGTTAAACGAAAACGCCGTGATTTTGCGGAAGAGCAGCGGGTCTTTTTTCAGGTTCACCGTGATGCGGTATGCCGTGTCGTAATTGCTCGTCTCGCCGGAGGGCGGCGCCCGTTTCACCACTATATTGAGCGTTTTGCTGGTCTGCCCCCGCTCGAAATCGATGCGGGTTATCCCTGACGTAAGGGCCGCGCCGCTTTCGCCCCAATTAACG
>JAISTO010000181.1 GCA_031272575.1 Treponema sp. | reverse complement strand
TTCATTCGCGTTTACTTACTTAATTGCTGACTTTTCGGAGGGGGCTCAAAATGTATCCACAGATTTTTTATTACTAATCGTGTCTTTAATTTGGTGAAAATCGGTGATTATCTGTGTCTTTCTGTGGATAAATTCTTAATCTAAGTTATGGGACAAGTTTAGGCCAAGCCGCGGAATGACGGTCTTAACTTGTTGACAGTGCTCCCCCTCCCCCGCTATACTGTCTTCACAGGAGAACAGAATGCTCGAAGCATTGAAAAAAAATCCCGCGTGGAAGGGGCGGAGGGGGCCGGTGGTCCTGCTGATCATGGATGGCGTGGGGTATGGGAAGTACCGCGAGGGCGATGCGGTCGCGGATTCGCGGATGGAGCACCTCGACGCGGTGAAGGCGCGCAGCCCGCAGACGCGCCTCAAGGCGCATGGCCGCTCGGTGGGGCTCCCCTCGGACGCGGACATGGGGAACAGCGAGGTCGGCCACAACGCGATGGGCTGCGGGCGGGTCTTTGAACAGGGGGCCGCGCTCGTGTCCGCCTCCATTGCAAGCGGCGCGATGTTCCAGGGGAAGGCCTGGCGGGAACTCATCGACAACGTCAAAAAGTCAGGCGGCACCCTGCACTTCATCGGGCTTTTTTCGGACGGCAACGTACATAGTCATCTTGATCACCTAAAGGCCATGATAGTACAGGCGAAAAAGGAGGGGGTGCGCACCGTGCGGGTGCATACCCTTTTCGACGGCCGCGACGTGGGCGAGACGAGCGCGCTCGAGTATGTCGATCCCTTCGAGGCTTTTCTGAAGGGCCTTAACGACGGCGGCTTCGACGCCCGCATCGCGAGCGGGGGGGGCCGTATGTGGATAACGATGGACCGCTACGGCGCGAACTGGCCGCAGGTCGAGCGGGGCTGGAAGGTGCACGTGCTCGGCGAGGGCCGGCAGTTCGCCAGCGCCCGGGAAGCGGTCGAAACGTACCGCAGGGAAATTCCCGGCATCATCGATCAGGACTTAAAGGAATTCGTCATCGCGCGGGACGGCAAGCCGGTGGGCCCCATCGTGGACGGCGACTCCGTCATCTACTTCAACTTCCGCGGGGATAGGGCGCTCGAAATAACCGCGGCCTTCGAGGAAGACCGCTTCGACCAGTTCGACCGCGTCCGCAGGCCCAGGGTCTGCTACGCCGGCATGATGGAATACGACGGCGACCTCCATGTGCCGAAGCGCTACCTCGTGGAGCCGCCCGCCATCGACCGCACCATGGGCGAGTACCTCGCGGCCTCCGGCGTGCGCACGCTGGCAATTTCCGAAACGCAGAAGTACGGCCATGTCACCTACTTCTTCAACGGCAACCGCACCGGCAAGTTTGACGAGCGCCTCGAAACCTACGAGGAAATCAAAAGCGATGTGGTGCCCTTCGAACAGCGCCCCTGGATGAAGTGCGCGGAAATCGCCGACCGCGTCATCGAGGCGATCGGTTCAGGCCAGTTTGATTTTATCCGCCTCAACTTCCCCAACGGCGACATGGTCGGGCACACCGGCGTGTATCAGGCCGTCATCTGCAGCATGGAAGGCATGGACATCCAGATAGGCCGCATCGCCGGCGCTGTCGAGGCGGCGGGCGGCATCCTCGTGATCACCGCGGATCATGGCAACAGCGACGATATGTACGAGCATGACAAAAACGGCGCGGTCCTGCGCAAGGATGACGGTACGCCGCGCGCGAAGACGAGTCACAGCCTCAACCCCGTGCCCTGCGTCATCTTCGATCCGGAGTATAAGGGTGAATACGACGCGGCCCCGGGCGAGGGCAGCCTGAACGCGGGGCTCGGCATTAGTTCCATCGCCGCCACCTGCATAAACCTGCTCGGGTTTGTTCCGCCGCCCGACTACGACCGCTCGGTGCTCAACATGGGAGCCGCGGCATGAGGCGGCCGGCCTCGCGCGCCGCGCCGCTCTGCGGCTTCGCGCTGCTTTTCCTCGCGGGCTGCGCAAGCGTCGCGCCGCCGGCCATCGTCGGGGGCGCGGGGCCTGTCGCGCTCGTCGCCTTGCGCTCCAACGATGACATCAACTGGGAAGGCGAGGACGAGACGCAGGACAGCAAGGCCGCGGACTGGGTGCGCGGCCTCTTCGTCAAGGACGACAGCCTGGTCACCAAGTCGAGCGCCGCCGGCATCCTTGCCGAGGCCGACGCGCTTATCCGCGAGCACATGGCCTCGCCGGGCGTCACCTTTGTCGACCGCGACGCCGTGCTGAACGCGCCCGCGTACCAGACCGCGCCGGAGCAGAGCGCCTTGTTCCGCCAGCACACGCTGAGCGCGGAGGGCTACCGCTTCGTGTGGTACCGCGGCGCGGGCTTCGACGCGGAACGCTGCGCCGCGCTCTGCGCCGAAACGGGCGCGGGCGCGCTCCTCTTCGTGGACCTCGCCTTCACCAAGGCCATGACAAGCGGCTTCGGCAAGAACGGCCAGTGCCGCGCCAGGGTGATAATGAGCCTGGTCGCGCTGGACGCGGCCGGCAAGGTGATCTTCCGGCGCGGCTACGAGGAGCGCAGTTACAACCGCGCCGCGGTCAAGGGCGGCGCATACGCGCCCGGCGCCCTCAGCGATCTCTGCCGCGAAGCGCTCATCACCGCCTGCGCCCGCTTCGCGCGCCAGGCCCAGTGAGCGCGGTGCGGCGTGGTTATTATCATATCTATGGAGGTTGATGATGAACGGAACCGCAATAGAGTTTGAAGCGCGCATCGAGAACAATGCTATTCGCATACCCGAAGCGTACCGGGATGCGGCAGCCCGATTCTCTGCGCCGATTTTTATTACTCTTCAACGAGCGTCAAAAACGCTGCCGTACCAAAACAAAAAGCAATTTTCGGCAAACGACGTGCTGCCGCCCTGCATAAGCACTTCCGGCTGGAAGTTCAATCGCGAGGAAGCGCATGAACGGACAAGTCATCAACGAATTTTGCAACACGTGCATAAAAAAGAATAAACTATCCACTCTCCAATTAAAGCGTATCATCGGTAATGTGTACGACCTCTTTGAATTGTATGTATTGAATGATAATACTGTCATCCATGCGCTCAGTCTGCATGAGCGATACGGGTATTCTTACTACGACAGCCTCATTATCGCGGCGGCCATTGAAGGAGAATGCGAATATCTCTTCAGCGAAGATTTGCAGGACGGCCAAACGATAGAAGGCGTGACTATACAGAATATTTACACGAATCTATGATCACACAGAGTAGGGAGTGTCGTCATGCCGCGGCTCGCCCCCTACTCCCTACTCCCTACTCCCCACCCCCCAATAGTGATTTTTACTATAAAGTTCGGGATTTTTACTATTGCATTCTGCAGAAAATGAGGTATACTTTAAGCAGAATGAAGGGAGCAAGGGCATGACCAGAGCGTTTTTTACTTACCCGGGGCAGGCCGCGTACTCGCGGGCCGCCTGCTGCGCGGAGCGCGGCGTTGCGCTCCGCGGCGCTGATTCGCCGGCGCCGCGCCTGAATGTCCCCTTTGTCCCCCCCCCCCCGTCCCGCAGTAAACCGTAACATTAATCAGTATACTTTTATTTCCTCATTTTTGCCTCCGGCGCGCGATTGCAGGCGCGGAGTCCGTTTTCACGCGGAAAGGGCGGGGTATCTTTGTCCGAAGGCCCGTACGGGCTTGCGTTTTTTCATAATAGTGATTTTTGCAATAGGAGGCAAAACCATGCAAAAA
>JAISTO010000177.1 GCA_031272575.1 Treponema sp. | reverse complement strand
GGCGATGCGGCGGCTGCACAGCAAGTACATGCAGCTCATTTACAAAGGGAAGCCGAGTCAGAAGGCGGTAACCGCGGTGGCGCGGGAACTGTCGGGCTTCATCTGGGGCGTCATGAACGGCGCAGACTGAACAGGAGGAACAGGCAAGAAAAGAGACGGCGGAATGAGCAGGGAAGTTTTGGGCTTCGAGCCCGGTTCGATGAAGGAAGACCCTCGAACTCCCTATAGGACACCCGGCGCGGGGCGACCTGGCGCAAGGGCGATTCCTGCTCGTAGGCTGAGGCAACCCCCGATGACCAGTCGGCAACGGAGTTGCCGCGTCATGCGTTAACCAACACGCGAATTTCAGGCTGATCTCGGCATATATGCCGCATCGTCACTTTCCACCGTCCGCGCCCCGCCCTCCGCTCGCTCCCCCTCACCCCGCGCCCACGCGCCGCGCCCCCCACTCCCTACTCCCCACCCTTGCGATGCCTAAAACTGCCGCACCGCGCGCACCTGGTACGATTCATTCCGTCGCGGGGTAATTTGGGCGCCGTCGCTGAAGCGCTGGGCCGACGCGCAGCCAATGTCGAGTATGCCGTTGCTATAGTAGAAGGATGACCAGTACGAGTCTTTCCAGTCGATAACGCTGTTCAACCTGATAAGATTGATATATATCAAGTTTAGTTCGTCCCTGCTCGGCAGGAACCAGTCTGACACACCCCCGCCCCGGTATGCGGTGCACAGCATGGCCGCCATGGCGCCGGAGGCCGCAAGGCGGCGGGTGTTCTGCCTGGTTACCGGGGGGCTTCATCAATAAGCCGCCTGATATCCTTCGTGCTTTTAAGCGTGTGCTTAAACTGCTCGATTACTTCCCGCGTACTGATTTCGATGATGCGAACCCGCAGCGCCACTTCCGCGCCGTCGGCACTGACGGTACAGCGCAGCAGGTAAGCGGGCCGAGCGCCCGTTACGTCCGCGAGATAGGACGCGGCGCTCCAGGTGAGGCATTGGGTAAAGCGCGTTTGCCGGTCGTCGGGCAGCAGGGTGAAGGGGTCTATCCTGACCACCGCGCCGCTTTCAAGAGCCGCGTCGATTTCAGAGAAAAAACCCGCCAGATCGCGGTGTATGGACATATATTCGCGCGGCGGGGTTTCGGCCTTCGGCCTGGGTGGCGGTTCCGGCTGCCGGGGCGGCTCCGGTTTTTTCGGCTGCTCCCTCGCGGGCGGCTCCTTCGGCGCGGGCTTTTGCTGGTATTTTCGAACAAGGGCGATAATACCGATAATGACTGCCGCGATAAAAATGACGATGAGCAGGCGGCGTATCATATCGGCCTCCTGACGCTGACTATGCGTTCCCGCGATTCGACATGCACGACCCAGACCCGCAGGACGCGATTTTCCACCCTGCCCAGAATCATCATGTCGACGCCAAGCCACTGGCCTATTCGCACCGCGTCAGCATCGCTGACCAGCCCCGACGTGGAAAGGTTTAATTCCTTCATGAGCGCTTTCAGGGCATACTCCTCGGTTTCGATGAGCCGGAAGCCCCGCGTCCGTCTGAGCGCCAGGGTCATTTCCCGCAGCAGTTCCGTGATTTCGGCCCCCGCGGCGCGGTTCTCTTCGTGGGTGATATCCCAGACGGCAAATTTGGTCCCGTTGGGAATTTCCGCCGTAAGTTCCTCGTGCGCATCTTTGACGACGACGCCGAGATTCCGTAACGCCGGCCCTGACGCGCAGCCGGCCAGAAGCGCCGCCGCGATAAACACCGGGCAGCGCCAAACAGGTGACATAGCTTCCTCCTCGTCTTCACACAATGCCCAATGGAGGCTGAGCGCCCCCTTAAAAAGGGGCGCCCCGACGAAGACAGAGAGGTTATACTCAATTTTTGAAAAAGAGTCAAGGGAATTGTTCACTGTCCCCAATGCCAGACCGGTGTTGAAAGGGACGAGGGGAAGGGGTTCGGCCGGCTGAAGTCGGGGAGCCAGTCCCTGTCCGGCGCGCCGGATGGCCTTTCCTGGCAAAAGCCCTCCTCGATGCCGAACTCGCTGAGCCAGGTCAGGGCCTGGTCGTACTCCGCGGGGCTGAGGGGCCGGGGAGGCGCGCCCGCGTCTATGCCGCTGACGGGCGTGTACTGCGTCATAAGCGAGAGCAGGGCGCGCCCCGCGAGGCGCTCAGCGAACCAGCGGAGCACCTCGCGGGTGCTGTCGAGCAGTCCGGGCAGGATAAGGTGCCGCACGATGACCCTGCCGGGGCGCGCCTGCGTCATCCTGAGCACCGCGTCCCGGGCGGCCTGGGGGTAGTCCGGGGCGCCGAAGAGGCGGCCGGCGATCCGCGGGTCAAGGGTTTTCAGGTCGGGAAGGTACCAATCGGCAAAGGCTTCCGCCTCGGCAAGGGAGGCTGGAGCCTCGTAGGCGGAACTGTTCCAGCAGACGGGGATACGGAGGCCCCGTGCGCGGGCGCGTTCGACCCCCAGCCGGAGCGCGGGCGCGGCATGGGTTCCGGTCACCAGGTTGATATTCTCCGCCCCCGCATGCTGCAGGGCCAGGCAGATGCCGGCAAATTCGTCCGTGCCGACGGCCCGCCCCATGCGCTCCCGCGAGATCTGCCGGTTCTGGCAAAACACGCAGCCGAGGCTGCAGCCTGTCACAAAGATAGTCCCGGAACCCCCCTCGCCTGTTACCGGGGGCTCCTCCCCCCGGTGCAGGGACGCGCTCGCGAGGCGCAGCGCCGCGCCCTCGCCGCAGAAGCCCCGCTCGCCCGCCTCGCGGTTTGCGCGGCAGGCCCTCGGGCAAAGTTCACAGCGGCGGTACGGACGGCCCATGCCCCCTACTTCACCAGGCCCGAAAAGCCCATGAACGCGATGGACAGGAGCGCCGCGGACACGAAGAGGATAGGCGTCCCTTTCAGGAAGGCGGGCACCGGACTCGTGCGGAGGCGGCGGCGTACCCCGGCCAGGAGGAGGAGCGAGAGCAGGAAGCCAAGCGCGACCCCCACCGCGTACACGAGGGACTGCACGAAGGTGTAGGGCGCGCCGGTGAAGGGGCACGTGTTGTCAATCACTTCGATGGTGACGGCCAGGATAGCGCAGTTCGTGGTGATCAGCGCGAGGTAGATGCCCATCGCGTTGTAGAGGCCGGGGCTTTTCTTTTTGAGGAAGAACTCGACCAGTTGCACGAGTGAGGCGATCACCAGAATGAAGACGAGCAGTTTGAGGAACTCCAGGCCCAGCGGATCGAGTACATAATGATAGATGGGCCAGGTGACGCAGGTGGCCAGCACGGTAACGAAGGTGACGGCCAGGCCCATACCCACGGACTTGTCCTCGTCGCTTGACATCCCGATGAAGGGGCAGAGCGCGAGGAAGCGCATAAGAACGACATTGTTGATAAGAAACGCGGAAATGAAAATCTTGAAGAGGATCATGACACGGCCTCCTTGGAGGGAAGGGCGCAGCACGAGGGCGCGGCCTCGCAGCCCGCGCAGCCTGCCGCCGCCGCCGCTGACGGGGAGCGCAGCCTGCGCTTCAGGAAGAGGTTCAGGCTGATAAAGAGGGCGAACACGAGGAAGCCGCCGGGGGGCAGGATGAAGAAGAGGATAGGCGTATACGAGAGCGGGAGTACCTGCATCCCCAAAATGGCGCCGCTCCCCAGAAGTTCCCGCACGAGCGAGATGCCGACCAGCACCCAGGTGTAGCCCAGCCCCATGCCGAGCGCGTCCGCGGCCGCCTCGCTCAGGGGGCGCTTACTCGCGAAGGACTCTACCCGCCCCATGATGATGCAGTTCACGACGATCAGCGGGATAAACACCCCCATCGCCTTCGAGAGGCCGGGGAACCAGGCCTTGAGCACGTAGTCGATCACCGTGGTGAAGGCCGCTATCACAATAATGAAGACCGGTATGCGGATCGAGTCCGGGATCAACTTGCGGAAGGCGCTGATCACCAGTTCGGACATGAGGAGCACGAAGGTCATCGAGAGGCCCATGCCGATCCCGTTTGCCGTCGAGGTCGTTACCGCAAGGCTCGAGCAGAGCCCTATCATCAGCATTAAAAGGGGATTTTCACGGACTAGTCCGTTCACAAAAACGCGGAAAAGATTTTTCATTCTGCAGCCTCCTCTGCCTGCGCGTCACCGGTACTCGGGGCGGGTGCCGCCTCTTCGGGCGCTGCCGCCGCCGCGGGCGCCGCCTCTACGAAAGCCGCCGCCGCGGGCGCCGCATCCGCCACGGGCGCTGCCGCCGCGAGCCAGTCGAGGCCCGCCCTGCCCGCGGCCTTCACCGCGGCGCTCACCGCGCGGCTCGTTATCGTGGCCGCGGTAATGGCGGTGACATCGCGGCCTGGTTCGAAGGGGTCGCCCAGGGCCTTGCCCTTGAACTGCTCGTAAAAGCGCGTCGTGCGGCCCGCGTCAATATAGTAAGAATCGGACGCGGCATTTGCCCCGAGCCCCGGGGTCTCCGTGTGGGACAGGATCCGCACGCCCGCGACCGTCCCGTCAAGGGTGACCCCCGCGAGCACGGTGACGGCCCCGTTGTAGCCCCCCCTGCTCGCCTCCACCGCGGCCCCGATTACCTGGCCGCCCTTTTTGATGCCGTAGAGGGTCTTGAGGGTGACGGACGGGTCCGCGCTGGGGGGTATGTCCTTCGCCTCGATGAAGCCGTCGGCCTGCGCGAAGAGGCCCTTCAGCGCCGCCTCCGTGTCCGCCTGCTTGCGCTTTTCGATGACCTCGGCCGTGCCGGAGTAGACGAAGGCCAGCCCCACGCAGGCGGCCGCGGCATAGGCGGCGAGGACCGCCCCCAGTTTGAACATGGTACCCACGCCGGGCGCGGATGCCTTTTTTTCGCCGCTCATTGCGCGCCTCCTTTCTTCTTTGCCGGTTTCACGTAGCCGTACTTCCGCTGCAGGAGTTTGTTCAGGAAGGGGGCGGCCGCGTTCATGATCAGAAGCCCGTAGGTGACGCCCTCCGGATAGCCCCCCCAGCGCCGGATCAGCACGGTGATAAGGCCCGCGCCCGCGCCGAAGAGCAGTTTGCCCGTGGCGGTTACCGGCGCGCTCGTGTAATCCGTGGCCATGAAGACCGCGCCGAAGAGGAGCCCGCCGGACAGGATCGCAAAGATCGGGTCCTGCCCGAGCGCGAGCGAGCAGACGAAGGCCGTTCCCGTCATCGTGAGGGGGGCGCGCCAGTCTATCGTTTTGGTGACCAGAAGGAAGAAGGCCCCGGCGAGGATAAGCAGCACGGACGTTTCGCCGATAGTCCCCGCGTGATACCCGAAGAAGAGTTTTTTGAGCATCTCGCCGTACGAGGAGACGCCGAGCGCGGACTCGACCCCGGAAAAGTCTACCCCGAAGTGGAGTGAGGCCCCGCTTGTCACATCGGCGCCCATCTTGAGTGCGCCGAGCGGCGTCGCGGTGCTGAGCGCGTCCGTGAGCGGCGCCCCCCAGAGCGCGGGCTTGTGCCAGGTGGTCATAGCCGCGGGGAAACTCATCAGGAGGAAGGCCCTGCCCGCAAGCGCCGGGTTGAAGATGTTGGCCCCCAGGCCGCCGAAAAATTCCTTTGCCACGACGATGGCAAAGACCGCCCCGATCGCGGTCATCCACAGGGGGACTCCCGGCGGCAGCACGAGCGCGAGGAGCAGGCCCGTCACCGCGGCGGAGAGGTCGCTGTTCCGCAGGGGCCGGCGCGCGGCCAGCCGGAAGAGCGCCTCCGCGGCCTCTGCCGACGCCAGCGCCACCGCGATGGTGAGCGCGGCGCGCGCCCCGAAGATGACGATGCCGTAAATCGCGCAGGGCGCAAGCGCAATGAGCACCCTGGCCATAAGCGCGCGCGCGTCAGTGCCGCTCCCTATGTGCGGGCTCGACCCCAGGAGGAGCCCGGCGGGCGTCGGTCCGCCGGTACTTTTCACTGTTTCTGTCATTACTACTCCATAAGTGCAGGAGATTATTTTTCCAGAGTGACAGCATACCATAGTTCGCGGGAAAAAGCAAGGGGGGGGCGGCCTACGGCGGTTGGGGTTGTTGGGGGCGCGGTGCGTTTGGGGTGTGGGGAGTGGGAGAGTGATGCGGGGGCGCGGTGTGCGCTTGGGAATTGGGAATCGAGCCCACTTTGAAAAGTCAAGAATTCAAGAATTTAACCGCGAATTACGCTTCTGTGGATAAATTCCTAATCCTGACTTTTCGGAGTAGACTCAACTTTGTTGCCGCATACCGCCTTCTCATCATTTCCCCGCCGCGGCGATAATCGTTTCGCCGGGGGGGAAAGGCCCGCCGGAGAAATCGAGCGCCGCGTAAAGGGCCGCGGCCCGATCGTAATCCTGGATGGTGTCGACGCTGAGACGGAGCGCGGGGGCCTGCCAGCGCCGGGGCGCGAGGGGCCGGTGGAGCAGAAACTGCTCCGGGTGCGTGTACAGGTAAGGGCAGACATGCTCCCTCTCGAAGGGCTGCTCCGCCAGCGCCTCGGCCCGAAAGAGCGCCTCCGCCGAGATGACTTCCGCGCCCGCCCCGTAGGGAAGCCCCGTATAGCCCGCGTAATCGGCGCCGAGCAGTTCCGCCTCACGGGCAAGCGCCGCCGCCGCATCCGGAAAGGTGAAGGGGTTGTCCCCGGTAACCCGCACTATGCGATCCAGCGCAAAGCGCCGCGCGGCCAGCGCATAGCGGGCGAGTACGTCATCCTTGGGACCCTCGAGAAGCGCAAAACCGGCCTCCGCCGCAAGGGGGCCGAACGCGGCGGCGCAGTCCGCGGGGCAGGCAAGCACCCGCACCTGCCAGGGGGCTTCGCGGAACGCCTGCATCACCCGCAGGATGAGGGGCCTCCCCCCCAGCGGGAGGAGGCTCTTCCCCGGCAGGCGCGTGGAATCGAGCCGCGCCTGAATCACCAGCCCCGTTACGGGCGCGGGAGGAGGGGACGCAGCCGGCATACTCGCGCCGTCAGGCATGCAGGAAGGAGGGACTGAGCGCCGAATAATCGTTCGGTATGCCGAGCGAATCGAGTATCTGCGAAATCTGTCCCCTGTGGTGAATGTTGTGGGCCGCGAGGTTCTGCAGCATGAAGAAAAGCGGCACGGTTTTCGGCTTGCCCTTGTAGAAAGGTACCGCGACCGGCGCGGAAAAATCCGCATCGAGAAGGGCCTCCACAAAAGCGGTCAGATTCTTGTCAGCCTTTTTGATAGAGGTGACGAACGACTTCCACCCGTCCTCGTCGAGTTTTTTCTCGCCGAAGCAGGGAATTTTTGCGGCGTCCGCAATCGCCTTCTGCGCCCCGGCGTTTTTGGGCACCGCCTTTCCCATAAGGTCCAGGAAGAAGAGGGTGCCGCCCATAATGTGCCGCGCAAGTCCCGAAAGGCTCTTGTAGTAACTTTTCCGGTTTTTTTCGCGCTCCGCGTTATCCAACGCGTCAAGAAGGGACAAGACCGCCTTGTCCGAATCCTGATTTTGTTTCGCAAATGCGATAAAAATATCTTTCATGGTATACTCCTAAAATCAGTATGACGGATATGTTGATTTTACGCAAGAGCCCGGGGGAGTGGGGAGTGGGGAGTGATGCCGCATCCTCCCCTTTGGGGCTAAACTTGTCCCATAACTTAGATTAAGAATTTATCCACAGATTTACACAGATTTACACAGATAATCACCGATTTTCACCAAATTAAAGACACGATTAGTAATAAAAAATCTGTGGATA
>JAISTO010000122.1 GCA_031272575.1 Treponema sp. | reverse complement strand
ATTCGCGTGATTTCACGCTTTTCGAGGCTGCTTTTGGAGTTTTTAGAGTAAATTTTTGCGGTAAAACCGCAAAAATCTCTAATTTTCAGTGCGCTTTAGTCAAAGCGCTACAAACTCCTGGATAAGTCTTCTAACAGTGGGCTCACCGAATACAATCGTATCATCAGTCTAAAAAAAGTCAGGTAGGAGCGCAATGAGCACCAACATCCTTCGGTTACCCTCCGGCGGTTTTATAGCGCCCCAGCCGTAGCCTTGCTATGCCCTCTCAAAGCTTCCTACCTGACAAAGAACAGTATAAAGTATTTGTTCTTTTTGTCAACCTCCCTACATTGTCCTACATTGCCTCCACATTGCCCGCATAACCTAAAAATTTTTCCAGTCAAAAAGGGCCCCCCTAACTCGATTACATCACTCGGTTTTTGTCCCTTTTTCGTAAAAAAAAAAATGCAAGAAATTTCCCCCTAATGCAACACTGATTAAAGGTATCTGTCCCGAATTTCAACACAGGGACACGGAGATACGGAGGTCACAAAGTCCCAACGATGAATAGGGCAACGCTGATTAATGCGGATTTGCCGCATTTATGCGACCGCATTTATGCGGCAATCAGTGTTGCCCTAACTTCAAAAAGTCTATCGGTGAACTGTTTCTCCCCGATATTTTCAAGCGGCCGCATGAGCGCTTATCCTGACGGTGTTGATCTTATGGCCTTCCATGTCCTGCACGATGAAATCGACGCCCTCCCAGGTGACTTTTTCGTGCTTTACGGGGATTTTGCCGAAGAGGTCGAAGACGAAGCCGCCGAGGGTCTCGAAGTCCTCGACCGGCAGGGGGGGCAGTTTGTCCCCCAGGCGCTCGGTGAGGTCTTCCAGGTTGATGCGGGCGTCGCAGAGCCAGGAGCCTTCGCCCAGTTCGACGAGTTCCTCGGCCTCGTGGTCGAATTCATCCTGAATGTCCCCGATGATCTCCTCGATGATGTTCTCCATGCACACGATGCCGGATACCCCGCCGTACTCGTCCACCGCGACCGCGATGTGCACCTTGCGCCGGCGCAGCTCTTTTAGCAGATCGTCGATGTGCTTGCTCTCCGGCACGAAGAAGGGCCGGCGCACCAGGCCCCGGATGTCGAGTTCCTCGCCGCGGATAAGGCGCTGGAGCACGTCCTTCACGTAGAGGATGCCGATCACGTTGTCGATAGTGTCCTGGTAGACCGGGTAGCGCGAGTGGTCGTTGCCCGCGATGAGGGCCAAAAGTTCCTCCCGCGTCGAATCCGCGTCCAGAAAGACCGTGTCTATGCGCGGTACCATCACCTCTTTGACGGTCGTGTCCGAAAGTTCCACGACCCCGCGTATCATCTCCCGCTGGTCCGTTTCGAGCGTGCGGTAGGTTTTCGAGTCGATCTCGTCTTTCTTGTGAAAGAGCGAGTGGAAAAATGACGCCGCGCTCATAGGGCGCGTCCTAAGTCGGTGTTCATAAGCGTTCTTAGTATATCCTCCTGGCGCCGCAGCATGGGCTCCGTTTGGGGGCCCTCCGTACAGAGGGGGCCCTCGTGGTCGCAGCCCGCGAGGTGCAGTATCCCGTGCACGAGGAGCCTGCGCGCCTCTTCAGCGCAGGCTGCGCCCGTACACCCGCACTCGAGGGTCTCGAGCGAGATAACGATGTCCCCGGCGTGGCGGCGCGCGCCCCTTTCGGGCCAGGCGCCGCCTTCAGCGCCCGCTGCGCCATCCGCGGCCCCGCCAACTGCCCCGCCCTGCTGGGGGAACGACAGCACGTCGGTTGCCGCGTCGATGCCCCGGTAGCGGGCGTTGAGAGCCCGTATGCGGGCGTCCCCGCAGAGGAGCACCGACACTTCCCAATCACGTTTTCCCAACAGGTCCAGTACCGCGAGTATATACGATTCCGCCGATTCTATCCAGTGGTGCCTGGCGGTTTCCATCCCTTCGTCAACAATGATATCAACTTTTGGCTTCATGCGGATTTTCGCCTTTTGCTACGACGATTTTCGGGTATTCGATGCGTGTGTGATAATGGCCCGCCAGCACCCGCACGAACGCCTTTTTGATGAGGTCGAGATCGCGGAAACTGAGGTCGGAGCGGGCGAGTTGGCCGTTCTTCACTTTTTCGTCGATTAACTGCTGAATGAAGGCCTCGAGCCGCTGGGCCGTGGGCTTCTGCAGCGTCCGCGTGGCCGCCTCCGTGACATCGGCGAGCATGACGACCGCCGACTCGCGGGAGCGCGGCGGCTCCCCGGGGTAACTGAAGTCTTCGATGTTGACCTTTGCCTCTTTCTTGAGCGCCTTGTTGTAAAACCAGGTGATCACCGAATTGCCGTGGTGCTCGGCGATGATCTCCAGCACCTCGCGGGGCAGCCCGAGCGCGCCGGCCTTTTCGACCCCCAGTTTCACATGGCTGCGGATAACGGTGGCCGAGAGCCGGGGGTTGAGCGCGTCGTGCCGGTTCTGCGTACTCTGGTTTTCGACGAAGTAATCGGGCTGCTCCATCTTGCCGATGTCATGATAGTACGCGCCGACCCGCGCGAGGAGGGCGTTCGCCCCGATGTCCTGACAGGCGGCCTCCGCAAGGTTCGCCACCATGAGCGAGTGACTGTAGGTGCCCGGGGCCGCGGTAAACAACTTTCGCAGTATGGGTGAATTGAGGTCCGACAGTTCTATCAGCCTGAAGGGGGTGAGCGCGTTGAGCCAGTACTCGAGGGGCGGCAGCAGCCCCGTCAGCATGACGCCGGAGGCCGCGCCGTTGAAGGCGGCCATGAAGAGGTCCGGCAGCACATTGACGAGGGACGGCGGATGGGAGAGGAGCGTGACGCTTACCCCCACGCAGTGCACGAGCGCGATTTTGAGGCCCGCCTTCACCAGGTCCATGCGCTTCTGCGCGCGTCTGAGGCAGTAGGCCGAGGCCGCGCCGGACACGAGCGCGAAAAAGCAGGACGCCGAGTCGAAGGAGCCCGTGAAGAAGGCCCCCAGCGGCAGGACGAACGCGAGGAGCAGCGCGAGGTTGGGGCTGACCAGGATAGCCGGCAACATGACAAGCAGCGCCGTCGGCATGAGGATGCTTGCCGGGAAGATCAGCGCCGTATCGGAGACGGGGCCAGGCTCCGGGATAAACCCCTTGACAAAGACGCTCCCCCCGATGTAGAGCGCGGAGATGATCACAACGAGGTAGGCCTCGGAATCGCGGAGCGGCCTCCCCGCCGTGCGCTTGCCCCCGAAGTAGAGCAGAAAGAAAAAGATGAGAGAGAGGGTGAGTATGCGGGAGACTACCCCCCGGACGCTGAATGAATCGGCATCCATGCAACTGAGGATGAGCGCCGTGGCCGCGAAAAAGCCCCCCAGCGCCGCCAAAAAGGGCCCAAGCCGGAACTCCGCGAACAAGGCTGCCTTCAGGGACGTGAAAAATGCCCCCCGCTCCGTCTTTTTCATGCCTCCACCGCCATGTTTGGGACTTGGGACTTGGGACTTGGGACTTGGATGCCTTCCCCAATTTCCCCCTGCTCGTAGGCGTCGAGGATCTTCTTGATGAGGGGGTGGCGCACCACATCCCGCGTGTGGAGCCACGCGAAGTGCACCCCGCTTACCCCCTGCAGGATACGCGCCGCGTGCAGGAGCCCGGACTCGACGTGCCGCGGCAGGTCGATCTGGGTGACATCACCGGTAATGACCGCGCGGGAACCGTTTCCTATGCGCGTGAGGAACATCTTCATCTGCTCGCGGGTCGTGTTCTGCGCCTCGTCCAGGATAACCATCGAGTCGTTGAGGCTCCTGCCGCGCATATACGCGAGGGGGGCTATTTCGATGGTGTGGTTTTCTTCCATGCGGCGGATTTGTTCGAAGGGGATAAGGGCCTCCATCGCGTCGTAGAGGGGCCGGATATACGGGTTGATTTTCTGCACCAGGTCCCCGGGGAGGTAGCCGAGGCTCTCGCCGGCCTCGACCACGGGCCGCGTAAGGACGAGTTTGCGCACCTTGCGCAGGGCCGCGAGCCGGAGCGCCTCCGCTATGGCAAGGAAGGTCTTGCCCGTGCCGGCCGGCCCTATGCAGAAACTGATGTCGCAGGCGCGCATACCCCGGATATAGTCCGCCTGGTTGCGGCTGCGGGGCCTGACGCGGGCAAAACCGCGCGGTATGTGGATAGCCTCGGCCTCTTCCTCCAGGCCGTTTTCGACCAGGGAGCGGGTGTAGTCCGCGTCCGGGGCCTCGCCCTCGCGCACCCGGGAAGCCAGCGCCTCGAGCACGGGCCTGAAGCGCCCCGCCGCGGGGCTCCCGGCATCGGCGCCTTCGGCCGCGAGGCGAATCTCGTTGCCCCGCACCGAAACGCGCCCGCCCAGGGCCTCTTCGATGACGCGGAGGTTGCGGTCGTTGGGCCCGCAGACGCCGGCAAGGACATCGCGGTCGTCCAGAACGATAGTGATGCTGTTATCCAAAGCGGGTGTAGTATAGCATGACAAGGGGGTGTTGTCAATAGGGCGGCCTGGCCGCTTGGGGAGTAGGGAGTGGGGAGTGGGGAGTGGGGAGTGGGGAGTAGGGAGTGGCTTGCGCTTGGCTCGCAGGGGGCGCGAAAGATGCTTGTCTCTCCGCGCCTTGAGCGCGGAGTCCGCTCGCGACCCCTCCCTACCCTCCCCAGAGGCTAAACTTGTCCCATAACTTAGATTAAGAATTTATCCACAGATTTACACAGATAATCACCGATTTTCACCAAATTAAAGACACGATTAGTAATAAAAAATCTGTGGATAC
>JAISTO010000189.1 GCA_031272575.1 Treponema sp. | reverse complement strand
GGGCTGCGCCGCGGCAGGCCGGGGGCGCTCGTCCCTCCGCGACTTGATCGCGGAGTCTCCTTGCGGGCAGATTCCGCGGTCGAGCCGTGGAATGACGGGGGAGGGATGCGCCGCGGAATGACGGGGGCGCTCGTCACTCCGCGACTTGATCGCGGAGTCTCCTTGCGGGCAGATTCCGCGGTCGAGCCGTGGAATGACGGGGGAGGGATGCGCCGCGGAATGATGGGATGACAGGGATGCGCTGGCTGCCCCCGTCACTCCGCGCTTTAAGTGCTGACTTCACCCTAAAAAATTTTTCAAAAAAAAAGTCTAAAGTCTTCCCCCATATCTGCCGATAGTTGTAATGTTATGATCTACCGTTTTTTGACGCTTGGTCTTGCCTTTGCCCTTGCCGCGCCTGCCTTTGGGGAGGAAGGTGTGTATTTGGTGCGAAAGGGCGAAACTCTCTATTCCATCGCCCGTACGGTCGGCATCCAGTACGGCGAACTGATGGAATTTAACGGCATACACGATCCTACCCAACTCAGGGCGGGACAGCGTTTGAAGATTCCTGGGCCGGGAGGTATTGAGCGCGCGGAGGGGAGCGCGAATACTCAAATGGCAGGATTGAAAACCACACAGGAACTGACGAAACCCGAGGAACCGCAAGTCGGCGTACAAAAAAAAGCGGACGATCCGAGTTACTCCTACTACAAGGTGATGACCGGGGACAGCCTCTACCGCATTGCGCAGAAACTCGGAGTCAGTCTCGATGCCCTAATCAGGGTGAACGCGCTTACGGACACCTACGTACTGCGGGTCGGTGATATGCTGAAAATTCCGCCCAAGATTGAGCAGCCCGCGCCGCAGAGCGTACCGCCGCAGAGCGCGGCGCCGAAAAATACCGCCCCGGCCGCGCAGAGCGCCGCTCACGCGCCGCAGAAGGCCCTGTCCTCCGCAGTGAAGTGGCCGGTACTTGTAAAGGAACTGAGCCGCATGACAGGCAAACTGAACGGCGTCGTTCTGACGGGCTCGAAGGCCGAGCCGGTAAAGAGCATCAACAGCGGCACAGTGGTGCGCTCCGGGCCGTACCGCGGCTTCGGCAAAGTGGTGATCGTCGAAGGAAAAGGCGGCTACCTCTACGTGTATGGTGGCTGCGAAAGCCTTGCCGTGAAGGCGGGCGATAAGGTCGTTCCAGGAATGGAACTTGGTAAGTTGGGACTGGACGCGGTTTCCGCGAAACCCCAGTTATTTTTTCTGGTCTACCGGGGAGATACTGCTATCGATCCGGAAAAAGCGCCGAGGACGTAATCATTTATGGACATGGTTGTTAATAATGTGTCCGGAGTAGTCCGGACAAGAACAACGCACGAAGAGCGTATGTTGTATCTTATGGGAGAAAGGATCTTCGGTGTCTGGCGAAAAAAGAAGGGCGCCCGTGTGACTCACAAACGGGGGCACTATCTTGGGGATGACTCCAGACTGAGCCCCGAACAGGAACCGGACCCGTTGTCAACCTACTTCAAACAGATCTCTCAATACCCGCTCCTCTCCGCGGAGGACGAGCAGGAGTTGTACCAACAAATAACGCGAATCCGCAGAGAGCAGCGCAGACTCGAACGCGTCTGGACGAATAGGTTCAAGACTGCTGAATACACCGCCGCGAAAAAGAAATTGGACGCGGATCTGCGTGAAGCCAAGAACCGCATGATCAACGCCAACCTCCGGCTCGTCGTTTCCATCGCGAAGAGCTATCAGCACCGGGGGCTCTCGTTTCTCGACATCATCGACGAGGGGAACCTCGGCCTTATCGAAGCGGTCGACCGTTTCGATTACAAACGCGGGTGCCGTTTTTCCACCTATGGCACCTGGTGGATACGCCAGGCGATTATCAAGAGCATTGCGGACAAGGGTAAGGTTATCCGCATTCCGATACATATGCTGAACGCAATGAGAAAGTATTACTGCACCGCGAAGCATCTGACCAACAACCTGGGACGGGACCCGAGCCCCGAGGAGATTTCCAACTATCTGCGGATACCGGCGGCCAAGCTCAAGGAAATCTGTACGCTGGCGCAGGAAACCGCAAGCCTCGACACGGTGGTTGACAGCAGCAGCATGACGCGCCTTGCCGATCTAATCCACGGCGACAACGGCAGCGAACCTTTCAATGTGGTTTTCGGTCTGACGATTCAGGATACGATCCGCCGCATCCTTTCGAGCCTCTCGTACCGCGAGATGAAGATTATTCAACTGCGCTACGGTCTTACCGATGAAGGCCCCCTCACGCTGGAGGAAACCGGCCGCGTACTCGGTATTACCCGCGAGCGGGTCCGCCAGATTCAGGATAGAGCCACGCTGAAACTGCAGCAATCGCAGGAACTGCGGGATCTCAACAAGCAGTTGCGGGCCTTGTAGTCTATGCGCGCTTCCGTTATACTATCTTTATGGCAAAACCCTGGTCAGAAGTAGACCTGATCCGCGAGGCGTTTCATTATCAGACCCGCTTCGACGGGTCCACCATGGTCTTCAAGGTTGATTTTCCCGTTGCCGAGGGGCCGCTCTTCCCCTCGCTGGCAAAAGACCTGGCGCTCCTCTCGCGCAGCGGTTTCCATGTCGTCATCGTGCCTGGCGCAAAGGAGCGCATCGACGCGGTGCTGAGCGAGTATCGCATAGTATCATCATATACCAACGTCAAGGTACCGTACGATGACCGTGCCCTCACCTTGAGCACGCCTATCCGCATAACGACCAACGCCGCCATGCCCTTTGTGGAGATGGCCGCGTTCGATGTGGCCACGCGCTTTATGACCGGCCTGGCCGGCAGCCGGGTCGACGCCATTATCGGGAACTTCGTGCGCGGCCGGGGCCTGGGGGTGCTGAACGGCGCCCCCATGGAGCGGACCGGCACGGTAGACAAGTTTTACACGGAGTCCCTGAACCGCGTACTCAACCTCGGCATGGTGCCGATCCTGCCGTGCATAGGCTGGAGCCCCTCCGGCAAGCCCTACAACGTCCCCAGCGACGAGATCGCGCTGCAGGCCGCGCTCAACCTCAAGGCCATCAAACTCTTCATCGTTACCCTGTCCGGCGGCCTCACGAACAAGTCCTGCGCGCTCCCCGAGGGCATCGCGGCAGACAGCGAGGGCCGCCCCCCGCGCCTCTCGCCGCAGGAGGCCGCAAAGATTTTGCGCTTGAACGCCCCGGCCTTCCCGTCAAAGCCCCTTTCCGAGTTGAGCCTCGCGTACCAGGCCCTCGAGGGCGGGGTCGAGCGGGTGCACATTGTTGACGGGGGCGAGGAAGGCGCGGTGCTGCGGGAAATTTTCTCGAACACCGGCTCCGGCACCATGCTGAACGCGGACGAATACGAGTCCATACGCCCGATCCGCAGCAAGGACGTGCCGGACCTGCTGCGCCTTATGGAGCCCCTGATGCGGGAGGGCGTCCTCCTGCGCCGCACGGCCGAGGAGATTCAACAGCATAAAGATGAATTTGCCGTCTTTGTGATTGACAACCGCATACACGCCTGCGCGGCGCTGCGCGAGTGGGGCGAAGGCCAGGCCGAAATTGCCGCGCTTGCCACCGACCCCGCGTATGTGGACAAGGGCCTGGGCAGCGCGCTTGTCCGCTGCCTTACCGAAAAAGCCCGCAAGCGGGGCCTTACGCGGGTCTTCGTGCTGACGACCCGTACGCAGGACTGGTTCGAGGCGCTCGGCTTCCGGGAAGCGCCGCTTTCGAGCCTCCCTTCCCGCAAGCGCGCGGCCTACGACAGTTCCCGCAACAGTTTGATATTCGCGCTGGACTTGTAGCGGCAATAGGGATTGAACCTATGACCTAACGGTTATGAGCCGTTTGCTCTGCCAACTGAGCTATGCCGCCTAGTAAAAAAAGTATAGCAGAGCGTGATTTTTTTGTCAAGTCGGCTTGTCTGCGCTGCCCCCCCTTGCACAACCGCGCCGCCTGCGCTATACTCCCCCTAAGGAGTCATCATGAAAAAGACACTTTTTTGCGGCGGGCTGCTGCTCTGCTCTTTGGCGCTTGGGGCGCAGGAGGGGAAGGCGGCGCTCGATGTCATGTTGAAGAACTACGGGGAGCGGAATTATGCCGCTGAGCCCGTGGCGAAGGCGGATCTCGACCTCATCGTGCAGGCGGGGCTGCGCGCGCCGAGCGCGATGAACAAGCAGCCCTGGCACTTCACGGTGGTCCAGGACGCGGCGCTGAAGGGCAAGGTCATATCGGGGGCCGAAAAGGGCGGCGCTATCATCGTCATATCGGCGAAGGATGACACTAACCCGCGGGTTACGCTGGACTGCGCGCTCGCGGCGGAGAATGTCTACCTCGCGGCGCAGGCCCTGGGCTACGGCTCGCGGATCTACACCGGGCCGGTGAGTGACGTCAACAAGAAACACAAGGCCGCGCTGGGGCTCCCCTCCGGCTACAATGCCGTCATCCTTGTGCGGATAGGGGTGCTTGCGAAGGCCGGCACGGACGCGCTAAGCGGCGCTTCGCCGCGCAACGCCGCGAAGGATATGGTCACTTATAAGTAGGGAGTAGGGAGTGGGAGCGCTGCTTCTGGGCCCTGCCCGTCCTGCATGAAAAGGCATGGTTATGAAAAAAGACATTATTCTGGCGGGCGTGGGGGGGCTGGGGGTGCTCTCGATCGCGGCGATCATTGCGGAGGCCGCGGTGGCGGGGGGGCTCGAGACCCAGCAGTCGGAGGTGCATGGCATGGCGCAGCGGGGGGGCGCGGTGCTTGCGCACCTCCGGCTTTCGGACACGCCCATCGCGTCGGCGCTCGTGCCCAAAGGCTGCGCGGACCTGATCATCTCGATGGAGCCGCTCGAGAGTCTGCGCTACCTCGACTGGCTCTCGCCGCGGGGCGCGCTGGTCACCGCAGCGGAGCCTATCGTCAACATACCCAATTACCCGGACCTCGACAAACTGCTCGCGGCCCTGCGGGACTTTTCGTTCGCGCGGGTCGTCGAGGCCGCGGCCCTGGCAAAAGAGGCCGGCCTCCCCCGCGCGGTGAACATGGTCATGGCGGGCGCGGCCTCGCCCTTCCTGCCGCTCCCGCCCGAGGCGCTCGAGGCCGCTATCGCTGCCATGTTCGCGTCCAAAGGGGAGGCGGTCGCGGCCGCAAACAAGGCGGCCTTCGCCGCGGGCCGGCGCGCCGCGCAGGAGCTCAGCCTCGAAGGGGCCCCGCAATGAGCGCGCAGGGCCTTCAGTTTCAGTACTGGGAGCCGCGGGTCGAAAAAATGCCCCGCGCGGCCATCGAAGAGCTGCAGCTCACGCGGCTGCGCGCCGCTGTGGACTGGGCGCTCCGCACCCCGTTCTACCGCGAGCGCCTGGGCAAGGCCGGGATCAAAAGCGGCGCCGATATCCGCGGCCTCTCGGATCTGCGGCGCATCCCCTTCACCACAAAGCACGACCTCCGGGACGGCTTCCCCTACGGCTTCCTTTCCATCCCCCGCGATGACGTGCTGCGCCTCCATGCCTCGAGCGGCACCACCGGCGCGCCCACCACGATCTACCTCAACGCGGCCGACATTGACCGCTGGTCGAATTTCGTGGCGCGCTGCATCTACGGCACGGGCTGCACCCGCGCGGACGTCTTTCAAAACATGATCACCTACGGCCTCTTTACCGGCGGGCATGGCTTCCACGCGGGCGCGGAGCGGGTCGGTATGCTCGTGATCCCCTCGGGGCCTGGCAACACGACCCGCCAGTTCCGCCTTATGCAGGACTTCGGCACCACCGTGCTGCACGCGACCCCCAGTTTCCTCCTGCACGTGGAATCCAAAATGAAAGAAGAGGGTATCGCGCGCGAGTCTATCCAGTTGAAAAAGGCCTTCGCCGGCGCGGAGCCCTACTCCGAGGACACCCGCCGCCGCATAGAGGGGCTCCTTCACATCGACGTGTACAACTCGTACGGCCTCTCGGAAATGAACGGCCCGGGCGTGGCCTTCGAGTGCCAGGCCAAGGCCGGCCTGCACCTTTGGGAGGACGGCTACATCGGCGAGATCATCGACCCGGACACGCTCGAGCCCCTGCCGGACGGCGAGACCGGGGAACTGGTCCTCAGCTGCCTCTGCCGCGAGGCCTCGCCTATACTGCGCTACCGGACGCGGGACCTCTCCGCGTTCTACACCGAGCCCTGCGTGTGCGGCCGGACGCACCGCCGCCTCCGCCGGATCACGGGCCGCACGGACGATATGCTGATCATCAGCGGGGTCAATGTCTTCCCCAGTCAGATTGAAGAAGTCGTCATGGGGATGAAAGAAGTCGGCAACAACTATCTTATCATTCTTGAAAAAGACGGGGCCCTCGACCGCCTCATCGTCAAACTTGAAGTGGGGCCTGACATCTTCATGGATGACGCGCGGCCCCTCAACGCGCTCCGCGAAAAAATCCGCCGCACCCTTCAGGCGATGATCACGATAAACCCGCGGGTCGAACTGGTCGAGCCGGGGACCCTGCCCGTGTCCGAAGGCAAGGCGAAGCGGGTACAGGATAACCGCCCCCGGGACGTTTAATGTCCTTCCTCTACGAAACCCACCTGCACACCTCGACCGGCTCTGCCTGCGGGGTGTTGCGGGGCGCGGAGTATGTGAAGGTCTACCGCGACCTGGGCTACACGGGGATCATGGTGACCGATCACTTTTTCCGGGGGAACTGCGCGGCAGACCGCGGCCTGCCCTGGGCCGAGTGGGTTGACGCCTACTGCCGCGGCTTCGAGGAGACGCGGGAGGCCGGCGAGCGGGCGGGGCTCGATGTGTTTTTCGGCTGGGAAGAGACCTTCCACGGCGGGGACGACTATCTCGTATACGGCCTGGACAAGGCCTGGCTGAAAGCGCACCCCGAGGCCGCCCGCTGGACCCGCGCCGAACAGTTCCAGGCCGTGGACGCGGCAGGCGGCCTGGTGGTACACGCGCACCCCTTCCGCGAGCGCGATTACATACGCCGCATAACGCTCTGCCCCGGCCTCGTGCACGCGGTCGAGGCCGCCAACGCGGGCAACGACTCCCCCGCCTTCGACGCGCTCGCGTACGACTACGCCCGGCGCATGGGGCTCCCCATGACGGCCGGCACCGACATCCACCGCGCGCGTGACTGCGCGCTCCCCGGCTTCCCCTTCGGCGTGTACTCCGACACGCGCTTTCGCTCCATCGCCGACTACATCAGCGCGGTAAAGACCCGCCGCCTCGCCGGGTTCCGCATCCCCGAAGGCCGCCTCAGGATGAGCGGCGCCGAGCGGGTAGGGCTGCCTGTTGTGAGCGCGGAATGACCGCCGGCTACCCCCGCCGCGCTTTAAGCCGCCGCGGCGGCGGCCGTTTTCCCCTGTCCGGCATCGCCTTCTTTGCTGTACAAAGGACGCAAAAAATCCATGACCTGCGCGGTATATTGCAAGGCACTTCGCATCTCGCTGTCGGTTGTTTCCCGTGCGTTCGGGTAACGCGGTTCAACGCTGTACTTGTTGATTTTTCTGCAAGCCTCCCATAACACATCGATTCCAGTGACATAAGGCTTGCACAGGTTGAACAAACCTTCCAAGTCGTGTACTTTTGGCGGCGTAAGGTTGTTCAGTACAAGAACCCCCTTGAGGACTTTTTCCACGCACTACTGACAGTGAAAGCAGATGATTTCAAGCGGTACGGGCCAGTGGCTCGTGAGGTGTTTCGCACACCCCAGGTCCATCTCCGCATAACGCAGCCATTCCTGCGCGTACTCCCAATCGGTCATTCCTTCAGTTTGCGGCATAAAGCAGCACTCCTTTTTCAGATACTTCCCGCTGTAACGTATGGGCGGAAAGCCGGTACTGAAACTGTTCTTTTTTGCTGACCAGGATATCGGTGGGCATTGTTTTGTGCCCATGTACCGCATCACCGATCATATCGATGGCATCATGCGCGCGGTACGGAGCGTCGTCCTTTATGACCACATAGAGGTCCAGGTCAGAGTCCTTGTGCGGCGTGCCGTAGGCGTAAGACCCGAACAGGTAAATCTGCTCGGTCGGCACCGTTTCGGTAATAATCTTGACGAGCGTATTCAGTTCGTCTTGTACTTTTGCAATATGTTCCTGCATAGCATACCCTTTAGTTCCAGTATAAAGCAAAAGGGGAGGGAATGACAAGTGGAGCGCGGGGGGACAAGCCCCAAGTCCCCTTAAAAAGCGCTTTTTTTCGCTATTTTTTCACATTTTCACTTGACAAAAAAGAATCGTTTTGCTAGTGTCTATCGAAAAGGAGATACTGGTTATGCGTTCACTATTTGTTACCCGTCCCGCGTCCGCGCCGTGCTCTGGCGCGCTGGCCTGTGCCTGTGCGCATCTGGACGTGCGGAATCTCCTTTCCGGCCTGCTTTTAAAACAAATGTCCCCCCCCCCCGTCCCGCACTTTTTCGTGAGTTAAACCCTTTCAGGGGCGCCCCCGAAGGGGCTCTCTTTACCAGTATTTTTCGTCTCAAAACAGGCTTTGATGCGCACAGCATAGCGTCGCACCGCAGAGCGGCATACCGTCCGGCGCGGGGGAGACTCTGCGCATCCGCGGCTGTAGTCCGTTATGCGCGCGGGCCGCCTTGTGGGGAGTAGGGAGTGGCTAGTGGGGAATGGGGTGCGTTTGACTTGTAGGTTGCGATTGCTGCCGGATAGTTAGCCGGTAGTACGCGCGACCCAATTGCAAAGCGCCCCCTACTCCCCACTCCCCATTCCCTATTCCCTACCCATGTGCGCACCAGCCATCAAACGCGCGCCTGACCGCGAGCCTTCTTTATGAGAGAAGCGCCATTGAACCGCGCGGTAAACGGCAGCGTTTTGAGAAACCGGTGTGCGGAGACGACGCGATACCGCGGACGCGATACCGCGGACGCGATACCGCGTAGGCGTCCGTCCATAGGGGCGGCCGCCGGTGAGGGATGTGCGAAGGGGAAAGTACTTTTCGTGCATTGTATTAAAATTGACAAAACCGTAGGAGGTTACTATGTCAAAGAAAGTTTTTGTGACGGGAATGCTGGCGCTCGCGCTGGTATTCGGGTCACTTGTGAGCGGCTGCGCTACCTATGCGACACGCGGAGGGGTTGTGACGCCGAGTGGATGTTTTACGCCGACCATGCAGGCGGACGGCGGGAGGAAGACCGTCGGTTCGTACATAATTCTATTTGGTCTGTTTACTTTGGGGTATAAAGACTTTATAGATCAAACCGCAGGGAAAGATGTTGACATCGTCGACTCAAACTTCCTTTGGATATTTCGTAGCATTCGGGCTGTGGAACGGTAAATAATCCGCCGCAACATCCATGTTGCGGCGGATTTTACGCCGAGCAATTGCTCCGGCGCGGACGGAACTACGCCTTTCCTGTCCCGTCACTCCGCGACTTGATCGCGGAGTCTTTCCTTGCGCCAGATTCCGCGGTCAAGCCGCGGAATGACGGGGGGGGCGGTCACTCTGCGGAATGACGGTTGGCTCTTTCCTTAACTTGTTGACAGTGTGTTCCCACTCCCCCCCCCTTGCCTAAACTTGTCCCATAACTTAGATTAAGAATTTATCCACAGATTTACACAGATAGACACAGATAATCACCGATTTTCACCAAATTAAAGACACGATTAGTAATAAAAAATCTGTGGA
>JAISTO010000014.1 GCA_031272575.1 Treponema sp. | reverse complement strand
TGCAAGGGCGATTATAAAACTACTTTCATAAAAGGAAGTTTAAGGATGATGACTTTTAACGCAAACGCGCTCTCGGATTTTGCGCGGTTTTATGGGTTTCACTATGGGGCCTTCGAGCCGGAATCGCTCGTGCGGGACCTGCTTATCGACATGGAGCGGGGGCTTGCGGGGCAGGCCTCGAGCCTGCAGATGATTCCCTCGTACCTCACGCCGGCCGCGCGGCCGCGGGCCGGGAAAAAGGTGCTGGCCCTGGACGCGGGGGGGACGAACCTGCGGGCCGCGGTCGTCAGTTTTGACGAGGCGGGGAAGGCCTTTGCCGCGTCGCTTCAGAAGGCCCCCATGCCGGGGACGCGGGGGCGGGTAAGCGCGGACGAGTTTTTCGACCAGATAGCCGCGCTCGCGGCCCCGCTGCTCGAGACCGAAAAGGACCTGGCCGGCATGGGCTTCACCTTCTCCTACCCCATGACGATCACCCGTGACGCGGACGGGCTGCCCACCGCCTTCAGCAAGGAACTGGACGCGCCGGAAGTGCTCGGCCGGCCTGTGGGCGCGGAGCTGCGCCGGGCCCTCGGGCGGCGCGGCATCTCCTTCGAGGGCCCCATAGTCCTGCTGAACGACACGGCCGCGACCCTCCTTTCGGGCCTCAGCCTCATAGCCGCGGACGGCGGGGAGGGGCAGAGCCCCGGCCTCGCGGCCGGCCCGGTGATCGGCCTCATCCTGGGGACCGGCTTCAACACGGCCTATCCGGAACAGCGCATCCCCAAGATAGGGTTCGATGTGTCGGACGCGCAAAGCGCGCAAATTGTTGTATGCGAGACCGGGGCCTTCGCGCTCCGCTTCCGGGGCCCGCTCGATCTCGCGTTTGACCGCGCCACGAAAAACCCCGGCGCGTACTCACTCGAAAAAACCACGTCCGGCGCGTACCTCGGCCCCCTCACCCTCTTCATCCTGAAGCAGGCCGTGCGGGATGGGGTGCTCGCCTTCGCCCGCTCGAGTGAACTCCTCGAGATGCCCCACCTTGAGACGCGCGACCTCAACGACCTGCAGCGCTGCCCCGGCTCGCGTCCCGGGCCCCTGGGCGCGCTCTTCGGCGCTGACGAGGAAGCGGCGCTGGCCTCCGCGCTTTCGCTCGCGTCGCTCGTCACGGAGCGGGGCGCGCTCTTCTCCGCCGCCGCCGCGGCCGCCGCCGCGGAGCGCCTCCGGCAGGGGGGGGACTTCCTTCCCCAGGCCCCGCTGCGCATAGCGGTGGAGGGTACCACCTACCTTCGCTACAAGGGCATGCGCCGCGCCTTCGAGGCGCACCTGCACCGCATGCTGAACCGCGAGAAGCCCTGCGCGTACGTGGTAAGCCCCGTGGAGCAGGCGAGCCTCCTGGGCGCCGCGGTCGCCGCGCTGTCCCCCGCGGGCACGGGCGCCCCTCTCGCGGAACGGATGGGCTAGTGTCGGTCCTCTACATGGTCGGCGTCCCCCTGGGGAACCTCGGGGATATTACGCTGCGGGCCGCGGAGACCCTGCGGCAGGTCGGCCTCGTGGCCTGCGAGGACACGCGGCGCACCATCAAACTGATGAACCACCTGGGCGCGAAGGCGCGGCTGCTGTCCTGCAGGGCGCAGAACGAGGCAGCCGCGGCCGCGAAGGTGCTCGCCGCCCTCGACGAGGGCCGGAACGCGGCCTACTGCAGCGACGCGGGTACCCCGGCGATGAGCGACCCGGGGGCGCTCCTCGCGCGCCGCGCCGCGGAGGCGGGGCACGAGGTACTCCCCCTGCCGGGCCCCTCGGCCTTTGCGGCGCTTGTCAGTGTCGCCGGCGCGCAGGACAAGACCGTCATCTTTGAGGGCTTCCTTTCCCCCAGGGCTGGCCGCCGGAGGGCGCGGCTCGCGGAACTGCTCGGCAGCGGCAGCGCCTTCGTCCTGTATGAATCACCCTTTCGCATTCTTAACCTTTTGGCCTGTCTTGCCGATATTGATAGTGAGCGTTACCTGTGCGTCGGCCGGGAAATGACCAAACTGCACGAGGAGTACCTGCGGGGTTCTGTCCAGGAAGTCAATACCCTCTTGACAAAATCCGAAAAAAGTAGTATAATTAAAGGTGAATTTTCCGTGTATGTATCGGGAAAAAAGACGGCCACTCCGAAGAGGGGCCTCCAAAAATAAGTTAATTATTGGCGCGGAAGTGCCGATACTTAACTCAGGAAGGACAGGAACATGATGATAAACAGTTTACCTTCAGTCGAGCCTATCCAGCGTACCGCGCCGATACCGGCGCAGGTCGGAGAGGTTCGTAAACCCGCGGGCGATGACACCATCGCCATCTCGGCAACGGCGCGGGAAAAAAGTGAAATCTACCGGGTCATGGACATGATGGCCCAGGTTCCCGATATACGGGCCGATCGGATCGCCGAAATCCGGCAGAAGATCAACGACCCTACGTATCTCAACAGCAGGGTGCTCAGCGCCACTGCCGACAAACTCATCGACGTCCTGCTTGCGTAGGCACAACGCTCACCTGCCTCCCAAAAGTCGCCGAAAAAGCGGAACCCGGGTTCCGCTTTTTTTTTCTGTGGAGTCCGCCCGACGGGCACATTCTGAGTCCACTCCGAAAACAAGGCCGTCATTGCCGGACTTGACATAGTTCGGTTTTAACCGAACTACGCAATCTATCCCTCAAAATGCCATTTTTGATAGAGATTCCGCGGTCAAGCCGCGGAATGACGGTCATCACTTTCGTTAACTTGTTGACATTGGTCCGCCCGGCGGGCACATAAGTTGGCCGCTTCTCATCAATTAAGAAAGATAAAAAAATGCCGATATATACAATGAATCCCTATGCGTACTTTTTTTTGCACGGCGCTGGCGTTTTTTTTGGCGCTCAGCCCTGCCTTCAGCCAGGCGGCGCAGGCGGCCTCTTCCGGCGCCGCGCTGGGCCTTGACGAGGGGCTCGCTGCTCTCGATGCCCTTGCCTCAGGGGCGGCGTCTTTTTCCTGGGACCCGCTGCTGCGGACCGGCGCTTTTGTCTGCGGGGGGCGCCGCGCCGTTTTCACGGCGGCCGGGAAGGCCGGCTGCCGCGGGCCGCTCGTCATTGACGGCGAGAAACTGTTCTCCCTGCCCGCGCCGTTTCTGGAAGAGGGCGTCCTCCGCTTCCCGCGGGAGTTTATCTCGCAGTTGACGGCCGCCTTTTCGAGCCGCATCGAGCATGAGGAGTCCGCGTACCGGATCGCGGCCATCATCGTTGACCCGGGGCATGGGGGAAAAGACCCCGGCGCAATCGGAAAGTTCACCATAGGGGGGAAACCGTTTCAGTCGGTCGAAAAGGACATCACCCTGAAAACCGCGAAACTGTTGAACGAGCGCCTCAAAAGCGCCTACGCCGACAAGCGCGTTATCATGACCCGCACCGGGGACACCTATTCCAGTTTGAGTGACCGCGTTGACATGGCGAATGCGGTGCCCCTCGAGGAAAACGAGGCCATCATCTTTGTGTCGATACACGCGAACGCTTCTTTCAGTAAAAATGTGCGCGGTTACGAGGTGTGGCATCTTCCCCCGGAATCCCGCCGGACGGTCATTGACGAATCGAAATTCGCTGACTCGAAGGACATCGCCCATATCATCAACGAGATGCTGGAAGAGGAGTTTACGATAGAGAGTAAACTGATGACGGACGCGATACTGCGGCGTATGGAGCGGCAGTTGGGCGGCCTCTTGCCGTCGCGGGGGGCAAAGGCACAGGACTGGTTTGTGGTACGGAACTCCCGCATGCCCGCGGTGCTTGTCGAGATCGGCTTCGTGTCCAACGAAAAGGACGCGCTTCTTATGAACGACGACGCTTACCTTGCAAAACTGGCGGACGCGTTGTATAACGGCATCAGTGATTTTATCACCCTGTTTGAAAAATCAGAAGGATTTACTCACCCGCAGTAGATGCTGAATCAGCCCCGCGCCGCCGCGTAGAGGGTATACGCCCCCCCCATCGTGAGGCGCTCGCCCGGCGCGGGGGCCGGGACAAAGGCCGCCGTCCCCTGGGGGAGGGGCTTTCGCCGGCCGGCCTCGTCCGCAAAGAGGGCCTCGCCGCCGGTTACGAGGATGAGCGCGTCCTCCCGGAGGGGCCAGGGCTGCCGGGCGTCCCCCCCATGCAGGACGGAAAAGTGTATCTCCGGCGCGGGCGAGGAGTATGCGTAAAAAGGGGGGGGCCCCTCCGCCCGCGGCTTCAGGATAACGGGCTTGTACGGCGCGGCGTTCACTATGCGCGCAAGTTCCTCGCGGTCGATATGCTTTTCCGTCAGCCCCCCCCGCAGGACGTTATCCGAACAGGCCATGACCTCGAGCCCGAGGCCGCTGAGGTAGGCATGGAGGGTGCCCGGGGGCACGAAAAACGCCTCGCCCGGTGCCAGGGTGACGAGGTTCAGGCGCAGGGGGGCATCTGCCCCCGGGTCGCCGGGGTAAAGGGCCGCAAGTTCGGCGGCCAGGGCGCGCGCCTCGTCCGAGGGGGGCTCCTCCGGGGCCCGGTACCCGCAGAGCGCGCGAAAAGGCGTGAGCGCGCAGAGCAGTTCCGGCTTGTGGTTGGGGTCCTTGTAGGTGCGGGCGGGGGAGTCCAGGGGGATGCCTTTCGCGTTCTCGCGGGCAAAGCCCTCCCGCGCCTGCGCGAGCGAGGGGTGCGCCTGTATGGAGAGGGGCCGCGCCGCGGCCAGGGCCTTGAACAGAAAGGGCAACTCGCCCACCGGCGGGCCGCCCGCGCGGGGCCGGAACTCCGAGAGGGGTACCGTTGTGCCGTCGGGGCCCCGCACGAGGGAGGGGCCGCCCGCATGGGTGCCCATCCACAGCTCCGCCCAGGGCGTGGAGTCGGGGTTGGGGCGCGCGAGGAGCGCGGGCAGGAGGCTCTCGGAGCCCCAGGGGTAGTGTTTGACCACGCAGTCGAGGATGAAAGGCAACATTATCCGCGCTCCACCACCGCGTCTATCCGCGAGATCAGGTCGCAGGCGATGCGCTCGGCCTCCGCGTCGTCGGAACTCTGCGCCCTGCGCCAGCGGGAGAGTTTTTTCACTTCGTCACTCAACTCGAAACCGGTGAGGATTGCCAGGAGCAGCGGGTCCTTGACTCCGGTTTTCTCCCCGATGGAACCGAGCGCGCGGCGGTAGTAATCGAGAACGGCCTGGAGGTAGTCGGGATCCTCCTCGGCGGAGATCGTGACGCTCCTTCCCAACAGGTCGATGTGCAGCGTGTTCCGTGCCATACTCAGACTTTCAAAAAATATCCAGCGCCTCGTTTTCGTCGCCGCCGTCACCGTCGTCTTCGTCAGCGCCGTCCTCGTCTTCGGTGAAGTCATCAGCGCCAGCGCCGACGCCGTCAGCGCCGACGCCGCTGTCCAGGGAATCGAGGCTGAGGGGCTCGTCCAGCGGGGGCGGCGGATCGAGCGCATGGGGGCCGGCGGAGTCGTCAGCGCCGCTGAAACCGTCAGCGCCGGCGCCGCCGAAGCCGTCGTCGTCCGCGAGGAGGGCCTTCAGGTCCTCCGCTTCAGACTCTGCTTCCGGCGCCGGTTCGGGTTCGGACGCGGGGGCCGGCGCGGAGGCCGGCTCGGGCGCAGGCGCGGGCGCGGGTGCGGATGCCGCATAAGAGGCCGCGCCGGCGGCATGGATGCGGCGCTCGACCACATCCTCGAACTTGTTGAGGCGATCGAGCGTGGCGAGTATGCCCTCTTCGATACGCTTCTGCTCGCCGCGGAACAACTGTACCTGCTCCTCGAGCACCGAAATCTGCCGCTCGAGCGCCGTTATCTGCGCCCGGCCCGCCTCGGTCCGCTCGTGCAGGAGCGTGTTTTCTTCGCTCAGTTCCCGCACGAGGTCGATGGCCCGAGTCACCTTTGTTTCCAGTTGTTTTACCTGTTCAAGGGTGATCATAACGCCTCCCTAGGCCCGCGCAAGGGCCTCTTTCGCCTTTGCCGCCACCGCGCTGAAGGCCGTGGGGTCTTCGAGCGCGATTGCCGCCAGATTTTTGCGGTCGATTGCGGCGCCCGCCTTGTTGAGCCCGTCTATCAACCTTGAGTACGAGATACCCTCGGCCCGGCAGGCCGCGTTAATGCGGACTATCCAGAGCCTGCGGAAATCGGCCTTGCGGTCTTTCCGGTCGCGGTAGGCGTAGGAAAGCGCCTTGACCACCGCGTCTTTGGCGGTTTTGTAGTTGGAATGCCGCCTCCCCCAGTAGCCCTTGGCGAGCGCGAGTATCTTTTTACGGTGATTTTTCCGTTTTGCTCCGTGCACTGCGCGTGACATGAGTGCCTCCTTTAGCCGTACGGCAGAAGCCGTTTTTTGATTTCGTGCAGATTGTCGCCGGACAAGATTCCGGGCTTCCGCAGATTCCGCTTCCGCTTCGGCGATTTTTTGGTGAGAATGTGGCGAAGGTTTTGTTTTTTGTACTTAACCTTGCCAGTTCCGGTGAACGAAAAGCGCTTTGCCGCGCTCTTCTTCGTTTTCATTTTCGGCATAGTATCCTTCCTTATGGTGACTTCCGGGGAGTCTCCCCTTCCGGCGCCGGTTTGGCCTTTGCTTTCGGGCTCAGCACCATCGACATAAAGCGCCCCTCCATGGCGGGCTGCTTGTCGACCACATACTCGCCCTCGATCCGCTTGAGGACATCGTTAAGGACATCGACCCCCAGTTCCGTGTGCGCGAGTTCCCGCCCGCGGAACCGGATCGTGACCTTGACCTTGTTGCCCTCGCCCAGGAACTCCGAGACATGACGCGCCTTGAAGTCGAGATCGTGATCGTCGATCTTCGGCTGCATACGGATTTCCTTGAGTTTAAGCAGTTTCTGCTTTTTCCGCGAATCGCGGACCTTTTTTTCGTTCTCGAACTTGTAGCGGCCGTAATTCATTATTTTGACGACCGGCGGAGACGCCTGGGGCGCTACCTCTACCAGATCGAGTCCGAGACTGCGCGCGATGTGCAGGGCCTCGAGCGCCGACATAATGCCCTGCCGCTCCCCCTCGTCCCGTATAAGACGCACTTCCCGCACGCGAATCTGCTCGTTTATCCGCAAATCCCTTTCCGGCAATTGACCCCCTCCGGCCCGGGAGCGGTGTTTTTACGGGTCTCCCCGCAGGAACCCCCTGGGCCTTCAGATTTGTCAAGAGTATAGCGGATTTGAAAATTTTTGTCAAGAGGACCCTTGACTATCCCCCTCAGGCCGTGCTAGTATCCCCGCATGGTTTCCATCGCGTTTACAGGGGGGGGGACGGGGGGGCATGTGTACCCGGGGCTTGCGGTCGCGGAGGCGGCCGCGAGGGCGGCCGCGGAGGCGGGGCTGCCCGGCGGGGAGTGCCGTATGTTCTGGATAGGCGGCGCAAAGGGCATGGAGCGGGGCATAGTCGAGGGGGCGGGGCTTGAGTTCATGGGGGTGCCGGCGGGCAAACTGCGGCGGAGTTTGTCGCCCGCGAACGTGGCGGATATGTTCCGCGTGGGCGCGGGGTTTTTTGCGGCCCGCCGCATCCTCAAGCGGGAGCGCCCCGCGCTCCTCTTTTCGAAGGGAGGCTTCGTCAGTGCGCCGCCCTGCGCGGCGGCGGCCTCGCTCGGCATACCGGTTTTTTCCCACGAGTCAGACTACAGCCCGGGCCTCGCCACGCGGCTCAACTGCCGCTTCGCGGAGCGCGTCTTTATCCCCTACGAGGAGAGCCGGCGCTTCTACGGCAGGTACGCGGCCAAAACGACCGTCTCCGGCAATCCGGTGCGCGCCCCGTTTTTCAGCGCGAGCGCGGAAAAGGGCCGCGCCTTTCTGGGCATCCCCCCCGGGGAGAAAATCCTCCTCGTGCTGGGGGGGAGCCAGGGCTCACAGGAACTGAACGGCATCGTGGCGCAATGCAGGGACACGCTCACGGCCGCGTACACGATCGTGCACCAAACCGGGCAGGGGGCCGCGCCGCGGGGCGGGTATCGCTATCATCCTTATCAATATATTAATGACGCCATGCCGGATGTCCTCGCGGCCGCCGATCTCGTCCTCTGCCGCAGCGGGGCAGGCACGATCTGGGAGGCCGCGGCGCTCGGGCGGCCCATGGTACTCGTGCCGCTGCGGGGTTCGGGGACGCGGGGCGATCAGGTGGAAAACGCGCGGGTCTTCAGCGAGGCCGGGGCCGCGGTCGTCATGGAGGCGGGCTTTAGCAAAGATGACGTCTGCGCCGCGGTGCGCGCTGTCATGGGGGACGAGGCCCGGCGGGCGGCCATGGGGCAGGCCGCGCGGGGCATCGCGGCGGTCGCACCGGGGGGGAACACGGCCGCGTATCTGGCGAAAGAAATTATCGCCCGGGTGCGGGGCCCGGGAAACAGGGGGAGTTAACTATGCAGATTACTATTGTTGATATCATTTTTTTGCTGATTATCGCGGGGCTGGCCGCGCATGGCTACCGGCATGGTGTTTTCGAGGCGCTGGCGAAACTGGCCTCGCCGGTGCTCGGGGTGCTGGGCGCGAGTATTTTTTACGGGAGCGCGGCGATCCTGGTGCGCGCGCTCATTCCGGATCTGTCCTCGTGGCCCACCGCCGCAAACATCATCGCGTTTATTGCCATTTTCCTTATCATCTTTGTGGCGATACGATTAATCGGCAAATTACTGAACACCGTGTTCAAAAGTTTGCGCCTCGGCATTTTGGATAAAATTTTCGGCCTCCTCTTCGGTATAGTTGAAGGCATTGCGCTGGCGGGGCTCTTTTTCTTCCTGCTTTCGATACAGCCCTTCTTCGACGCGGGTGCGCTCCTGGACAAGGGCATCCTCAGCACCCTGCTGCGGGCCTTTATTCCCGCGGCCCTGCCCCCGGAAGCCTATGTTTGAAAACCTGCTTGGCCAGGAGGCGGGGGGCGCTCTGGCCGCGGATATTGCGGGCGGGGCGCTGCCGCGGGCCCTGCTCTTTCAGGGGCCGGCCGCTTCCGGCAAGGGGACGGCCGCGCTCGAGTTGGCCCGCGTCCTCTCGTGCGGGCAGCGCGGGGCCTGGAACTGCGCGTGCCCGTCCTGCGAGCGGCACCGCGCACTCACCCACGGCGACCTCTGCCTTATGGGGGCCAGGCCTTTTTCGGCGGAGCTCGCCGCATCCGAGTCCGCGTTTCTGCGCGAGTCCTCGAGCGCGGCGGCAAAGACGCTCTTTATTCGGGCGCTGCGGAAACTCCTCGGCAGGTTCAACCCCATCCTCTGGGAGGGGCACCGGGACTGCGCAAAACTCAGCGGGGCCGCGGCCGCGCTCGAAGAGGGCCTCGCCGTCTTCACGGCCGCCCCGCTGGACGACCTCGAGGCCCTGTCAAAATTGACGGGCGGCCTCCGGGAGGCGGCGCTCAAACTCGAAACGGACGGCATTCCGGGGCTTATCCCCATCGACCAGATCCGCAAGGTGAACTGGTGGAGCCGCCTCGCGCCCACGGGCAAGGCAAAGGTCATCATTATTGAAAACGCGGAGCGTATGCTCGACCCGGCAAAAAACAGCCTGCTGAAACTGCTCGAAGAGCCGCCCGCGCACACCACCATCGTGCTCACTTCGGCGCGGCCCAGGGCCCTCCTGCAGACCGTGCTCTCGCGCCTCAGGCCCTACCGCTTCGCGGCGAGGCCCCCTGAGGTCGAGCGGGAGGTCCTGCGGCGGATATTCAAGACCGGCGAGGTGAAGGGGGACGGCGCCGGCGCGGGGGGCAGCCTCATCGCGGGGTACCTCAACTCGTTCCTGCCGGTGTCGGAAGAGACGCTCGCCGCGCTGGCGGGCTTCTTCGCGGCCTCAGTCGCGGCCGGCGCGGGGCGTCTCCTCGTGCGGCAGGGGGGCGGGGTGCCTCCCGCGCCGCCCCCTCTCGCGCTCCTCGGGGCTATCCCGCGGGGCGGGGGGAATGTACCCGAGGGCCTGCGTGAGCCAAAGGCTGACTGCAAGGCCGCCTGCGATGCCGTGCTCGCCGCGGCGGAGGACTTCAGCATACCTTCGCTCTTTAGCCGCTTCTGCGCGGCCCTGCGCGGCCGCGTACTTGCGGCCCTCGGCGAGGAGGCCGCGTCCCCCCTGGGCCTCCACTGCATCGCCATCTGGAAAAAAGAGAGCGCCCATGCGGACGCGGCGGTGTCCCTCTACAACCAGAAGAGCCTCGCCGCGCTCGAGCGGCTCTTCACGGTGACGGCATCAGAGTTGGCGGCAGCCTGCGCGCGCGAGGCCGCCGCGTGAGGCGGTTCTTCGGCCGGGCACTGCAAAAGTTCGACAAACTGCGGCCGGAGCAGGCCAGGGGGCTCCTCGCCGCGGCGGCGGATCAGATCGACCGCCTCGAGACCGCGCTCGACTCGATCAACGAAGGCATCCTCGTCTGCGATTCGCGGCACCGCCTGCTCCTGGCCAACGACGCGGCGCGGAGACTCCTCCCCCTCGCCCCATCCCGGCAGGACGATGCGGGCCCGGTCTGGGAGGCCCTGTCGGACGAGAGCCTCCGCGCGTTTCTGGCGGAGACCCTTGCCAACGGGGACAAGGCGGAGGGCAGGGAGTTCACCCTGGACGCGGCGGGCCCCCGCAGGCTCCTCAGCCTCAGCGTGCTCCCCCTGGTGCGCGAGCGCCGCGTGTCGGGCGCGGTCATCCTGGCCTCCGACATCACCGAGAAGCGCGCCCGCGAGGCCCTGCTCCGCCGCATGGAGAGCCTCGCGAGCCTCAGCACCCTGGCCGCCGGGGTCGCGCACGAGATCAAAAACCCGCTGGGGAGCCTCTCTATCCACACGCAACTGGCGGAAAAGGCCCTGGACAAAGCGGCGGCGGCCACCGCTCCCCTTTCAAGCGATACCATCACCCTTATAAAAAAACACCTGGGGGTCCTTACCGAGGAGATAGAGCGCCTCAACCGCATAGTGGTGCATTTCCTTTTTGCCGTGCGCCCCCTGGACATCGCAATAGCGCCCTGCGATCTCAACGTGCTCGTGTCGGGCCTCGCCGATTTCGTCCGCCCGGAACTGGAGGCGCAGGGGATTCACATCACCCTTGATCTGGCGCCGGGGCTCCCCAAAGCGGACGCGGACGAGCGCTACCTGAAGCAGGCGCTCCTCAACCTGGTCAAGAACGCCCAGGCCGCGATGCCCTCGGGCGGCACGCTCCGCATGGCCACGGCGCTGGCCGAGGGCCGCCTCCGCATCGAGGTGAGCGACAGCGGCGTAGGCATTCCGCCTGATGTGCTCTCCCGCATCTTCGAGCCTTACTTCACCACGAAAGAAATGGGAAGCGGCCTGGGCCTCACGCTCGTGTTCAAGATTATCCGCGAGCACAAGGGGGAAGTGACGGTCGAGTCCGCGCCCGGCAAGGGGAGCGCCTTCGTAATAACGCTCCCTCTGCCACAAAAAGCGCGCCGCCTGCTGGAGGGGTAGGACTAAACTTGTCCCATAACTTAGATTAAGAATTTATCCACAGATTTACACAGATAATCACCGATTTTCACCAAATTAAAGACACGATTAGTATAGTAAATCAACTTGACAAGACGCAGCAGAAAAGAGAGAATAGGGTATGGCATACGATGCAAAGTTTAGGGAGCGTGTGATACGCTACAAAGATTCCGGGCATACATTTGCGCAGGT
>JAISTO010000100.1 GCA_031272575.1 Treponema sp. | reverse complement strand
GGTGGGGATTCCCGCGCCGTTCGCAGCGAGGGGGGGGGCTCCCCCCCTCATCTTTTTGCGCTGCCAGGGCCAGCGGAAGAAGATGGTGTGGTAGGGGTCGAAGTAGTCGCGGAGGCAGTCGCCGATGAAGTTGAAGGCCAGCGTGACGGTGAGGAGAAACCAGACGGGCGCGAGGAGCCAGGGGTAGGCGCGGAGGTTCGCGAGGGTCGAGATGTCGCGCTTGATGAGGCTGCCCCAGGAGACCGCGGGGTCGGTGATGCCGAGGCCGAGGTACGAGAGCGTGGTTTCGGTCATGATTGCGCCGGGGATCGAGAGCGCGACGGAGACGATGAGGAGGCTGGCGGTCTGCGGGATGATGTGCCGGAAGATGATCACGGGCGAGGGGATCATCTCGAGGCGCGCGGAAAGGATGTAGTCCTCGCGTTTGAGCGCGTGAATCATGCCGCGGAGGGTGCGGGCGCTGCCGGGCCAGCCGATGAGCGCGAGGATAAGGGTGATCATCATGTAGGCCTGGCCGGAGTCCATGTTCTGCGCGAGGAGCGAGCGGAGGAAGAGGATGAGGTAGAGGCCGGGTATGAGCATGAAAAACTCGCAGGCGCGCATGATGGCCCAGTCCGCGGCGCCCCCGAAGTAGCCGGCCAGGCCCCCGAGGAGCATGGCGAGGAGGAGGCTTATCGTCGTGGCGATGAAGCCGATCGTGAGCGAGATCCGCGCGCCGTACACGACGCGGGAAAACACGTCCCGGCCCAGGTGATCGGCGCCCATGAGAAATACGGGATAAAACGCTTCGCTGCCGGAGGACCCTTCTGGCGGGGCGGCATGGGGGCCGGCGGCGGCATCCGTGATGCGGTGCGTGGTGCTGAAGAGGTGCCGCCGCAGGGGGATGAGGCCCCAGAGCCGGTAGGGTTCCCCCCGCGCGAAGAGGCGCACCTCGGCGTAGTGCCCCTTGACGAAGGCGTAGCGCCAGGTGAGGGGGTCGAGAAGCCGCGCCTCCTGCGCATAGAGGCGCCCCCCCCGCAGACGGAGGTTGGGGGGGTGGTAGCTCATCCCCGCGAATGAGGCCGTGGGGGCGTAGGGCGCGGCGCACTCGGCGAAGGCCATCATCAGGTAGAGGATGATGAGGACCGCGAGAGAGGCGAGGCCCAGGGGCCGCCCGCGCAGGTAACGAAAGAAACGGATCATGGGGCGGCGCGGCTACTCCTGGATTAATTGCTTGATGGCGTCTATCTGCTTCTGCATATCGCCGATCCTCGTGTTCAGGCCCGCGTTCTGCTCGCGCAATTGCGAAAGGGACGCGTCGCGTTCAGCCAGGGTCTTGTCCCGCTCCGCGGCCTGCGTACGCAGGTCCGTTACCTGCGCCGCGCTGCGTTCGTTCTGCGCGCGGAGTTCCGCGGCCTGCGTACGCAGTTCGGCAATGCTGGCGTCGCGCGCGCTTATCGTGCGCTGGTTCGCGGCCGCGGCCGTCTCCAGTTCCCGTACGCGGCTCTCGAGACGGGCGGCGCGCTGCTCGAGGTTCTCTCCCCGCGAAGCGGCCGCCGCCGCGGCAGCCTGCGCCTTGTCCGCGCTCCTGGCGCGCTCCTCGCTCTGCTGCTCGAGGAGCGCGATCTGCTCCTTGAGCGCGGCGGCCTCCGCCACCGCGGCGGGGGAGGGCCGCCCCGCCGCGGCAGCCTCGGCTTCGGCGGCGGCGTCCTCGGCGGCCTTCAGCGTCGCGGCAAGCGACGAGAGCGCTGCCGCGTGAGTCTTTTTCACGCGCTCCCAGGGGCGCAGCCCCGCGAGTGAGGGCGCTTCGAGGAGCGCCCTCGCGGAGTCGATGCCGGAGCCCGCGGCGGCAAAACTGCCCGCGCTTATGTCGTTTTTAATGGCCGTATAGAGCGCCGTTAACTGCGCCTCCGCCGTGCCGATGCGCTCCTGCTCGCCGCTGATCCGCGCCAGTTGCTCCTGCGCGGCGGCGGCGCTGCCGCTTTCGGCGCTTTCGGCCGCGAGCGAGGCTGTCCGCGCGGTCGCCTGCGCGCGCAGGGCTTCCTCTTTGGCGCGCGCGTCCTCGAGCAGGCGGGTTTTTTCACCCTGCAGGACGCTGAGCGAGCCGCGGTACTCCGCCTGAATGTCCCTTAAGCGCGCCAGAGTCCGCCGGTGCTGCTCGCCCGCCGCGGCACTGCCACGCTCCGCGGCGTTCTGCGCGTCCTGCAGTTCCGCGTCCACGGACGCCAGTTTCACGAGCATGGCTTCAATTTCGTCCTCTTTGGCGCGCACTTCCACCGCGCTCTCGCGCCGGATTTCGCGTATCAGCGCCCGCTCGGTGATGCCGAGCGTAGACGCGCTCTCGCGGACCGCGGTTTCGTCTTTTATGTGCAGAAATGACAGGAAAAGAATCCCGCCCGCGATGAACACAAGCGCCCCGGCGTTGACCAGAAAGGGGAAGAGTATGCCGCGCCTGCCGGCAGCAGGGGAGAGGCCGGCCTTTCCTGCCGCCCCCCTCGTGGAGGCCGCTATCCCGTCGATGCGGGCGCGTATATCACGCTTTTCCTGTTCCGTCAGCCAGGAGAGCGCGTTCGCGTCCTGCTCGGGATGGATTTCATTTTTTACGTGTGCCATGTTTTTAGTATAGGGGATGACAGGGATATAATCAAGGGGCCGCGCGGCGCGGGCTTTTTAAGCGTTACCCCTTGTTCACCCGCACCCACTCGGCGAGGCGGCGCTCGAGGGGCTGGACGCCTTCGCCGCCTGAGGCGCGCGCGCGGTCGCGCAGGTAGGGGAGTATGACCCGCTCCTTCATCGCGGTCCAGGTGTGCGGGAGTATCGCGGGGGGGGACAGAAACGCCTCGGGCGGCATACGGCCTATGAGCCCCTGGTAGAACTGGGGGAAGACCTGCTCGGTGACGCTGCGCATTCCGGAAAAGCCGCCCGCTATGCCGAAAGCGTTTTCGTCCATGCGGTTCGCGCGGGAGAACGCGAGGATAGCCCGCTGGGTGTCATCCTGAAAAAACCAGAGGACGAAGGCGCGCGCCGCGTCCGGAGCCTTCGCCTTCTTGCAGATGCCCATGTAGACGCTCTGCTCGTCCAGCGGGATAAGCGCGTTTTCCGAGACCCAGCGGAAGTCGAGGCCCGCGCGCCGGTCTTCCGCCAGGGTGAAGAGCCGGGCGCTCCCCATATAGGCGAAGAGGATACGGCCGGAGAGCACGAGCGTGGCCGGCGGGTCGTAGAGGTATTTGAAGACGAAGTCATCCTCGGCCTGGAGGCCGGAGTTGGACTGCGCCGTCCAGTCGTGCGCGTAGTCCATGGCCTCATCAAGCGCCTTCTGGTTCCAGGAGAGGGGGGAGTCCTCGCGGAAGGACGCGTTGTAGAGCGCCGCGGTAATATACAGGAAGGAGTCGTCCCAGGCCGGGGAAAAGCCCATGCGGGTGTACTGCCCCCGCGAAAAGCGGTTGTAGGCCCTGCCCTTCTCCTGGATTTCCGCGAGGCTTATGGTGAGGGGGTTGGAAAGCGCACTGCCGTAAGCCTGCGGGAAGACGAGGGCCGGCAGGTTGAAGGACACGGGCAGGAGGTACTGACGCCCCTCGATGCCGCCCAGCGAGAGGAGCCGGGGGTAAAAGGCCTCCGCCGGCAGCCCTTTTTTGAAGAGCGGCTCGAGCGGGCTGAAGAGGTCCCGCGTGGACGCGCCGCGGAGCCAGCAGGCCGCCGCGAGGTCGGGCCGCTCGCCCCCCTCGGTGAGTTTCTGCGCCGGCGACTCGAAATAGCGCACCTCGACCTTGTACTCGCTCTGCGAGGTATTGAAGAGTTCCGCATACAGGGTGAATTCCGGCCGGTCCGTCCAAAGCACCGCCGCCCGCTGCCGCGAGTCCGCGCAGCCCCCCAAAAGCCCCCCCAGCCCCGCCGCAAGGAGCAGGACGTTAGCCGCTGGTATCCGCATACCCGAATACTAGCGCGCTCTTGGGGGGAAGGTCAAGGGGGGGTAGGGAGTAGGGTGCGCGGAGCGCTTGGGGAGTAGGGTGGATAGGGAGTAGGGAGTGGCTAGCAGGGAGTGGCTTGCGCTTGGCTTGTAGGCTGCGCGTACTACCGGACAGTTTGCCGGTAGTACGCGCGACCTGCAAATTGCGAGCACCCTACTCCCCACTCCCCAAGCGCTCCGCGCCCCCCACATCCCCCAACTGCAGCACGAACAGCCGGGAGGTGTGCGGATCGGGGTAGAAGAGCCGCTCGTCGCAGCCCACTATGACGAAGGTAGG
>JAISTO010000073.1 GCA_031272575.1 Treponema sp. | reverse complement strand
AACAAGTTAAGAAAAACAAGACTGTCATTGCCGGGCTTGACATAGTTCGGTTTTAACCGAACTACGCAATCTACTCCTCAAAATGGCCATTTTGGTAGAGATTCCGCGATGGAGAGGGGGGCGCGTTGAACGCGCTCGCCGTTCTACGAACGGTTCGGCGCTTGCGCCGCTCGGTCCCGTTTCCAAGTCGCGGAATGACGATTGTTACTTTCCTTAACTTGTTGACAGTGATCCCTACTCCCCAAGCGCTCCGCGCCCCACTGTCAACAAGTTAAGGGAAACAGGCCGTCATTGCCGGGCTTTCTCTCCGTCATACGGGGAAAATGCTGCGCTTGTGCGCCCTTATGGGGCGGGGAACGGACGGGGAAAATGATTAGAAGGCTGTATGCGGCAACGAAGTTGCCGTCGGCTAATGCACGAGAGACAGGGAATAACTCGAAGTGACACCGTACTTCTCTATGCGCGTGGCATTTGGGGCAAAAAAAGACAAAACCCCAGTAAGTGTTACCGTACCGGGAAGAGTACCG
This sequence comes from Treponema sp., assembly GCA_031272575.1. Lineage (GTDB taxonomy): Bacteria > Spirochaetota > Spirochaetia > Treponematales > Breznakiellaceae > JAISTO01. The sequence goes on along the minus strand of JAISTO010000073.1, from coordinate 11,428 downwards.
CCCAGCATCGCGAAGGTGTCGGCGACGGTGACCCGGGACGGCAGCGCAAGGTTTTGGCTTCTTTTTGCCTGAAGGGGCAGCTTTAGGCCGCGTCATTTTCCCCGGCCGTTCCCCGCCCCCCTACGGGGCAGATTCCGCAGGTTTTACCGCGGAATGACGGGGCCAAGCCGCGGAATGACAGTCTTAACTTGTTGACAGTGCTCCCCATTCCCCATGCAATCAGCGTTTCCTTTTGGGCCTGCGGAAACTGCGTTTCCGTTGCGCCTTCGTGGTGAATTTTAAATCCCGGATATCAGAGCCTGTTCAAAAACTATATCGACTGTGCGCTAAAGCGCACGGTTTTTGAACAGGCTCTTGCAGTTTTTCGCGCCAAAGGCGCGACAAAACTGCGTTTTTTTAAGGTAGAAGTTCAAAAACTGAAGTTTTTGAACTTCCTCATCATTCAAATTATTCCGTTTTCCCTGTGCCTCCGTGACTTCCGCGCCTCCGTGTGAGGTTTTCTTCAAAAAAAGGCCATCATTTGATAAACTTCGCCCACACATCGCCGTGGGCGCCCGCGAGCCGCTGACGCACCGGGTCGACCAGCAGGTCCATGTCTTCGAGGGGGATAACCCCCATAAGGTCCTCTTTCTCTCCGGGGAGCACTACCGGGAAGCAAATGGTGTAGCGGTCTTTCCAGTGAATTTCCACGGCGCCCGCCTTTATTCCTTCGTGCTTTACCCCGCCCGCCAGCGTGACCATCTGCCGGTCCCGCATTACCACACCCAGCCGCCTGGCAGTGGCCTCGGTCAGCACCACCGTGTGGCAGCCCGTATCGACAAGCACCGGCACCGTGGCCTGCCGGATTTCCGCCTCCTTGAGGTCGCCTCGATTAAAGAGGATGGTGTCCTCCGCGTTTTTAAACGTGATGTTTTCTCTTACGTCTCCCATAATTACCTCCATAAAAAGATATATGATTATGTTACCGCAATCCCGCGCAAAAGGCAAGCGGCGGCCCCCGCGATGCCTCATTTACTTTTCGGGGGGGGAATCGAATCCAGTAAGCCCGTCCGAAAATAGTCTACCTTCCACAGGAAGAGCCCCTGAGCCGGCGCGGCAGGGCCTGCGAGTGCGCGATCCCCTTTTTGGAGGAGAGCGCTGAGGGCCTCGGGGGCTGCGTCTTTTTCCTCAAACTGAAGCAGCGTACCCACTATGGTGCGCACCATTTTCCACAGAAAGGCGTTGGCGGTGATCTCGAAGACAAGAACGTCCCCCTGAACAAAAAAAGAGGCCCCGAAAAACCAGCGCCGCCGTGAAAGGCTGCGATCTCCCGCGGCGGTGAAGGCGGTGCTGTCGATTTCGCCGCGGAGGAGGCGCGCGTAGTCGTTCAGCAGGGCGATGCGCGGGCGGCGGTTCAGGCGCCAGGCATAGCGCAGTTCCCAGGGGAGAGCCTGGCGGCCGCACACGAAATGATAGCGGTACGTGCGGGACTTTGCGTCGTAACGGGCGTGGAACGCGGCGGGGACCTCGCGCGCGCTGAGGACGCGGATGTCGCGCGGCAGCAGGCTGTTCAGCGCGGGCACGAAACGGGCCGCGTCCATGCCGGCGATTCCGGTGTGAAAGGACGCGGCCTGCCCTGCCGCATGCACCCCCGCGTCGGTCCGTCCCGCGCCGATAACGGGGACGGGCTTTTTGTGAAGCGTCTCGAGCGCGGCCTCGACAGCGCCCTGCACGGTTCTGCGCCCCTCCTGCCGTTCCCAACCGGAAAAATCCGTGCCGTCATAGGCAAGAACGAGGGCTATGTTCCTATCCACAAAAGGATTATAGCAGGGCCGCAAACGGAAGGCAAGCGTTTCACGGCTTTAGGGCGCGTCATTTTCCCTGTCCGCTCCCCCCCTTGCTTAAATTTTCCGAACTGTGTAGACTAAAAGCGAATGCGGGGGGCGCTGGCCTCCCATCAATGGAGTAAACCATGGGTATACTAAGTATCGTTCTTTTGGTGTTTTTTGTCATAACTGCCATCCTTCGGGTGCTGCTGGTGCTGGCACAGAACGAGGAAGGGGACAGTCTGGGGGGCATTTTTGCGGGGGGGTCGGCGTCCGCGTTCGGGTCCCGATCCGGCAATGTCCTAACCCGCGCAACGACCGTGCTGGGCGCGCTCTTTCTCATAATCAGCCTGGCGCTGGCGCTCGTGAACCGCACACCCGGGGGGAGCGGGGTGGAAAAGGCCGCCCTCGAGCAGACGCCCGAGGGGAACACGTCCTGGTTCCTGGACGAAGAGACGTCGGCGGCGGAGGCCACGGAGACCGAGGCCGCGCCTGAAGGCGCATCTGAAGGCGCCGCTGAAGGCGAGGCTCCCGCGGCGGAGACTCAGGCTGCTGAGCCCCCGGCAGGCGCGCCCTGAGGCCGGGAGGTATTGCGATGTTTCTCTACGATGTGTTCAGGCCCGAATGCATAAAGATCGGGCTCGAATCCGAGGACAAAGAAGAAGTCTTCGAGGAACTGGTCGATCATTACTGTCAGCGTGAAGGCTCCGAGGCCCGCGAGGACATACTCGACGCGCTCCGCAAGCGCGAGGCGAAGATGTCCACCGGCATTCACAAGGGCATAGCGCTGCCCCACGGCAAAAGCGACGCGGTGAGCGGCATTAAAGGGGTGCTCGGCATATCCCGCAAGGGTATCAACTACGACGCGCTGGACGGGCAGCCGGTCTACATCCTCTTTATGCTGCTTGCGCCGGAGAAGGACTCCGAAATTCACCTGCGGCTTTTGAAGCGTCTCGCCGGGCTCCTCGACGATCCGCAGTTCTATACCGACATGATCGCGCAGACGAGCCCCACGGGCGCGAACGGCGTCATCAAGAAGTACGAAGACATCGTCCTGGCATCTGACTAGGAGCGGAGACTATGCCGGACAACGAGGCCATCCTGCAGCACCTTCTGCACATAGAGGCAGAGGCCGCAAACATGGTGAACGACGCGCAGACCGAGGCCGGGCGCCGCGCCGCGGAGGCCGAGAAGGCCGCGCGCGCCGGTCATGACGCCGCGTATGCGAAACAGGCGGCCGCGCTCGAGGCGGAGTACCAACGTCACCTTGAAGAGGCGCGGAAGGATTACGAGGAGCGGCTGGCGGCGTACCGCGCCGCCCTCGACGCGGCGCCGCTGGACCAGGCGCGGTTTTCCGCGCTGGCAGAGGGGTTCCTCTGCAAGGACGGGTAATGTTTCAGACGGGCGAGAGGGCCTACGCGTACGCGAAGGCCTGCGGAGTCATCGGCAAATCCTTCATAGGGAAGCGCGCGCTCCCGCTGCGGAGCGCGGATCGCCTCTCCGCGCTCGACCGCCTCGTGTTCGGGGGGGGCAGCCGGGACCTGCCGGAGCGGGAACTGCTGCCCGACCTCGAAACCCGTATCGCGCTGCGGGCCGTGTCCGCCATTCGCGCTGTCATCTCCTGCTTTCGAAGCCCGCCCGAGGCGCTCGTGCTGCTGCTGCGGGCCGCCGAGTACAACGATCTCCGAAACTGCATCGCGGCCTTCCTTGCCGGCGAAACCGCCAAAACGCCCCGCTTCACCGATATGGGGCCCTTCCGTGTCCTCAAAATTGATAAATGGCCCGACCTCCCCGCGATGATTGCGGACACGGAGTTCGCGTTCCTGTTGGACAAGGACGGCAAATTAACGCGGACGGCATCTGACGCGACGGCGCTGCAAAGCGCGCTCGACCTCCGCTACTACACCGCGCTCTGGCAGGCCCTGCAAAAACTGCCCCGCCGCGACCGCCGGGTCTCGCAGGATCTGCTTGCAAAGGAAATCTCGCTCCTCAACGCGGCCTGGGTCCTGCGGCTCCGCACCTACTACGAGATGGAGGTCGCGGAACTGGCGAAACTCCTCTGCCGTGTGCCGGAAGGCGCCTCGGGCCGCAAGTCCTTCGCCGCCGAGGCCGAGGCCGCGCTCGTCCTGCCCCTGGACAGCAGGCAGCCCTGGGCCGCATGGCGCTGGCAGGGCTTCCTCAATGCCGAAACGCCCGGCGAGGCCTGGGCCGCTGACCCGCGCTTCTTTCAAAACGCGGCAGCGCGGTACCTGTACCGCCAGGCGCGCAGGGCCTTTCATGTGCATCCGCTTTCTATGGACACCTTTTTTTGTTTTATCAAATTAAAACAGTTTGAAGAAGATCTCCTTACGAGCAGCGCGGAGGGGCTCGGGCTCGGGCTTTCCTCCGCGGAGGTCTCCGCGCTTTTGGAGGTGCAAGGATGATAAAACCGCGTAAAATGAAGCGCATCGAGTTGAGCATACTGGCGAGGGATATCAACATGGTGATTGAATACCTGGGCCGGAATGCGGTGATGCACTTTGCCGAAGAGGGGCCGGGCGCGTCCCCCTCCCGCGAGGACGAGGAAGCGGCCCGCGCCGTGCGCGAAAAACTCGAAAAGGTACGCGCGCTCGCGGCGGCGCTCGCCATAAAGGACCTGCCGGACGAGCCGGGGGAAAACGCCGCGCTGCCGGGCGAGGCCGAGGACGCGCTCCTGGGGGTCATCGCCGCCGCGGTGGACGCGCTCGGCGAGGAGGAGACGGCCAGGACGCAGGAGAAGCGCCGCGTCGAGGAGGCGCTCGGGGAGGCCAGGGCCTTCGCGGGCCTCAACGCGCCCTTCTCCGATCTGGACCAACTGTCCTACCTCACGCTGCGGGTCGGGCGGCTTGACCCCAAACTGCGCCCGGAACTCCGCGAGCGCCTGGCAGACCGCGCGGTGATCATCCCGCTTGACGCGGACAGCACCGGCGGCGACGGCCGCGATGGCGGCCGCATCCTCGCGGCCGCGTCCCGCAAGGGCCGTTTCGCCCTGGACTCGGAACTCAAAAAACTCCAGTTCACCCCCATAGCGATCCCGGAGGGCTTCAAGGGTATCCCCAGGGAACTTTTGGCGGGCCTCGAGGCCCGGCTGAAAGAGGCCGAAGAGGGCATCGCGGCGATCGCGCGGAAAAAGGCGGCGCTCAGCGGGCAGTACCACGACAGCATCGTCCGGCTCTGCGGGTCCTACCTGATCTCCGAGATGGCCGGCAGCCTGCGCGGGAGGCTCCGCGCCACCAAGAGCGTCTACTTCATCGACGGGTGGGTACCCGCGGCCCAGGCCCCCCGCATGGTGGAGGAACTCGAGCGGCTCACCGCGAACCGCGTGGCGGTGCGGGCCTACGACCCGGAGGAACTGGACGAGGTCCGCAAGGGCGCGGAGAAGGTGCCGGTCTCGCTCGAGCATGGGGGCTTCGTGAAAGGCTTCGAGGGGGTCGTGTTTTCCTACGGGGCCCCGCTCTACGGCACCATAGACCCCACCCCGCTCGTGGCGTTTTTCTTCACCCTGCTCTTCGGGATTATGTTTGGGGACTCGGGCCAGGGCCTCGTCCTCCTGCTGCTGGGGATCCTCACGAGCGCGCGCGGCCCAAAGCGGCTCGCGGGGCTTCGCGTGTACTCGACTCCGCTTATCGCGGTCGGCATATCATCAATAGTAATGGGTTTCCTCACCGGCGAGTTCTTTACCAGCGAGGAACTCTTCGTCGCGCCGACGCGGGCCATCACCGGCGCGCTGACGGGGCATCCGGTAGACCGCATCCTTACAATAATGCCCCTTGCCGAAAAAGGCGGGACGGTCGGCAAACTGTTTTACTTTTTCGGCTTTACCATAGGGGTCGGCGTCATACTCAACTCGTGCGGTCTCATCGTCAATATTATCAATCTGTTCACCCTGAAGAAATACGACAAGGCCCTTTTTTCAAAAACCGGCATTGCCGGGAGCGCGCTTTTTTGGTACGCGATCTACCTTGCGGTCCGCTCTATCGTCAGCCTCGTGGGGGGGAAGGCGATCCGCGTCCACTGGTTTGATATGATCGGGCTCCTCGCGCCCATCGCGCTCGTGTTTTTCGGGCCCGCGCTCTGGCGGCTCGCGTCCGGCAAGCGGCCCGTGTTCGAAGAGGGGCTCCTCGTGTTCGTCATGGAGGGCTTCGTGGAGGTGCTCGAAACCGCGTCAACCTACATTTCCAACACCGTGAGTTTCCTGCGGGTCGGCGCATTCGCGCTCTCGCATGGGGTGCTCGCCTTCATCGTGTTTATGTTTACCGAGCGGGTACACCAGTCAGGCGGCGGGCCGCTCTTCGCGGGGCTCATCCTCGTGTTCGGCAACGCGGTAATCATCGTGCTCGAGGGCATGATCGTGGCCATCCAGGTGGTCAGGCTGCAATACTACGAGTTCTTCAGCAAGTTCTTTACCGAAACCGGCGTGCAGTTCGTGCCCTTCGCGTTTCGCAGGAAGAGGGGCTAAGAGGCGCGCGCTTGACTCTTTTTTCGCAATCCGCTATACTTCCCTAAAATAACCGAAAGGAGGGTTTTTTGATGGCTTTTGTCTTGTTGAACGCACAGAGCGCTGACGCTCTTGCGCCCGCATATTCTCGCCTCGCACGAAGCGCGCCCGCAGCCGCGCCGGCACCCGCTTCACGCACAAGTCCCAATAGAAAAACCCTTTCTGCCCCCCCCCCCGTAATGCAAAAAATGTAACAATTCTGTCCTCTAACCATTCCCCCACGAGGGGCGGTCTGTTCATCATTCTGACTATGAGTCATATTTCTGACTATAAGTCGATATTGGGGAGTGGGGAATGGGGAGTAGGGGAGTGGGGTGCGGGCGCAGAGCGCTTGGCACGTAAGTTGCTCGCAAGTACTCCTCCGCCCCGCATCACGCCCAAGTCCCAACAGGCGCCACTCCCTGCCTCTGCCCTCGCGCAAAGCCATCGCATCACTCCCCCCACTCCCTACTCCCTACTCCCTACTCCCTACTCCCTACTCCCTATCCTTTGTACTTGCGGGCGTTGTTATTCTGGCGGGGTGTACAAACCCTGACGGCGCGGGGGGCGACTCCGGCGGAGACGGCTCAGGCGACAGTAACGGCAACGGCCCGGGCGGCAGCACGGGGAGCACCGGCGAACTGCCGGTGTCCGTCGCGGAGTTCTCCGATCTGGAGGCGGCGATAAGCGCCACGGCGAGAATGGCCTACAGCTCCGGGGACTACGTATTCAGGGTAACGCTGAATGGCGGCAGCACGAGCGGCGGCCAGTGGGTCTACCCGCAGGAGGCGCGTTGGTTCGTGGACGGCGTGGAAGACACCGATCTGAGCGGCAACACGGCGGACTTTGACCCGGTGGACTACCCGACGGGGCCGCACAATGTTACCGCGGTGTTCAAGGCGGGCGGGGCGCTCCTGTCCCGCGCGTTCGCGTTTATCGGCACGGGAGCGGCATCGCCGGGCGGCGATTCCGGCTCCGGCGGTCTCGCGGCGGCGAAGGGCAAAATCACGCTCACGGGTTTTGACGCCTATAACGGCAAGTACGTGTACTCAGGCTGCACCATCAACTCGACCACGGCCCTGCTCGGCATAAACGGCGCCGAGTGGCACGGCAGCGAGTACGCCATCACCATGCCGCAGATAGAGAACGGCAGCGTTGAGATACCGCTCTACACGATGAACGCCGGGGCCACGACGGTTGACGAGGTTTACGTCCCCTACGAAGGGAACGACGCCCTGATCACGGTGTCCATCATCATCGTGGACGATGCCGACGGCAAATTCACCAGTTCCGACGCGGCGGGCTTCGCCACGAGTTACGCGGCTATTATCGTCAGCAATTCTAGCAACACGAGCTTTACGCCCACACTTTCAAGCGGAAACCTGACGATTCCCCGCAGTGATGCTTTGACCACGGCGGAGATGACGGCGCAGATGGGGAGCAATCCGACCATCATGCAGACCACCAAGTACCTGCTCATGGAAGCGGCGCCATAAGCCGTAGCGCACGGCGCATCTGACGCCGGATTCAGCCGTCCCCGCCGTTGCCGCGGGGGCGGCTTTGTGGGTGCCTTTACCAAAGCCGCAATTTGTGTTATAAATAAAGCCAAGGAGACTACCATGACAGATCATGACGCGTTACGGATAATGAACCGAGCCTCCGCACTCAGGAAGGCCGGCGACGAAGAGGGGGCGCGGGCATTGGCGAAAACCGTGCCTATGCCCTGGTATCTTGCCGAGATTTGGAAAAAATATGTCGGCAAGGAATCCCTGAAAGCCTCCGGCTGGAACATGGAGGAAGTGGAGGCACACTTTGGAAAAGGCTGGATTGATAGCTGATGTTATCGAGGGCGTAAACCAGGTTGCCAAGGGCCGCCGTAACCTCATGACCAAAGGCGAAACCGAAGAAGGGTTGGCATCTTTTTTCAACGGGCATGAACTTTTGCTGAGGGTGTTCAAAGAGGATCACGCCTCAGGCGACCCGGAACTGATGGTATTGGCAGAGTTTTCCTACACCAGCCAGGAACTTGTGGAAAGCACCGCCTCGGAGCCTCTGGCGCGGAGCAGCGCCGAGGCGGCAGTCAGTTATTTTGACGCGGCAATGAACACCTTCCCGCTTGTCAGGGACAGCGCGTCCTACAAGATCGTTGACCGGGCCTGTTCGCCTCACCACAGTTACCGGTACGCAGGCTGTCCCAAGGACAAGGAAGGAGAAAAGAGGCTTGAACATAAAATCCTTATGCGACTTATGCGACTTTGCGGTTAAAAATGCGTAAATTCCGCTGTTTTTTGGGATCAGAAAAGTAAATGCTGTTGCCCTGCCGCGGGGCTGAGGGGGCTTGCATTGCCTGCGCTGCTGTGATAGAATGGCAGTATGGAGGCTTACATGGCGCAAACAAGAGAACAGATACACGAGGGTTTGCAGTTACGGCTGCAGATAATCGCCCTTGAAGATGCGGGAAAGTATGAGGAGGCGCAAGCGCTCCGCAAGGCAAAGATCCCCTTGCCGCCCTACACCGCAAAACTCATACGGGACCAGATAGGCGTGGAGTATCTGAGGAACAGCGGCTACGATTTATCACTGGCGGAGGCAAAGTTTGGAAAGGACTGGCTTGATAGACCGAATGGCTGGCGCGGTAGACTCAATCGCGCAGGGCCGGCTCGGCATGGAAACTGAAGGGGAAGCAAGCAAAGGCGTAGCCGTCTTCGCGAAGGGCATTGCGGCTGCCGCGGAACTTTACACCGAGGTTATCGCTTCCAAAGACCCGGAACTGATGATACTCGCCGAGTACACCTACATGAGCGAGGAACTGAAACACGCCGAAGCCGGGGAGAGCGGGGCGGAGGCAAGCGCCGCGGCTGCCATTCAGAGTTTCGACGATGCTTTGCTGGTCTTGAAAACCGTGGAAAACCCCGCTGTTTACGAAGGCGCCGAACAAGCGTTCCCGCATTATGGGCAATGGCGCTGCAAGGGCTTCCCCCGCGATGCTTTTCATGTGGCGTGCATCGCCCACAAAACCCGCATCAAAAACGGGCTTTCACGGTTCGGCGTCAACCGCCGCGACAGAACCTTGGCGGAACTGCGTATCGCAATGCTGAATGCCGCGCAAGATGGGTACCTCGAAAAACAAAAAAAGGCGTTAGAATGGGGCGGGCCTTCCCGGTGACATCACGATGAAAGACTTTCGCGAGATGCGGCTTTGCGGACACGGAGCATTACGCAGACACAAATGAGCGTGTACACGACGAGGAGCCCTACCATGACCAGCTGCGCACCCACGAAGAGGGGGTTGAGGGCGGCCAGCAGGCGCATTTTGAGGGCCGTTATGAACGAGTTCAGGGTGACAACCCCGTTTGCGTTCGCGTAGCCGGCGGCGTCGGCCGCGCCCCCTTCGAGGCTGGCCAGGATCGGCGTAATGTATTTTTCCACCGTACCAGAAAAGAGCAGATGCCCAATGCCCTTGCCGGTAAAGGAATCGATGCCGCCGCGCGCGTCCTGCAGGGCCGCCGTAATGCGAGACGGGTCTATCGGGTCTTCAAAAATGTCCATTTCGGGGAACGACTCGGCCACCGCGGTTTCAAGCCGCGCAACATTCGTGTCGATAAACGAATTCAACAGGGAATGCAGGGAGCCGGCTATGCTGAACGCAAGGGCCAGAAGCAGGCAGACTACCCACGACAAAGCCTTCATGCCGGTGCGTGTGCTGCCGGCCAGGCAATTCAACAGAAAATGATTGATCAGCACCGCGCAGAGCACGGCAGCCGCAAAAGAACATATCCAGAGCATTATAATGCCTCCTCTCTGAGATACACGACCGTTTTTTCCGGCGCGTTTACGCAGCCTTCTTTCAGGTAAGTAAGAAACGGCTTCTTAACGGCCAGCAGTGAACGGTATTCGCTGCTTTTGCCGAGCACGGCAAGCACATACCGCACCATTAATCGGGAACAAGGCGCCTGCATGAACACGGTGAAGGTATCGGGGCGAAACACGGCTTTGTTTTTCCCCGTTAAAATACTGATTTTGGATTTTTTATCTTCCCATGTTGAAAACAACTGGTACGCCATATTGAAAAAAAACAACGCGCCAGCCGCCTGCGGAATGAGCGTCCATTTGCTCAGCAGATAAAAAGGCGCGCCCATTACCGCGGCCCCCGCCAGAACAAGCAAAAACGCATAGATGTTGAGGTAGAGAAAGCGCGGTAACGAACGCTCGATGACGCACTTGGGCATATTGCCTAAGTTTGCCTAAGCGGTTGCTTGAGCAGCCGCTTACGCATTCGCCCGGGCAATGGTGTTGTAGAACGCGTCAGTAATTTTCTTCGCGCCCGCCTCGTCTACTCCCTTCAGCAGGATTTTCGTGAGTTGCGTAAAGCCCTGGTAGTAGAGGTGATAGGCCGGACAGCAGCACAGAAAGGCGGCTGATCTCGTGTAGCCAATCTCCTTGACGCTGCTCGGCAAGACATACTTCACTTCCCGGCTGACGGTGCAGCACCAGCAGACAACGGCAGTCCTTACCTCGACCACTCGCTTGTCCGTGATGACCAGAAATGAGTGCATCTTCCGCCCCATGAACAGGGCAACGATCCTCGCGAACGTGCCCAAGAACTGCGCTATGGGGTTCGAACTGGTCGCCCACAGCTCCGCTTCCAACTCCGCGACCAGGGTCTCGTTTTCGTTCAAGACCAGTCCGGACTTCAATGCTGCCATAATATCCTCCATGGCATAAAAGAATGATGAGTGCTTTGCACCGCGCTTCGCGCCATGCTCTGCACCTGTTTACCCAACGGGTAATAGAGCGAGTATAGTACTTTTTCGCGCGAAAAAGGTCGCCTTCAAGGCGACATACTGGATGCATCGCCATTCCGCATCTTGGAAACGGGACCGAGCGCAATGCGCGAAGGTGCCCCTCTCCCCTGCGGAATCTCCCCGCTGGGCGCTGCCTCTACCCCTGCACCTACGCGCCGCCTCCACCGTCCGCGCCCCGCCCTCCGCTCATTCCCCCTCACCCCGCGCCCACGCGCCGCGCCCCCCACTCCCTACCCCCGATATTTTTCGCATTTTTCCTCCCCAAAGTGACGATAAATCACACCCCAGTGCCGTATACATGCGGAGGAAAACCATGATCCACA
>JAISTO010000004.1 GCA_031272575.1 Treponema sp. | reverse complement strand
CATCTGTGTGCTTTACGAGGGCAAGAAGTACCCGGTGGAACTAAAGATTTTCCGCGGGGAAAAAACCATCGCGGAGGGCCTGGAGCAGACGGCGGCCTACATGGACAAACTCGGCTGCGCTGATGGCTGGCTCCTGGTGTTCGACCGCGACACGGAAAAACCCTGGGACGAGAAATGCTATATGCGGGAAGAGGCGGTCGCGGGGAAAAAGATCACCGTCGTGGGGTGCTGAGACAAACTATAAATATTTATCGTTCATCGCCCTCCCCTCCCCTCCCTACTCCTTACTCCCCCTTCCCCCCGTACTCCTCCCAGGAGCGCAGCTCCCGCCCCCGCGGGCGGTAGTCCGCGAGCGCGTCGATAAAGGCGCGCGCCACCTTGATGTTCGTGAAGAGCGGGATGTCGAAGTCGATGGCCATGCGGCGGATCAGGTAGTTGTTTTTCAGTTCTTTGTCGCGGTTGTCTTTGGGGATATTGATGATCAACTCGGCCTCGCGGCGCTTTATGAAGCCCTCGATGTTGGGCTCCTTCGCGTCCAGGGGCCAGTAGAGGGGCGTTACCGGGATGCCGTGCTTGGCGAGGAAGGCGGCCGTTCCTTTGGAGGCGTAGATATGGTACCCCATGTCCACCAGTTTGCGGGCCGAGTCGAGGAAGTCAAGTTTGTCCTCGATGGGGCCGGTCGAAAGGAGCACGTTCTTTTTGGGGATGCGGTAGCCCACCGAAAGGAGCGCCTTCAGAAGCGCGTCGTTCAAGTCGCTCCCCAGGCAGCCGACCTCGCCGGTGCTCGCCATCTCGACGCCGCTCACCGGGTCGGCGCCGTGGAGCCGCGAGAAACTGAACTGCGCGGCCTTGACCCCCACCCAGGGGAGGTCGAGCGCGGAGGCCGGCGTCCGGGGGACCGGCTCGTCCAGCATGGCGCGCACCGCCAGGTCGATCATGTTGACGCCGGAGACCTTCGAGCAGAAGGGGAAACTGCGGCTCGCGCGGAGGTTGCACTCGATTACCCTGACGCGGTTCCGCTGGGCCAGGAACTGTATGTTGAAGGGCCCGGTAATATCGAGCGCGCAGGCTATGCGCTCCGATATGCTGCGGATCTTGCGGATCGTTTCGATATAGAGGCGCTGGGCCGGCAGCGCGACCGTCGCGTCCCCGGAGTGTACGCCCGCGTTTTCAATATGCTCCGTTATCGCATGGTAGAGGAGCGCGCCCCGCTTCGCCACCGCGTCGATCTCGATCTCCTTCGCGTTCTCGATGAACTTGCTGATCACGACCGGGTGCTCCGGCGACACATCCGCGGCAAGCGCCAGAAACCGCTCGAGGCTCTCCTCGTTCCAGGCCACGTTCATCGCGGCCCCGGACAGCACGTAACTGGGGCGTATCAGCACCGGGTAACCCACCTCCGCGGCAAAGGCCCTGGCCGAGTCGAAGCCGGAGAGTTCCTTCCATTCGGGCTGCTCTATCCCCAGCGTGTCAAGCAGGGCGGAGAACTTGTTGCGATCCTCGGCCATGTCGATTGACTTGGCACTCGTCCCGTAGATCAGCGCGCCCGCCTCGTACAGTTTGGTCGCGAGGTTGTTGGGTATCTGCCCCCCCATAGAGAGGATAACCCCATCCGGCCGTTCCCGCTCGTAAATGTCGAGTATGCGCTCGAGGGTCAGTTCCTCGAAGTAGAGCCGGTCGCACACATCATAGTCGGTGGACACCGTTTCAGGATTGCAGTTCACCATGATCGAACAGCGCCCCAGCGCGCGCGCCGTCGCGGCCGCGTTGACGCAGCACCAGTCAAACTCGACGCTGCTCCCTATCCGGTACGCGCCGCTCCCAATCGTCATCACCCCCCGGCCCGCCGGACTCAAGTCATCCACGGCCGCCGCCCCCTCTCCCGCGGCCCCGTAGGTCATGTAGAGATAATTGGTCTTCGCCGGATACTCCGCCGCCAGCGTATCGATCTGCTTTACCGCGGGCCGCACACGGTACTCCTCCCGCAGCGCCCGCACCGCCTGCTCCGAAAGCCCCACGCAGTCCCCAATCCGCGCGTCCGAGAACCCCAGCCGCTTCGCGCGCGCCAGCAGGTCTTTGGGGATGGCACTTGACTTTTGCTGAGACTTGTGCGATACTAAAGGTGACGAAACAATCGGTCCCTGTTCAAGGAACCGCTTGATCAAACTTCTATAGAGGTCGGAGGCCTTTATTCCGTCCTGTCCCGGATCAACAGCCAGCATTCTGTCTCCGGTTTTTGACAGGGCGGAATCAAGGTCTTCGGCTTTTTTTATCTCCTCGTCCACGAAAACCTCGTGCACATAAAAAGAGCGGGAGTCGTTTTTTGCCCTGACTCTGACAAAAACCCACCGGTCAACCGCATCGAGCGTTACCGGCGCCGCAAAGTAATGATTTTCAACGTTGTTCCCGCCGAAATCGGTAAGCGATCCGAGATAGGTTCCCTGCTCAAGAACCGGTTTTATCGCCGGAAGCACATAAAACTTGTTGGCATACCGTGAATGGTTAAAACTGGCGCGTATGCCATCTATGGTGATATGCACATTGCCGATCACGGTCGAGGCCGTCCCCAGGGGGTGTTTTCTGACCCATTCGACTGCCGCGTCAATGAGGCGTTTGCCTTCAAGCAGGGCCTTGTCAGATGAAAGCGCCGCAACAGATGCAAGAGGAGGGGGGGCGCTCTTGTCCTGTCCCCGCAACTCCTCCTCGCAGAGAAAGATGTTCCGTATCTTCGCGAGGAACCATTTGTCGATTTTGGTGAGGCGGTGGATGCGGTCGATGGTCCAGCCCTCTTTGAGCGCCCGGTAGATGATGAAGATGCGGCGGTCCGTGGGGCGCTGGAGCGAAAGCGCGATGCTGCGCAGGCCCGGGCCGCAGAAGGCGTCCTCCCATGCGAGGCCGGGGGCGCTTGAGCCCGTCATGCGGAGCGCCTTTTGCAGGGCCTCCTCGAAGCTGCGGCCTATGGACATGACCTCGCCGACCGATTTCATCTCGCTGCCGATGCGGGTTTCGACGTTTTTGAATTTCGCGAGATCCCAGCGGGGCACTTTCACGACCACATAGTCGAGCGCGGGCTCGAAGCAGGCCTTGGTGACGCGGGTGACGCGGTTTTCGATGGCGCTGAGCGGGTAGCCCAGCGCGAGTTTCGCCGCGACGAACGCGAGCGGATAGCCGGTCGCTTTGGAGGCCAGGGCCGAGGAACGGGAGAGCCGCGCGTTCACCTCGATGATGCGGTAGTCCTCGGAGGCCGGGTCCAGCGCGTACTGGATGTTGCATTCACCCACTATGCCGAGGTGCCGGATCACCTTGAGCGCGATGGCCCGCAGTTTGTGGTACTCCGAATCCGTCAGGGTCTGCGAGGGGGCCACGACGATGCTCTCGCCCGTGTGTATGCCGAGCGGGTCTACGTTTTCCATGTTGCACACGGTGATACAGTTGTCCGCCGCGTCCCGCACGACTTCGTACTCGATCTCCTTCCAGCCCCCGAGCCACTCCTCCACGAGCACCTGCGGGGGGCCCGCCTCGCTCGGCCGCGCGAAGGCGCGGTTGCAGCGCTGCCGCAGTTCCGCCTCGCCGCGGCAGATACCTGAGCCCGCGCCCCCCAGCGCGTAGGCGGCCCGCACCATCACGGGGTAGCCGATGGCCTCGGCCGCTTGCAGCGCGGCGTCGATATCGGTGACCGCGGTGCTGCGGGGGCTCAGCGCGCCGATCTCCGCCAGCCGCGCCACAAAGCGCTCCCGGTCTTCGGTGTCCTCGATGGCGCGCACCGGCGTCCCCAGCACCTTCACCCCGTACTTGTACAGGACGCCCTCGCGGTCCAGCGCGACCCCGCAGTTCAGCGCGGTCTGGCCCCCGAACCCGAGCAGGATTCCATCCGGCCGCTCCTTCTCGATGACCTGGCGGACGCAGTCTACCGTTACCGGCAGGAAGTAGGTGGCGTCCGCCATGCCCTTGCTCGTCTGTATCGTGGCGATATTCGGATTGATAAGGACGCTCGCGACGCCCTCCTCGCGCAGGGCCTTCAGCGCCTGCGAGCCGGAGTAGTCAAACTCCCCGGCCTGGCCTATCTTGAGGCCCCCCGAGCCGAGCACGAGGACCTTTTTCGGTAAGTGTATCATTTTTCGCGGTACCTGCGCAGAGTATAGGGTGAAAGGCCTCATGATGACAAGGGGGGGAAAATTACTCGATATATTGCTAAATCTATTGTCTTTTTTTCGCGGATTAGTGTATACTGAAAGAAAAGGAGACAGCATGTACAAGATTTATGCTGACGGCGGATGTTCCGGCAATCCGGGGCCTGGCGGCTGGGCGTTTTTGATTCTCGAAGAAACGGAGAAGCGCAGGCAAGTGGTGCGGACCGTGCTCAAAGAAAAAAAGGGCGCGGAAGAAGAAACAACGAATAACCGCATGGAATTAATTGCGGTTATCCGGGGGCTGGAGACCTTCAAGCGGCTCTGCCTGGGGACCGCGGCGGAGGTCTGGACCGACTCGCAGTATGTCCAAAAAGGCATGACCGAGTGGGTCGCGATATGGCAGGAGCGGGACTGGCAAAACAACGAGGGGAAGCCGGTGAAAAACCAGGACCTCTGGTTCCAGTTGCTCGAACTCGCGCAGGACCTCTCGCTGGAGTGGCGCTGGGTAAGGGGCCACAACGGGGACGAGTACAACGAGCGTTGCGACACCCTGACGCAGAGGGCGATAGCATCAATCGCGGACGACTGGGACTAAACAGCATTTTTTCCTTGTCTTTTTCTCGCAAAGTTGGTATACTATAGGTATCGACTTATCGATAAGGAGAACTGTATGAAACTGATTTCAAAACTCGCCGCCGCGGCGCTTTTGCTCGCGGCGCCCGGCGCGCTGCCCCTGCATGCGCAGGAAGAAGGGCTGGAGGCAAAGACCGGCATTAAACGGAATGCGGTCGACCTGCTCCCGATCTACTCGTCGTTGCTGTGGATGTCTTTAATAAACACCACAAACAACCCGAGTGATGTCGACATCTACCTCATCGGCGCGGGCTATGGCCATGCCTTCACGGATCATCTCGTGCTTTTCGGCCAGGGCGCGGCGTTATTTTCGCCGCAATCCCCCGATGTGTATTATTACGACGGCAGGGCCTCGCTTCGCTATTATACTGCGGGGCGGCCTTTCCAGGGCTTTTATGTCGGAGGCACCGCCGGGTACTGGAACTTCACCCTGTGGGAACTGAAACTTTCCGCTGCTATAGCCACCGGCATACTGGGTGGCACCTGGCAATTAGGGGCGCTGTACCTGGAAACGGAGTTCGGGCTGGGCGCGGCTTTCGGCAACATTCAACTGTTCAGCGCGGACATAAGTCATGCGTATCTGCTGCCTACGTTTCAACTGCGCAGCGGCATAGTCTTCTAACCAGAGGATCACCGTTCTGCCCCTCTCCGCAGTCCTCTACACGTTCACGATCTGGCCCCTCCGCGCCGCGATAGAGTTCCTCTTCGTGTTCTGCAGCCGCGCGTTCTACGACCCGGGGCTTGCCATCTGCGCGCTCAGCCTCATCGTGAACACCTGCCTGCTGCCGGTCTACACGACCGCCGACCGCTGGCAGGACGAGGAACGGGCGCTCCAACGGCGAATGCGCCCCATGCTTGCCCGCATACGCGCCGTCTTCAAAGGTGACGAGCGCCAGATGCTCATCGCCGCCTACTACCGGCAGCTGGGCTACTCCCCGCTTGCCGCGCTCAAGTCGAGCGTGGGGCTCCTCCTGCAGGTGCCCTTCTTCATCGCGGCCTACCAGTTCCTCTCGCACACCCCCAGCCTGGCCGGCGAGCGCTTCCTCTTCCTCGCGGACCTCAGCCGGCCGGACGGGCTCCTCCGCCTGGGGGGCCTCACCGTCAATATCATGCCCATCCTCATGACGGCGGTGAACCTCGCCTCCGCGCTCGTGTACACCAAAAACCTCGGCCTCCGCGACAAGGTCCAACTGGGGGGCATGGCGCTCCTCTTCCTCGTGCTGCTCTACCCCTCCGCGTCCGGGCTCGTGCTCTACTGGACCTGCAACAACCTCTTCTCGCTCTGCAAGAACCTCGCCGTGCGCTTCCTGAACCGCGGAAAATTGCGGCCCGCCCTCGCGCTGCAGGTTCTGGCCGGGGCCGCGGGCGCGGCGCTGCTCATAGGCGCGCTCACCCGTGCCTTCGATGTCGACCGCTACACCTGGCTCTTCGGCGCCGCGGGGGCCGCCCTCATCGCGGGCCCCTTCGCGTTCAGGGCGCTCCGCCGCGCCGCCTCCCGCCTGCCGGACGACCCACGCGGTTGGGACGCGCTCTTCTTCACCGCGAGTGCCATCCTCGCGCTCCTGGTGGGCCTCTTGATCCCCCTGCAGGTGACCGCCAGTTCAGTTTCTGACTTCCAGTCACCTGTTTCGTTCGTCCTCCGTACCTTTTTGCAGGCGGCAAGCGTCTTCGTCCTTATCCCCGCCCTCATCCGCGCGTTCGCGGGCCCCGCGCTCAGGCCCCTCCTCGCGCTCGGCGGGGCCTATCTCGCGCTCCTCGCGCTCGTCTGCCTCTTCGCGCTCAGCGCCTCCTACGGCCTGATGACCCGCAGTTTCAAAATCGAGGACCCCACCCTCATCACCCGCGCGTTCCCGCTTGCGGTCAATGCCCTCTGCGCCGCGGCCTGTGCCGTCCCCGTCATCCTCGCCGCCCTCTTCAAACGCCAGCGCCTCCTCGCCAGCACCCTGGGCGCCGCCGCGGGCGCGGTCCTCATCTTCGCGGCAGTGAACGCGGTAAGTTTAGGCCAGGGCCTCAGGGACTTAGCGCACATTAATGAGGGGGGGAGCCCCCCC
>JAISTO010000029.1 GCA_031272575.1 Treponema sp. | reverse complement strand
CCCACCGCCCGCCCCCCCGCGGCCCCCCCGCGGAACCGGGCGGGCGGGAAAATATTCCGCTGCGGGGGGGGGGGGCATTTATGACAGATGCTGGAACTGAAACTGCAGGTCCCAGCCCTCGGTTTGGACGCGGCTGTTAACGTAGAGCGCGAATCCCATGCAGACAAAGAGGGGCTCGAGCAGCGCATAGTTAAGGCAGTAGAGGATATAGAGCAGCATGCCGTTCCCGCTGCCGGGGATGAAAGAAGCGTCGAGCCGCAGCAGTTGCAAACTCAAATGAAAAAAGAAGTACTCGCTCAGCAAAAATCCACCCTCGAGACTCACAAAGAGCGCCGAAAGGAACCTGGCGAAGCGGAGGCCCCCTTCTTTGAGGGACCTCTTGCGCCGGGCCAGATCCCTGCCTCGGGGCCGCTCGAGGACCCGGAGGGGCATGAACACCGGCCGGAGGGGGCTGAAGCGGCGCCAGAGCAGGTCCCCGGGCAGGCTGCGGAAGAAGCCGCCCGGCCTCAGCAGGGGGGACCGGCCGTCCTGCCGCGTGAAGAAGCGGCTTGCCGCGGTGTAGAGCAGGGGCCTTTCGAAGAGCGGCTTGAGCCACCAGAGCGCCGCCGCCGCAGACAGATGCACCCTGCCGGGGATAAACACGGCAAGAAAAGCAGCCGCCGCGAAGGGCAGTACGAAGACGGGGAGAAAGCGAAGGAAGTTTCTCCGCCACAGGAGGACGCCCGAGTCCGCGGCCTCCCACACGTTTCTGCGCCTCATGCTAAGGGCGCTGCCGGTGAAGGGGTTCAGAATAAAAACAGTATAGCGCAAAAAGAGGATAGAATGAAGCCCCCCCCCTTGACTCTTCGCCTCTTTTCCATCATCATACTTCTATGGAAATTGAAGACCTTCGGGAGACGGCCGCGCTGGCGCGGATTACGCTGAGCGAGAGCGATCTTGCCGCGGCCTTTCCCGCGTTCGAGCAGATGCTCGGCTACTTTACCGCGATGCAGGGGGCCGACGAGGACCGGGAGGCCTTTCCGCGGGCGCCCGGGGAAACCGTGAAGCAGGGCATTTCCGCGGTGGCGCGTACGGTCGGTTCCGGCTTCTTTCGCCCTGACGCGCCCAACGCGCTCTCGCTTTCGGGCCTGGGCGAGACGCTCGTGGCCGCAAGCGGCGAGCGGGACGGCCGCTTCGTGCTTATCCCCAACGTCCTATAAGGAGCAAAGATGACGACTACCTTAGCGGCCGGCTGGAAAGAGTACGCGGAGGAATGGGAGGCCCGGATCGGCGCCTTCACCGAGTTCGCGCCCGCGGGTACGGCCCCCTCTAACAAAGCGGCGGCGGCGGCAGACGGGAAGAGCCCGCTCGCGGGGCTGCCCTTCGCGGTAAAGGACAACATCGCGGTGCGGGGCTTCCGCCTTACCTGCGCTTCCAAACTGCTCGCGGGGCTCGAGTCCCCCTACACGGCCACCGCGGTGCAAAAGATCATCGCGCACGGGGCGTTTCCGGTCGGTAAAACCAATCTGGATGAATTCGGCATGGGCTCTTCCACGGACAACTCCGGCATAAAGGTCACCAATAACCCGTGGGATACCGTGCGCGTGCCCGGGGGTTCCTCCGGCGGCTCGGCGGCGGCGGTGGCCGCGGGGATAGTGCCCTTCGCGCTGGGCTCCGACACCGGCGGCTCCATACGCCAGCCCGCGGCCTTCTGCGGCGTGGTGGGCCTGAAGCCGACTTACGGGGCCGTGTCCCGCTGCGGGCTTGTGGCCTACGCGTCGAGCCTCGAGGGGATCGGCGTGCTGGCGGACTCGGTGGAGCGCTGCCGCGCGGTTTTCCAGGCCATGCGCGGCGCGGACCCCATGGACCAGACCTCACACGAGGCGCCTGCCGGGGCAGCTGCCACGCGCGAGAGCGCCGGCAAGGGGGTCATCGGGGTGCTGTCGCCGGAGGCGGTGGCCGCGGCGGTGGCATCCGCCGCGCGGGGCTCTGGGGCGGGCGCGGATGCATCCGCGCTTGCGGAGGCGGCGGAGGCCGCGCAACTGGAGCCGGAGGTCCGGGAGGGCTTCGAAAAGGCGAAGGCGGGCCTCGCGGAACTGGGCTACACCCTGCGCGAGGTGCAGGTCCCCAGTTTGAAGTACGGGGTGCCCGCGTACTACACGATAGCGACCGCGGAGGCCTCCGCGAACCTGGCCCGCTTCGACGGAGTCCGCTACGGCAAGCGGCCGGACTGGGCCGAGAACCCGGACGAACTGGTCGACAAGGCGCGGGAGGCGGGCTTCGGCCCGGAGGTGAAACTGCGCATACTGCTGGGGGCCTTTGTTTTGCGCTCCGGCTTTCAGGATCGCTTCTACCTGCGGGCCCAGCGTATCCGCGCGGGCATCCGTGCCAGTTTCGAGGCGCTCCTGGGGGACGCGGATTACACGGACAGCGCCCCGCCCCCCTGCGCGGCGATCCTGCTGCCGGTCTTCCCCACCAGGGCCTTCGGCAGAGGGCCTTCAGCCCTGTCACCCTTTATGCAAAAAGCGGCCGACCTCTACACCTGCTGCGCGAACCTCGCGGGCCTGCCCGCGCTCTCGTTCCCGGCCTCGGTCGAAGGGGGCCTCCCCGTGGGTGTGCAGTTGCTGGGGCGGGCCTTCGCCGAGGAGCGCCTGCTGGACATCGCCGCCGCGTACACCGCCCGCTGCCCCATAGAGCATCCGGCAGGCTGGAAGGGGTTCTGGCAGTCTTGACACCACTGTCAACAAGTTAAGGAAAACAAGGCCGTCATTGCCGGGCTTGACATAGTTCGGTTTTAACCGAACTACGCAATCTATTGAAAAAAGGGCCATTTTGGTAGAGATTCCGCGGTCAAGCCGCGGAATGACGATTGTCACTTTTCTTAACTTGTTGACAGTGGTCTTGACACTCCCCTCCCCAACCCGCTACACTCATCATTCAAGGAGAAAAACATGGAACGGGTTATCACTTTTGGTGAAATAATGTTGCGCCTTGCGCCGGAGGGTTACTATCGCTTTGTGCAGGCGCAGAGTTTCGGCGCGACCTACGGGGGGGGCGAGGCGAATGTGGCCGTGTCCCTGGCGAACTTCGGTTTTGACGCGGCCTTTGTAACGAAGGTGCCGGCGCACGAGATCGGCCAGGCCGCGGTGAACAACCTGCGGCAGTTCGGGGTGGACACTTCCCGCATAGCGCGGGGGGGCAGCCGCATCGGTATCTACTACCTGGAAAAGGGCGCATCCCAGCGGCCCTCGAAGGTGCTTTACGACCGCGCGGGCTCCGCGATTGCGGAGGCTGTGCCGGAGGATTTCGACTGGAAGGCGATCTTTACCGAAAAGGGCGCGGCCTCCGGCAAGAGCGCGGCCTGGTTTCACTGGACCGGCATAACGCCCGCCATTTCGGACCGCGCCGCGGCCCTGACAAAAGAAGCCTGCAAACAGGCGAAGGCCGCGGGGCTCACGGTCTCCTGCGACCTCAACTACCGCAAAAACCTCTGGCCCCGCGAGAAGGCAGGTCAGGTGATGTCCGGCCTTATGGATTACGTTGACGTCTGCATCGCCAACGAGGAAGACGCGGCGGACGTCTTCGGCATTAAGGCGCAGAACACCGACATCAGTTCCGGGAAACTGAGCGGCGAAGGCTACAAGGAGGTGGCCAGGGCGCTCGCGGACCGCTTCGGCTTCGAGCAGGTGGCTATTACGCTGCGGGAGTCCCTTTCCGCAAACGACAACAACTGGGCCGCGATGCTCTACCGCAAGGGCGAGGCGTACTTCTCGCGGAAGTACCCGATGCACATAGTGGACCGCGTGGGCGGCGGCGACAGTTTTGGCGCGGGCCTTATCTACGGGAACCTGTCCGGCCTCGGCCCGCAGGAGACGCTCGAGTTCGCGGTTGCGGCCAGTTGCCTGAAGCACTCGATAGAGGGTGACTTCAACCAGGTCTCCGTTGACGAGGTGCGCAAACTGGCAGGGGGCGACGCCTCAGGCAGGGTGCAGAGGTAGCGTCATGGACCTGCTCGCTCTGCGGAACCTCACTTACGGGCTTTTCATCGCCTGCACAAAGGCCGGCGATGGAAAGTTCGCGGGCTGCACGATCAACTCGGCGGCCCAGGCCGCCTCTGACCCGCCGCTCATTTCCATCTGCGTGAACCGTGACAACTTCACCAACGCCTGCATACGGGAGGCGAAAGGCTTTTCGGTGTCGATACTCTCGCAGGACTGCACGTTCGAGACCATAGGCCGCTTCGGGTTCCGAAGCGGCCGCACCTTCGACAAGTTCGCCGGTTTCCCCTACGCGCTGAGCCCCGCCGGTTTCCCGCTCATCGAAACCGGCGCCTGCGGCTGGCTCGAGTGCGCGCTCGAAAACACCCTCGAACTGGGCACTCACACCCTCTTCGTCGGCCGCCTAACCGACTGCGCCCCCGCGCCCGGCATCCCCATGACCTACGATTACTACCACAAAGTGATCAAAGGCAAAACACCCCCCTCGGCCCCCAGTTACGAGAAGCCGGGGGCGGGGTGACCTTGACTTCCCCCCCTCCCTCGCGCTACTATCCCCTTAACAGGAGAACCTATGGCAAAGAAAGGATACGTCGACATCGACCGGGAGCGCTGCAAGGGGTGTTACCTCTGCGTACGGGCCTGTCCGCTAAAGGTGCTCGAGCCGGATACGGCGCCGAATGCGGCGGGGACGTACCCGGTGCGGGCCGCGCGGGGCGAAAAGTGTATTGCGTGCGCGAGTTGCTTCGAGGTCTGCCCGGACGTCTGCATCACCCTGTACGAAGACGGCGGCAGTGCTGCCGCTGAAAGGAGCGCGGCGTGAACGACGAAAAAGTCTTGATGAAAGGGAACGACGCCATCGCGGAGGCGGCGATACGGGCGGGCTGCGGGGCCTACTTCGGGTACCCGATCACGCCGCAGAACGAACTCATCGCGTATATGGCGCGGCACATGCTCGAGCGGGGCAGGGTCTTCATTCAGGCGGAAAGCGAGGTGGCCGCGATCAACATGGTCTTCGGGGCCTCCTGCGCGGGGGCGCGGGCCATGACCAGTTCGTCGAGCCCGGGGATCAGCTTGAAACAGGAAGGCATATCCTACGCCGCGGGGGCCGACGTGCCCGCGGTCATCGTCAACGTGGTGCGGGGGGGGCCGGGGCTGGGCTCCATCGCGCCCTCGCAGGCGGACTACTTCCAGTCCACGCGGGGGGGCGGCCATGGGGACTACTACTGCATAGTGCTGGCGCCCAAGAGCGTACAGGAGTGCGCTGACCTCACCTACGAGGCCTTCGACCTGGCAGACCGGTACCGGATGCCGGTGCTCGTACTGGCGGACGGCATGATCGGCCAGATGATGGAGGGCGTCGTGCTGCCCCCGGAAAAAGCGCCGCAAGACCTGCCCCCGCGCGGCTGGACTGCCGGCAACATGGCAGCGCGGCCTGAAAAAACGGCGCGGCATATCACGTCCATCGACCTGGTGCCGGAAAACCTCGAGGCCAAGACCCGCGCCCGCTTCGCGCGCTACGACCAAATCAAAAAGGACGAGACCCGCTTCGAGGCGGGCGGCACCGAGGGCGCGGCCCTCAACCTGGTGGCGTACGGCACCTGTGCGCGGGTTTGCCTGGGCGCTCAGAAACTCGCGGCGCAAGAGGGCATCAAACTGGGGCTCTTCCGGCCCATCACCCTGTGGCCCTTTCCCGGCGAGGCCCTGGCCGCACTCGGCAGCACCGGCGCGCCTATCCTCACGGTCGAAATGAGCCTGGGCCAACTGGTCGAGGATGTGCGCTTAAGCGTACTCGGCAGCGCGCCCGTGCACCTGCTCGGCCACTGCGGCGGGGTCATCCCGACCGAGGAAGAGGTCTTCGCAAAGGCAAAGGCCATTTTGGAGGGGCACAAATGAAAAAACTGCGAGGCTATCCTGATAGCCTTTACCCGACGCAGACGAAGTATTGCGCCGGGTGCGGGCATGGAATCATCCACCGGATCATTACGGAATTGATTGACGAACTGGGCCTGCGGGAGCGCGCCGTGATCACCAATCCGGTGGGCTGCGCAATCTGGGCCGACCTCTACTTCGACTGCGATACGGTGCAGCCCGCCCACGGCAGAACGCCCGCGGCCGCCACCGGCATAAAGCGGGTCCTGCCGGATCACTGCGTCATCTGCTACCAGGGGGATGGCGACATGGCCGCTATCGGGACCGCCGAGATGATTCACGCGGCGAACCGCGCCGAAAAGTTCACGACGATCTTTGTGAACAACGCGATCTACGGCATGACAGGCGGACAAATGGCGCCGACCACGCTGGTGGGCCAGAAAGCCGCGACCGCGCCCTGGGGCCGGGATCCGGACGGGGCCGGCATGGGGTACCCGATCCGCGTGTGCGAACTCCTCGCCACGCTCGAGGGGACGCGCTACATTGCGCGCGGCGCGGTGAACAACGCGGCCAACGCCCGCAAGACCAAGGGCTTTATCCGCCGCGCGCTCGAGGCGCAGATGGCAGGCCAGGGCTTCACCATGGTCGAGGTACTCTCCCAATGCCCCACCAACTGGGGCATGGAACCGGGCGCCGCCGCGGACTGGCTCGAACAGGAGATGATCCCCGTCTTCCCGCTGGGGGTTATAAAGGACCGTCTGGGGCAGCCCCCCGCGGCGTGAGCGGCAGGCTGTCCGGCGCCTCAGCCGGGCGGCCAACCGAGGGGACGTCCCCCCAAAACGTGTACGTGAATGTGATCCACGGTCTGCATGCCGTCCGCTTTGCAGTTCAGGACAAGCCGGCCGCCCCTTTCGGCGCAGCCTTCCGACGCGAGGAGTTGCTGCGCCGTGAAGAGCAGTTTCCCGAGCAGGGGCACGTCATCCTGCTGCGCTTCCATCACGTTTCGGATGTGCTTCTTCGGCACCACGAGAAAATGGACCGGCGCCTGCGGGGCTATGTCGCGGAACGCATAGACCTCGTCATCCTCGTACAGTTTCTG
>JAISTO010000126.1 GCA_031272575.1 Treponema sp. | reverse complement strand
GACGCCTGGGTGAACTCGAAGCCCAAAGCCTGGAATTTTTCGATGACATTGGCCGCCGCGAAGAGTTCGATGAGGTCGCCGATGCGGTTGCCGAGCCTGCTGATTCGCTTGTCGGTCCGCTCCTGGGACTCCCGCAGCTTCCGGTCGGTCTCCTGCATCTGCCGTGCGGTCTCCTGCTGTCGAAGGGCCGTCTCCTGCAACAGCCGATCGATCTTATCCCGGGACTCCCGTATCTGCCGGTCGGTCTCCTGCTGGGACTCCCGCAGTTTCTGCCATTTCAGGTTCTCTTCCGCCTGAACCGCATGAGCCTCTGCCTGAACCGCTGCATGAGCCTCTTTCAGTTCCTTGAGCCCCTTGGCGACCTCCTGGAGTATCTTCCAGACTGATTCGGGGCCGGGAATTTTTAATGCCGCTTTCATTGAGCGCTCCTTAAAAAGTATTGTTTTTGATAGTATCAATGTTAAAGATACTGATTCCCCTGGGAAAAGTCAAGGTGCCCCCTTGCAGCAATTCTCAGTTTGACAGAATTTTGGGAAAAATCTCTCACAAAGCACACACGGAAACAGTCCACAGATACACACAGATAGCGCAACTTCGTTGCGTCATTGATTTTCACCAATAAAAGACACGATTAGTAATAAAAAATCTGTGGATACATTTTTAATGAGCCTGTTAACTTTTTCGGAGTAGACTCAACTTTTTTCACTTCTTTGTGTCCGCGCGTTCAAACGCGGAGTGCCTTTGTGAGAGGTAAAATGAGAATTGCTGGCCCCCTTGACCTTCCCCCCGCTTTTCTGCATACTGCCCCCATGCCTGCGATCTCCAGATGCAGCGGCGGCCCGCACGGCGCCTTCTCAGAAGAACTGCTCTACCTGTTGGGCCTCCGCGAAGAACACGGCCGCGCCGTGCGTACCGGCCAATCAGGCCGCCGGAACGGCATGCTTATCGAAAATGTCATGACGCATCTTGCCGGGAAAATCCCCGACGCCTCCGATCCCTTTTCCATTGCGCTTGAACTCTGCCTTACCTGGATCAACCGCATCCTCGTTTTAAAAATGATAGAGGCGCGGCAATTGCGCTACTGTAACGGCGGCCGCGCTTTTTCCTTTCTTAACAGTGAAAGAATACACAACTATCAGGAACTGGACACACTGTTCTTTTCCACACTCAATGTGCAGGAACCTGACAGACCGCCCGCTATCGCAAATCTTACAAAAAATGTGCCGTTCCTGCGCTGCCCGCTCTTCGACATGACGGAAACCGAAAAGCGCTGCTTTTCTATCGGCGCGCTCGAAAACGCTGCGCTCGCGCTTTTCCCAAAAACCGTGCTGAAGGACAGGCAGGGAAAAAAACGCGGCGGTGAAATGGACGCGCTCGAGTACCTGTTCGCTTTTTTGGACGCGTTCGATTTCTCGGGGGTCCCGGACGCGCACGGCAGCAAGCCGCTTATCAAGCCGGCGGTGATCGGCCTCATCTTTGAAAAGATCAACGGCTGCAGGGACGGCGCATATTTCACGCCGGATTTTATTACGTCCTATATGTGCCGCGAGACCCTTCGCAGGGCCGTGACGCAAAAGTTCAATGCCGCGAAGGGCTGGCACTGCGCGTCCTTTGCGGAACTGAAGCGCGCCGTCGAGAGCATAGCGCCCGCCGAGGCGAACGGCATCCTGCGCGCGTTTTCGGTCTGCGATCCCGCCGCGGGCGCGGGGCATTTTCTGGTGAGCGCGCTGAATGAAATCATCGTCATAAAAAGTGAATTGCGCCTGCTCTGCGGCGAAGACGGCGAACGCCTGCACGGATATACCGCGCGGATAGAGAACGATGAACTGTGCATGGCTGGCGAGGATGGCACAGTTTTTGCGTACCGTTGCGGAGATACCGAAAGTCAGCGGGTGCAGGAAACGCTCTTCCGTGAAAAACGAATCATCATTGAAAACGCGCTTTTCGGCATGGACATTAACGAGAACGCGGTCAACATTTGCCGCCTCCGCCTTTGGCTCGAGTTGCTGAAAAGCGCGTACTACAGCGCGGAGCCGCGCTGCATGCGGCTTTCCCCGCTGCCCGAAATTGGCTTCCATGTAATCAGTGGAAACAGTCTGCTCGATCTGCCGGACGCATTTCCGGGCAGCGGCTTTGACGCGGTGGTGGGGAACCCCCCGTACCTGGGCGAGCGCGGGCACAGGGCGCTGTTTGCGCCGGTGAAGAGCGGCGCGCTGGGGCGCTTCTATCAGGGCAAGATGGATTACTTTTATTTCTTTTTTCACCTTGCGCTCGAAATGCTAAATGACAACGGAGTGGGCGCTTTTATTACGACAAATTATTACATTACCGCGTACGGGGCCGCGAAACTGCGCCGCGATTTTGAGGAGCGGGCGATTCTTCTGCGGCTCGTTAATTTCAACGAACTGCGGATTTTTCCGTCCGCGCCCGGACAGCATAATATGATCACGATGTTCCGCAAGGGGCATGACGCGGCCGCGCTGTGCGCCTGCTGTCTGACCGCGAGGAGCGGCTATGCGGACGCCGCGATTGTACAGCGCGTCGTTTCCGGCGCTGACTTCCTCACCGCGTACGAGGATATTCCGCAGGCCGATCTCTACGACGGCGCGGAACGCTACCTTCGCATGACGAAGCGTTCGCGGGCAAATCCCTTTGAAACGATATTCGCAAAGATAGGGGAGGGCGCTTTTCTGCTTGGAGATATTTGTCATGTGAATCAGGGGCTGGTAAGCGGCGCCGATACTTTTTCCGAGTCGCACCATGCGAGGTATCCGCGAATTGACGCACGGGTGGGGGAGGGGATATTCATTCTTGACGCGGATCGTGACGGGGCGCTGCTTGAGCAAATCAGGGCGGAGAATCCCGGCATCTTAAAACCGCTCTACAAGAACTCCGATGCGGCTCGGTATGCGGCGCGGACCGAAACCAGGTTGTTTTTGCTTTACGCGGACAAAAAAAATCCGGACGGGATCAATGTCCCGTCAATCAGGAATCATCTTAAAAAGTATCAGGCTGTTATTGAGCATTCATCTGTCAACGCGCCGTTTCTGCACAGGCCGCGGGACGAAGCGATCTTTCTTTCTCCAAAAATTGTTGTTCCGCAGCGCAGCCTGCGCAATACGTTCGCTTACAACGAAACGCCCTGGTACGGCTGCGCGGATCTGTATTTCATCACCATAAAAGATACGGACTTTCAATTGAAGTATATTCTCGGTCTTTTGAATTCAACACTGTACTACCAGTGGTTTTATCACCGGGGAAAACGCAAGGGGGATATGATCGAATTTTACAGCAAGCCGCTCGCGGAAACGCCCATACCCCGCGCCCCGCCCGAAGCGCAATGCGCGATAGTCCGCAGGGTCGACGCGATCCTGGCGGCAAAGGCCGCGGACCTGCGGGCCCGCACTTCCGCCCTGGAGGCGGCGATTGACCGGGAAGTCTGCGCGCTTTGCGGCCTGACGGACACGGAGCGCGCGGCGGTGGATGGGGCCGCATAGTAATTACCCCTCCCCCCCCTCCGCGAACTTTTTCCCTACCGGATAAGCATCGCATCCCCGTAACTAAAAAACCGGTACCGCTCCCGCACTGCCTCGCGGTAGGCTTCGAGGATGAAGTCACGGCCGGCGAAGGCGGATACGAGCATCAGCAGGGTGGAGCGGGGGGTGTGAAAGTTGGTAAAGAGCAGGTCGACGGCTTTGAATGTGTAGCCGGGGTAAATAAAGAGGGAAGTGCGGCCTTCCCCCCGCCTGAGGCGGCCCTGCTCCCATGCGGACTCGATGACCCGCATACTGGTTGTGCCTACCGCGGCTATCGCGCGGCCCTGCTGTTTCGCCTGCTCGATGCGCTCGGCCGCGCCAGCGCCGACGCGGTACCGCTCCGCATGCATGACGTGCGCTTCGATCGTTTCGGCGCGCACCGGAAAAAACGTCCCCGGGCCTACGTCGAGGCTGACGAACGCGGACTCGAAGCCGCGCTCAGCGAGTTCGGCCAGCATCTCGCTGCTGAAGTGCAGCCCCGCGGTGGGGGCCGCCACGGAGCCGGGATCGCGCGCGTAGACTGTTTGGTAGCGTTCGCTGTCAGCGGCCTCGTCCGCGCGTTTTATGTACGGAGGCAGGGGGATATGCCCACACTCTTCAATATAGGCTTCGGTCACCGGTTTGTTAAAATGAAGGATGATATAGCGGCCCGCATTTCCCCGCACTTCGGCGCTGAGGCCCTGGTCAAACTGATAGACGGAACCAGGCTTCCGTTTCCGTGCGCGGGGCACGAGCGCCTTCCAGAGGGTGTCATCCTTTTTTTCGATCAAAAGGAAATCCGCGCAGCCGCTTCCGTCCGCCGAGGTCCCTCGCAGCCGCGCCTTCCGCACCCGCGAGTCGTTGAAAACGAGAAGCGCGCCGGGGGGGAGGAAGCGCGGCAGTTCCGTCATGCTGCTGTGCTGCCATGTGCGCGTGTTCCGGTCGAGCACGAGGAGCCGGCTCATGCCGCGCTCGGGCGGGGGCCGCTGCGCTATCAACTCCTCTGGAAGATCGAAAGTGAAATCCGTTGTCTGCATGGGGACCAGTCTACTCACGCGCGGCGCTGGTGTCAAGGGCACACAACCCGAGGGCTATCCCCCCCCTTGACAAAACAATTTCATACTAATACTATGTATTTAGTAGGATATAAGCACCTACAAAGGAGACCCAATGAAACGAAGTGAAAAAAGCACAGGCGCCCGCGCGGCGCTGGCGGCGGCACTGCTCCTGGCGGCAGTTTCGGGCTGCGCGAAGGATGACGGGACGGTTGTGGTGATCGGCACGGGGAACGGCTATCCGCCCTACTGCTATCTGGACCCCTCGGGGGATCTGGCGGGTTTCGAGCGGGACCTGCTCGATGCCGTCGACCGGAAACTGGAGGCCTATAAGTTCCGCTACGAGATACTTGAGTTCAAGAACATCCTCGCCTCGCTGGACGCGGGCAGGGTCGATCTAGCCGCGCACCAGTACGCGGTCAATGACGAGCGCAGGCAAAAGTACCTTTTCGCGGAGGAAGGCTACGGGGCAGACAACCGTTACCTCGTGGTGGCGCCGGGTACCGAGGGCATAGCGAGTTTCGACGACCTTGCCGGCAAGATCATCAGCGTGGCGCCGGGCTCGGAGTCGGCGCTGGAGATAGAGACATGGAACCGCGGGCACCCCGGCGGGGAAATCCAAATTCTCTACTACGAGGCCACCCCTGACATTCTGGTGACGAACCTGCTCACCGGCGTAATCGACGCGACTATCCGCACCGAGCAGGATGTCAAGTTGATCAACACCTTCTGGCCCAACGCCCACCTGAAAATAGTGGGCGAGTCGATAGGGGGCCTCGAGGAAGCGTACTACATCTACCGCAAGGAATCCGTCGCCCTGCGGGACGCGGTGGACGGCGCGCTGCGGGAACTAAAAGAGTCAGGCGAGTTGGACGCGCTGCACAAAAAGGCGCTCGACGTGTTTTTCAAGAACGCGGTGGTACGCTGACTATGGCCGTCGATTTTTCCACGCGGAAAAGAAACGCCGCGCTGCCGGTGCGCGAGGCCCGGCTTGGCTCGATCACGGGGTACTCGGGTACCCTCTGTGACCTGGCGGAGCGCTCCTGCGCGGGCACGCTGAAGAACCGCGACCGCTGCTTCTCGCAGTCGAGCCTCTGCCTGTCGATCTGCGCGATCACCCAACTGCAGGGCATACTCGACATCGCGGTCGTGTACCACGCGCCCGCGGGCTGCTGCGCGGGCGCGGCGCGCAAACTGGTGCTCGACCAACTCACCGCGCGGGCCGGCCGCGTGAGCCGCACCGTCCTTGTCGGCTCCGACCTGAACGAGCGCGACACCGTCTTCGGCTCGGGCGAATCCCTCAAGGAGATCACCCGGAAAACCTACGAGGAGTACAAGCCCAACGCGATCTTCATCGCGTCCTCCTGCGTCACCGGCGTCATCGGCGAGGACATCGACGCGCTGGCCGCGGAACTGGCGGAAGAACTGCCGGTGCCGGTCGAGCCTATCCACTGCGAGGGTTTCAAGAGCCGGATCTGGGCCTCGGGCTTCGACATTGCCGACCATGCGGTACTGCGCGCGCTCGTAAAGCCCCCGAAAGAAAAACGCAATGTCATCGTTTTTAAAAATTTTTATGAAAGCCACCGTCAGTATATCACCGATATTTTTCACCAGATCGGCATGGAGACGCAGTTCATCTATCTGAACTCGACGACCGAGGAGTTGGCGCGCCTTTCCGAGGCCGCCGCGATGGTCTGCGTCTGCGGCACCCTCGGCACCTACCTGGGCAACGCGCTCGAGGAGGAGTACGGGGTGCCCTACATCCGCACGATCAACTTCTGCGGCATTACCGGCTTCGAAACATGGATGCGCGAAATCGGGGCAAAGACCGGCAAGAGCGCGGAGGTCGAGGCCTACCTCGCAAAGGAGCGCGCCACTTACCTCCCGCTCATCGAGGCCCTGAAGAAAGACCTCGCCGGATTGCGGGCCGTAGTCGGCATGGGGCCGGGCTACACCTACGAGGTCACCCGCGCGCTGCGGGAACTGGGCATCGAGGTGGTCTGGGCCGCGGCCTGGCATTACGACTATCAGTATGATGATAACCGCGTGCCCCCGGCGCTTGCGCACCTCGAAGCGAGCGGCGGCGCGGACATCGGCCTTTCCGTGGCGGATATGCAGAACTACGAGATCATGTCGATACTGCACCGCTATAAGCCTGACCTCTATTTTTCGCGGCACCCGGGCAGCACGGTCTGGGCGATAAAGCAGGGGGTTGCCGCGTTTTATGTCGCGGACGAGTACACGATATTCGGGTATCGCAACACGTACCTTTTTGCCCAGGCCGTACTCGACACGATACGGAATCGCAGTTTTGAAAAAAACCTGGCCGCGCACATTAAACTCCCCTACACCGACTGGTGGTACCAGCAGCAGACCGACATGATGTTGGCGCCGGATACGGCGCTAACGCCCGAAGCGCCGGCGGCATGGGAGGCGCCCTGATGGCACAGTTACACGACCAGCCCCGCTACGCCTGCGCGCTGGGGGCCATGCAGACCGTGCAGTCTATCCCCCGGGCCATACCGGTACTGCACTCCGGGCCGGGCTGCGCGATCAAGGTGGGGAGCGGCCCCGGCAGTTCCGGCACCTTCTCGCCGAACATCTTCCCCTGCACGAGCGTCTCGGAAAAGGAGGTGGTCTTCGGCGGCATGGACAAACTCCGCGCCACCATCGCCAATGCCCTTAAGGTGATAGACGCCGACCTCTTCGTCGTGCTCACCGGCTGCACCCAGGAACTCATAGGGGATGACGCTGCCGCGGTGGTGGAGGAATTTGCGGACGCGGAAAAGCCGGTGATCCTGGCGAATACCCCCGGCTTCAAGGGGAGCAACTACGAGGGCCACGACTGGGTCCTGCGCGCGATCTTCGATTCCTACCTCCCTCCCCTGCCGCAAAAAAAAGACCCCCTTTTGGTGAACCTTTTTTCATCGCCGCCCCAGCAGGATCCCTTCTGGCTCGGCAACCTGCGCGCGCTCGAAGCACTGGTCTCCTCACTCGGCCTTAAGCCGAACACCCTCTTCGGCTTCGGCCGGGGCGTCAAAAACATCGACCTGATCCCCCAGGCCTCGTACAACATCCTCGTATCCCCCTGGGCCGGCCTCGACAGCGCGCGCTTCCTCGAACAGAAGTACGGCGCCCCGCTCCTGCACTACCCCGTACTCCCCATAGGCGCGTTTGAGTCGTCGCAGTTCCTTCGCGCCGTTGGAGATTTTTGTCATGTCGCTTCAAAGGTGACCGAAACCGTGATCGCGCAAAAGGAAGCGGAGTACTATTACTACATCGAGCGTTTCGCGGATGAGTTTCTCGAACAGCGGATCATGAGCCGCCGCTTCGCCTGCGTGGCGGACGCGCACTACGCGCTCAGCGTGACCAAGTTTCTCGTGAACGACCTGGGCCTCTTTCCGGCGGCCGTCTTCATCATGGACGGCACACCGGAGCGCTTCAGGCAGGGCCTAACCGACGAGTTCCAGCGCCTCAACTACGGCGTTACCTCTCCGGTCGAGTTCACGGTGAACGCGAAGGAGGCGCACGACAAGATACGCGCCATTTCCTTCGGCGGCTTCCCCCTCATCGTGGGCACCAGTTGGGAGCGCCGCCTGGCCAACGAGATCGGCGGCTTTTTGGTGACCCTCTCGAACCCCCTGGTCGAGCGCATCGTGATGAACCGCCACATCGCGGGCTTTTCAGGCGGGCTCCACCTTATCGAGGACATCTACACCACTTCACGCGAGCGCCTCGCGCTGTAGGGGGAGGGGAGGCCGCAGCCCCCCCTTGACACACTTTTTCGCATTTCATACAATACCGATATAAATACTATGTTATTTGGAGGCTAGTATGGCGAGAGCAGAAAAGATCACTGACCTTATCGGGAACACCCCCCTGGTCAGGATCAACAAGATCAACGAAGGCGGCGCGGTGGTGTACCTCAAACTGGAGTACTTCAACCCGCTTTCCAGCGTCAAGGACCGCATCGCGCTTGCGATGATCGAGGCCGCGGAACGGGACGGCAAAATAAAGCCGGGCACCGTGATTATCGAGCCCACGAGCGGCAACACGGGGATAGGCCTCGCGTTTGTCGCCGCGGTGAAGGGCTACCGCATCATTTTGACGATGCCGGAGACGATGAGCGTCGAGCGCCGCAAACTGCTGAAGGCGCTGGGCGCGGAACTGGAACTCACCGAGGGGGCAAAGGGCATGAAGGGGGCTATCGCGAAGGCCGAGGAACTGGCCGCGACTATCCCCAACGCGTTCATCCCGCAGCAGTTCAACAACCCGGCGAACCCGGCCATCCACGAAAAGACGACAGGCCCGGAAATCTGGCGGGACACGGACGGCGCGGTCGACATTCTGATCGGCGGGGTCGGCACGGGCGGCACGATCGCCGGGGCAGGGGGCTACCTGAAAGGCAAGAAGCCCTCGATCAAGGTGATCGCGGTGGAGCCCGCATCCTCGCCGGTGCTGTCCGGCGGGAATCCCGGTACGCACAAGATCCAGGGCATAGGCGCCGGCTTCGTTCCCGGGGTCTACCGCAAGGACCTGGTGGACGAGATCTACCTGACGGATGACATTAAGGCCGGCACGGCCGCGCGCCTCGCTGCCAAAAAGGAGGGGCTCCTCCTTGGCATCTCGTCCGGCGCCGCGCTCGAGGCGGCGCTCAGCGTGAGCAAGCGCCCGGAAAGCGCGGGCAAGACGATCGTCGCGATCGCGCCCGACACCGGCGAGCGCTACCTGTCCACCTGGTTGTGGGAGGAGTAAGCCGCTTGTGCGGGAGAGCCGCCGGAGGCTTCAGAAGCCCCCGTGGCTCTCCCGCTCGATGATCTCGTTCTGCAGTTCACGGCCTATGCTCGTAAAGTATGCGTTGTAGCCGGTGACCCGCACCAGCAGGTGCCGGTACTCGTCCGGGTTCTTCTGCGCGTCCCGCAGAGTCTCCGGGTCCAGGACATTCACCTGCAGGGCCGTGCCTCCGTTTTCAATGTAGCCCCGCAGGAAGGCCTTGAACTTCGAGCGATGCTCGTCGTCCCGCATAAGCGCGGGGCTCATCGTGATCGTGTGGCTTGCGCCGTTCGGCAGGAAGTTCACGTAGTTGCCGGCCACGTCCCTGCCCCCGAGCGCATAGCCCACGGAGTTGCTGTTTGCGGTTGGGCCGTGTATGTCCGCGCCGTTGCTCGGGCAGATCGCGTTGCTCAGGAACTGCCCGCGCTTGCGGCCGTCCGGACTCGCGGCAAGAATAAAGCCGTCCGAGACCCAGTAGTTCCACGAGAGCATACCCCCGCGGAAGACCTGGCCGCTCGGCGTCTTGTACTTCGCGGCCTCGGTAGACCAGAACGCCATAAAGCGCTGCGCAAGCGTGTCCGCCTCCGCGTCGTCACGGCCGTACTTCGGGGCCTTGTTTTTCGCCCGCGCCTGCAGCACCTCGTGCCCCGCCCAGTTGTCCTTCAACGCGGTGATCAACTCATCCATCGTGCAGGTCTTCGTGTCGTAGACCAGGTACTTCACGGCAAGCAGGCTGTCAATCGTCGTGGCAAAGGTAACCCCTTCCAGCGTGGCGAACTTCAACTCCGCGCCCCCCTGCGTCACATCCCTGCCGCTTTCCGCGCAGCCCTTCACGAGACAGGACAGGTACGGCGTCGGCAGAAAAGCGGCGCGGATGGCGTCCCCTTCGCTGTAGAGGCTGACAATCTTTTTAATGCAGAACTGTATCTGCTTAAGGAAGGCCGCGTAAAAATCGTCAAATGTTTTGAAAGTTTTCGGATCACCGGTTTTCGGCCCCATCTGGAGATTTTTGTAAGGCTTCCCCCAGAGCGCGTCGTTGTAGCGCACAATGTCTCGGCCGTTTCCAAACGTCAACTCGAGCGCTTTCAAAAAGTTGATATTCACGTCAACCGTACTGGAACGGTCGTTTCCCACCATCGTGTTTTCGAGGCAGCCCACGGATGCGTAGTCGTACACGTTATCAGGGTTGATGAGATGCTCTACCCCGGCGTCCCTGGCCTCGCGCAGAAGCCCCGCCATGGAGCGCTCGTCGAAGTTGAGCAGGAAGGGAGCCCCCTGGCTTTCCGCGATCATAGCGCTCACCTTGTCGAGCAGGGGTTCCGGGGTTCCGCGGTGCAGGCGCACATTCGGCTTGGGTTCCAGTAGGGGACTCAGGTCGTCAATCACTTCCAGAAGCGCGTAGGAAAGATCGTTAGTCATATCCGCGCCGTTTTTCCCCAGCCCGGATATCATCATCAGTTGACCGTAGCCCGCGGTGATCCCCTGATTCATCCCCACCTTGATCATCGCGTCGTATGCCGTGTTGCAATGCACCCAGAGGCATTTGAGTATCTCTTTCAGAAACTCGCGATCCTCGCCCGCGTCAAGAGAGGCCTTAAAGTACGGGTAGAGATATTGGTCGACCCTGCCGAAGGACAGGCCGGGCCCGGGATAGTTTTCGTCACTCATAACGAGCATATGGATGAACCAGAGTGACTGCACTGCCTGCCAAAAGCCGCAGGGCGGTTCCCAGGGGACGACACGGCAGTTCGCGGCCATCCGCTCGAGTTCCTTCCTGCGGACAGGATCGGTTTCCGCGCCGGCAAGATGCTCGCAGAGCGCCGCATACTTTGCCGCGACCTCTTTCGGCATAAGCGAGGCTTCGAGCATGGCCCGCAGCTGCGCGCCCTTCGGCCTCGCCTGCTCCCGCGCGGGGAGCGCCTGGTAACGCGCCTCGAGGTCCGCGTGTATCGCGCGGAAGCCCCCGGTCAAGGCCCTCTCGTAGCCCGGAATGATGTGGCCGCTCGTCGCGCCGCAGTTGCCGTAGCCCCGGTCGTGAAACTCGATGGTCCGCGCGATGAGGCCCTTCTTTCCGTTCATCAGATGATCCTTGCGCGTCTGCTCCTGCCGCGTCAGACAGTGGCTTGCGGTAATGTTGAACACGGCCCCGCAGAGGAGATCGCCCGGCAGCACTTCCTGCGGCACATAGTCGACCATGGCCTTTTTGATGAACCAGGCGCGGCGCTCCGCAATACTGCGGGTAAAAAAATCGTCCGGCAGAGGAATCTTTTTTGCGCTCAAGAGACAACTCTGGCTGAACGTTTTGAAAAAGGTGTAGGTCTCCGGCGCGACGAACCAGGTCATCTCGTTGTAGTTTTTATCCCAGGCCGTCCCTGTGGTGAAGGCCCGCCACTCGTTGTTCCATCCCCGCTCGACCCCGCAGAAATAGAAATCCCGCAGCGCCTGTATGCGCGGCGAAAGATTTTTCGGCTCTTTTATTTTTCGCATCACGCTCCCTGCTCCCTATAGTTCGAGGCTCTTGCTCGCGATCTTCTCCGCCGCGTAGTCCCCGAAGGCGTCAACGGCCATGGCGGGCAGTTGGCGGCCGTCCCGCAGGCGGATCGACACCGTGCCGGAGGCGGCCTCGCGCTCCCCTGCCACGAGCATATAGGGGATCTTGCGGGTCTGGCAGGCGCGGATCTTCGCGTTGAGACGGGCGTCGCCGGTTTCCGCGCTCACGCGGAGGCCGCGCGCTTTGAGGCCCGCGTTTACCTCGAGCGCGTAGCCGTTGAAGGCCTCGCTGACGGGGATAACCGCTATCTGCTCGGGCGCGAGCCAGGGGGGGAAGGCCCCGCCGAAGTGCTCGATGAGTACGCCGAAGAAGCGCTCGAGGCTGCCGAGGAGGGCGCGGTGCACCATGTAGGGGCGTTTCTCTTTGCCGTCCGCGTCTACGAAGGTCATGTCGAAGCGCTCAGGCTCGTTGAAGTCAAACTGGATAGTCGTCATCTGCCATTCGCGGCCCAGCGCGTCTTGTATCTTGAGGTCGATCTTGGGGCCGTAGAACGCGCCGCCGCCCTCGTCGATCTCGTAGGCCAGGCCCTCGGCCTCCACCGCCTTGCGGAGGCTCTCCAGCGCCTGATCCCAGCGCGCGGCCTCGCCCACCGAGTCGGCGGGCTTCGTGGCGAGGTAGGCCTTTATCTCTTTAAAGCCGAAGACCTTCCAGAGGTTGAGGCTGAAGCGCAGCACCTCGCGGATCTCGCCTTCGATTTGCTCCGGCGTACAGAAAATGTGCGCGTCATCCTGGGTGAAACCCCGCACCCGCAAGAGGCCGTGCAGCACCCCGCTCCGCTCGTAACGGTACACGGTGCCCAGTTCCGCCCAGCGGAGCGGCAGGTCCCGGTAACTGCGGCCCTTCGTCTTGTAAATGAGGATGTGGAAGGGGCAGTTCATCGGCTTTATGATGTAGTCCTGGTTGTCTATCTGCATGGGGCTGTACATATTCGCCTGGTAAAAACCCAGGTGCCCGGATTTCTCCCAGAGCCAGGCCTTGCCGATGTGCGGGGTGTAGAGAATTTCGTAGCCTGCCTTGTAGTGCTCCTGGCGCCAGAAGTCCTCGACCGCCACCCGCATACGGCCCCCGTTCGGGTGCCAGTAGATGAGGCCCGCGCCCGCCTCCTCGTGGATCGAGTAGAGGTCCAACTCTTTGCCGACCCTGCGGTGGTCGCGCTTTTCCACCTCCTCCAAAAACGCGAGGTGCGCCTTGAGGTCCTTGGGCGTCTCCCAGGCTGTGCCGTAGATGCGGGTGAGCATGGGGCGGCTCTCGTCACCGCGCCAATAGGCCCCGGCGATCGTCTGCAGTTTGAACGCCGCGGAGTTGATCTCGCGGGTGTTGGCCACATGGGGGCCGCGGCAGAGGTCGGCCCACATAAGAGCGCCGGCCGCGTCGCGGTTTTCGTAGAGGGTGATGGTCTCGCCTTCCGGGAGCGCCGCTATCAACTCAGTTTTGAAGGGCTCCTCGGCAAAGCGCCGCAGCGCCTCCTCGCGACTCAGTTCGACCCTGACGAAGTCCTGCCGGCTGTCGATGATGCGCTTCATCTCCTGCTCGATTGCCGGCAGGTCGTCCCGCGTGAGCGGCTTCGGAAAGAGGAAGTCGTAGTAGAACCCGTTCTCGATAGCCGGCCCTATCGCCGTCCGCGTCCCCGGAAAGAGCCGCGTTACCGCCTGCGCCATGACATGGCTTGTCGAGTGGCGGATCGTGGAAAGTTTGTCTGCGTGTGAATCTGACATATTGGTATCCTCGAGGGTAAGGGTGCCGGATACGGGGGAAAATGTCAAGGGGGGGAGAGTGGCACGCTCATTTTATTCGATTTTTCGGCTTTTTTTCATTTTTTTTATCTTTGTTTCGGATGTTTCACTTGACAATCTTTTTCAGATGCGTTATATTTTCGCCAACTACCCACAAGGAGAGGGTTTGTGATTACTGTTGTCTTTTTGCATAAAAAGAGCGCCTTCGCGCCCGTGTCCGGTGCGGGTGCGTATTCTCGCTTTACGCCGCGTTTTTCGAGCGGAAAAGCGCGCACTTATGCGCCCGCTTCGCGCCGCAAACCCCTTTCTGCCCCCCCCCCCGTGTCCTAAAAAACGGGCCTTTTTTGGGCCTTGTCCTCGTGTGCGCTGCGGGCGGGCTTACCGCGGCGCTGCCGCGCTTTCAATCTGAACCATCACTTTCTTTAAAAGCAAAACGGATTCCGTGGTCGAGCCGCGGAATGACGCTTGTCTCTTTCTTTAACTTGTTGGCAGTGCTGTGTATACGGCCGGCCGTTTTTGCATATTATCCCGCAAAACACTACCGGCGGGACTGACGGGATCATCAAAAAGACAAAACCCGGCGGCGGCCAGGCCTGGAAAACTTGAACCGCCGCCGGAAGCGCGTGAGCGCGTCCTGAGCATACCCCGTCATGGGAAAAGTTTCAAGACGCGCCTCCCGGTCTTTTTATGATATAGGATGCTCCGCAAGGGGCATCCAAACCTCTGCCTTGAGGCGGGGGAATCACAAGACGGCGGGGATAGACCCGCAAAGGAGGCTTTTCTATGAAACAGAAAGGCTTGTTTATTTTGGGAGCGCTCATCATCGGGATGGCGTTCACACTCACGGGGTGCGGCGAAAAAGGCGGCACCGTCACCTTAACGAACGACACGGAGGAGGCGATTACTGCAATCATTCTTGTCGCCGCAGAAACCCCCACGACTCCTTCCATGTCGGACTATCAGACCGTCGCGGCGGGCGCTAAGATTTCCAAATCGCTCGATGAAGACGGTCACTATGTGGTCGCAGGCGCCTACACCGAAGGTCTTACGTCGCATGTCATCAGCAAAAGCGGCACCCTCTCCGGCGGTGAGTCCGTCGACCTCAAAGCATCTGACTTCTAGAGCCTAAGACTCAGCATGAGCCGCCCGCGCACCCCGCGCGGGCGGCTTTTTGTTAGGCGCCCCCCGCCCGCGGGCAGATTCCGCGGTCGAGCCGCGGAATGACGGGGAGGTCGAGCCGCGAAATGACGAAGCCGCCGAGCCGCGAAATGACGCCCCCTACTCCTCGCTCACTTCCACATCCACCGCGAGGGACACGCGGTAGGTTTTGCCTTTTTGGATGTGGAGGGGCCGCAGCACCGTGTAGTCCCCCACCTGAAAGCGCGCCTCATGCTGGCCCGGCTCCACCGCGAGCGCCTTCCCCTGATCCTCGACAAGGGCGTTGTCCAGATAGATGCGGGCGTTTTCCGGGGCCTCGAAGATGATGAGCGGGGTCGGGTCCTGCAAATCTATCAGCAGGTCGAGCACTTTCGCTTCCTCTATTTTGAAACGGCGGCTCTCGTTGCGGTAGTCGTCCGAGACGATAACGAGGCTGTGCTCCCCGGCCTTCAGGAGCAGATCCTCGCCCCGCCGCGTCACCGGCGCGTTGTCGACAAGCAGGGTAAAGGCGCGTTCCCCCAACTGCTCCGGATAACGGAAACTGAAACGCGCCGCGCCCTCGCCGCTCAGTATCGGCTTTGCCGAAAAGCCGAAGCGCATCGCCTCCAACTCGGCGCTTATACCCTTCATTACCGGCATAAGGCGGAAGAGCA
This sequence comes from Treponema sp., assembly GCA_031272575.1. GTDB lineage: Bacteria > Spirochaetota > Spirochaetia > Treponematales > Breznakiellaceae > JAISTO01. The sequence continues at coordinate 5,025 of JAISTO010000126.1, read as the reverse complement.
GGGGGAACCGCTCCGGCGCGATCGTGTCCACCGGCACGGACGCGTAGGGGGTCGACTTCATTCCATGACGCGGCGCTATGGGAATCTGGTAGATCGTCGCCAGTTTTTCCGGCAGGGGCGCGAAAAAGAGCTGGCTCGCCTCGAGGTCGGCCACCCCCTCGCGGGGCAGTTCCGCGCCGGACGCGGCCCGCAGCCCCCCGTAGAGCACCGCCGCGAGGCTCCCCCGGTAGCGCATAAACTCCCGCGGGCTGCTGACCTTTAGTTCCACGCCCCGCACAAAGCGCATATCACCTGCCAGCGTGACGAACGCGGCCCCATAGTAAGGCAGGCTCAGGGAGACCTCGCCCCCCTCGAGAGCGACTTCGCAGGTACCGGCCGCGAGCACCCGAATCGGCTCGGCCCCCAGCCCCGCATTGAGAAAAAAGCATACCGCGGCACCCGCGATAGTCCTTCGAATCATGTCCGCCTCTCTTTTTTTATAGGGGGGGGCGATTACGCCGCACATTGCTACGCAATGTGCTTATGGAGTTTTTTCGACCGTTTACGGTCGAAAAAACTCCAAGAAAAAACGCGCAAGCGTTTTTTCCCACCCCCCTACTTCAGCAGCCGCTCCGGATCTTCCAGCCGGCCGTCTTTGCTCAACTCGAAGTGCAGATGCGGCCCCGTCGACTGACCGGTGGACCCCACGCGGCCTATCACGCCGCCCGAGGGCACCTCGGCCCCCCGCTTTACATCCACCCGCGAAAGATGCCCGTACAGGCTGCGGTAGCCGTTCGCGTGCTTTAAGACCACATACTTGCCGTAGACCGCGTTTTCGCCGGCCTCGGAGACGGCCCCCGCCCGCGCCGCGTAGACCGGCGTCCCGAGCGGCGCCGCCAAATCCACCCCCCGGTGATTCCCCTGCTTGCCCGTCACCGGATTTATGCGGGGGCCGAACGAGTCGGTGACTCGCCGCTCGCGGAGCGGGAACTGGAAACCCCGGTCGAAAAAGAACGCCAACTCGGCCGGACTAAAGTCCTCGCCCGGAAAGAAGCGCATATCTTCCGGGCCCCGTTCCCGCGTCACCGTAACGCGCAGCCCCCCGGCCCCTTCCCGCGCCGCCGCGAGGAGCCGCTCGAGGCCGCTCCGCGGGTCCGCGCTTACAAAGACCCCCCGCACCGTCGGCAGCAGCAGGGCCTTTTTCGGCTCGAAATCCTCCCTGTGCGCGATGCGGTTCAGGGACGCGATGCACCAGTAGGGAATATCCACGCAACGCGCCGCTATACCGACGAGGTCTTCCCCGGCCTTCGGCGTGTATGAAAAAAACTCCAGCCCCTCGGCGAGGGCGTTCTTGTCGTCATCGCTGAGGCCGCGGGAACTGAAGCGCCGCCCCGCGGCCCGCACACTCTCGCGGAACTGCTCGAAGACCACATCCCCTCCCCGCAGGTCCCGTATCTCCGGGTACGGCAGGGGGAAAGCCGCCCCTGCCCCGGGAAAAAGCCCCAGAGCAAGGGCCGCGCAGAGACGCGCGGCAAAACCGCGCCCCCTGCTAGGCTTCCGCAATCGCTTCGACCGGGCACACGCTCGCGCACACGCCGCAGCTCTGACAGAGCGCCTCGTCAATCCAGCGGCGGCTGTCCTTTTCGGAAATCGCCCCCACCGGACACTCCGGATCGCAGGACCCGCAGTTCACGCACGCATCGCCAACTTGATACGCCATAATTCACCTCGTATGGTATAGGATTTTTCGATGATAGCGGATTGCGCGGCTTTTGTCAAGGGGGCGGCGCAGCCGCGCTGGCCTCTGTCGTACGGCGGCGGAGAGACTCTCTCTCGCGGGGCAGGGGGCGGCCGGGAAAAATGACGCGGCCTAAAGCCGTCTCTTGAGGCAAAAATGAACCAAAGCCTTGCGCTGCATGGTCTCGGTCACAGGTACCACATTTTAGTTGTGTGCTTCTGCAGCATTTCTCGGTACTGTGGCTTTTGTAGGGGCTTTGTTTCTTTTTGCCCCAAATGCCCTAAGCGTAGATAGGTGCGTGGTCACTGTGAGTACTTCAAAGCGTCTCGTGCATTAGCCGTTCTTTCAGCCTACCAATCATTTTTCCCGTCCGCCCCCTGCCCATGAAGAGCATTTTTCCGGCATGACGGATGAAAAGCCCGGCAGACCTGTCTATGCGTTTATCCTGGGTTAAATTCTTGAATTCTTGACTTTTCGGAGCGGGATCAGTTTTATTCCTCCTTGTTCTTTGTGTGCTTTGTGAGAGATTTTTCCCAAAATTCTGTCAAACTGAGCATTGCGGTCACGCGCAGAGGAAGTCCACCGCCCGCTTTGCCGCCTGGCCGGGGTAGGGGTAGGCCTCAGAGCGCAGTTGGTTTATGACCGCGGGGGAGGCGGCGGCGGAGAGGGTCTCGTCCAGGCGGGCGGCTATCCGCGGGAAGGCGTCTTCGGTGAGGGGGGCGCCCAGTCGGCGGAGCGCGCCGAGCACCCAGGGCTCGGCGTCAAGGTCGCCGGCGTCGTAGGGGCGCTTGTCGAACTCGAAGGCGGGGTACAGGACGGGGCGGCCGAAGAGGAAGGCGTAGTCGAAGATGACGCCGGAGAAGTCGGAGATGAGGGCGGAGGCGCGGGAGAGCGAGCGCAGGTTTTCGGCCTCGGTGTCCCATTCGACCGTGGGGTAGGGCGCGAGCGCGTCCCGCAGCGAGGCGATAAGGTCTTTTTCCACGATGAGGCTCTGCGGGTGGGGGCGCACGATGACGCGGTACCGCGAGCGCGCGAGGGGCTCGAGCAGGGCCGCGCCGAAGCGCTGGAGGAGCCCATTCTTTCCCCACGAGGGGGCCACCAGGACGGTCGGCTCGCTCGGGGGGGGCGGCCGCAGGGCCTGTAGTTTTTCCGCGAGCGCGTCAAGGTAAGTGCAGCCCACGACGTGGAGGTCTTTCTTTCGGGTGCCCCGCAGGGCTTCGAGCGCGCGGATGGCCTGCGCCTGGTAGCCGGCCGCGAGGAGCACCGCGTCAAAGTAGTCCAGGCTGAAGAGGCGGTAGGTGGTCGTGTCCGTCACCATGTGGACGATGTGGACGTAGCGCTTCACGCCGGGGGAGCGCTTCAGTTGGAAGACGTCAAGCCCGGGGGTCGTCATAAGGCAGGTGTCGGCCTCGAGGAAGTTGAGGAACCGGAAGGCCTCGTTCCCTTCTCCGATGAAGCGGGCCGCCAGGCCCTGCCCCGCCAACGTGAGGCCCGGGTCGTCGGGGCTGCTCGAAAAGTACGCGCAGGGGAGGCCCCGGCGCGCGAGTTCTTCGAGGATAGGTTTGAACACATTCCAGTACTGTTTCCCCTCCGAGTAGATCACGAGGCCGTAACGAGAAGCGCTCTGTGCCGCGTTTCGCGCGGCCGCGGCCTTTTTCCCCCCGAGCATACCGCTGCGCAGTTTGATGAAGAGGTTTTTCAGGAAGAAAAATGCCGTCACCGTGAGGCCGGTGATCAGCGAGAAGAGCATACTGCCGGTGCCCGGGTCGATGTAGGCATGGGCCGCGGGCGCCGCGGCGAGGAGGAAGATGACGGCGAGGAGTATCATGGCGCAGCCTCCGTGTTTGGGACTTGGGACTTAAATTCTGAGTCCTGAGTCCTAACTCCTAAATTGGGCGGCTCCCAATTTCCCCATGCTGAGGCGCTGAAGACGTCCGGGGCGTGGAGGCTGCGCCGGGCCTTGAGGTGGTACTGGTTGGGGCCGTGGAGCCGGGGCTGGAAGGAGATGCCGGCGCTCACGGTGAGGGGGAGGCGCTCGGAGGCCGGGGCGTCGGAGAGCGGCGCGCCGGTGTAGGGGTTCAGCAGGGGGGCGGCGAGGTCCCGCAGCGCGAGGCGGGGGGTGTCCGCGTTGGTCATTAAGGATGACGAGGATGCGAGCGGGCCGCGCGCGCCCCTTTCCTTCACCATGAGGAGGGGGTTGTAGGCGGCCATGTCGGAGCCCGCGCCCCCCGCGGCGTCGACAAAACCGGGCGCGTCCGCGAAGGCGGCCCCATGGTCAGAGACGATGATGATACGCGTGTTGTCGTAGAGGCCCTGCGCCTTGAGCCACTCGAGCCAGCGGGCCGCGGCCGTGAGCGCGGCGATAAACGTGTACATATAGGCGCAGTTGTCGTCAGTGCCGAAGAGCGCCCGCTCCGCGTCGCTGTAGCGGATGACCCCCTGCTGGGGCCGGAGCGCGGCGGTGTAGGCCCCGGGCTCGTGCGTGGTCTCGTTCATGCAGAGCGCGAAGGTGTCCGCGCCCTCGTCCGCGTAACAAAAGTCGGAGAGGTAGTAGAGCGTCGCGAACTCGGTGAGCGCCCTGCCGTACGCGTTGGTGGCCCCATCCCGCCACCAGGTCCCCTTGTAGTGAATGCCGTAGCGCAGCGCCGGCAGCGCAATCCGAAAGAGGCCGTAGCGAAAAAGGATATCGAAATCGAATGAGTCGACAAAACGCTCCTCTTTGGGGGGGAAGGCCGCCTGGTACTGCGTGTCCTTGCGGCCGTCCAGGTTGTAAGCGGACACGTTGGGCATAGCATGATAGATGGACAGGTCCGGCACGAGCTGCATATTGGCCATGGTGGGATCGGTGACCGTGACGCGGAGCCCCGCCCCGCCCGCCAGGGCCGGCATAAGCCGGAGCGCCTCGTTGATCTTGTCCACCAGGGGCTCGCCGGCGCGGGCGTCCAGGGCCTCGGGGCTATAGTCGTAGCCCCCTGCCAGGGCCGGCAGCCCCGTCACCGTGGTGTGCCCGAACGAGAGGGTGTTGGGATACCAGATGAAGCCGTCATAGGAGGCCGCGAGTTCCGGGGCCGCCTTGAGGGCCAGGGGCATGGCGGCGCCAAGCGCCCGGTCGAGGAAGAGGATGAAGGTGTTGCGTCCTGTGCGGGTGAGGGGGAATATAGGGACTTGGGACGCGCTTGGGACTTGGGACGTGCTTGGGACTTGGGACTTGGGACTTGGGACTTGGGTAACCCCCTCTACCCCCTGGGGATGGGGCAGCGCCTCCTCCAGGGGGGGGGCGTTGCGGGGGGGACTGAAACGCTTGCGCG
>JAISTO010000086.1 GCA_031272575.1 Treponema sp. | reverse complement strand
TCCACCGTCCACCGTCCACTCCCCCAAGCGGCCCTCACTCCCCCGCGCCGCGCCCTCGCCCCCCCCCTCCACCGTCCACCGTCCACTCCCTACTCCCTATTCCCTACTCCCTATCCATTGGGTTCCATTCGCCCGTAGGGGCGGGAAATTATATTTCGCGCGTCACCGGTCGAGAAATCGGTGGAGCGATAAGGGGCTGCGCCATGGAAAAAACGCTGTTCATCTCTTTCGACATTATCCGTAAGGATAAGGGGGATCCGGAGCCATCCTACACGATGGCCTCGCTGCTCGCGTTTTTGAAAAACGATGCGGAACTTGCCGGCCGAATGGAGTTTTGTCATCTCTCGATAAACTGCTGGCCTCCTGGGCGAACGATCGATCTCGAAACAGAACTGGCCGCCTGCGATCCGGCCCGTTTTGACTATATCGCTCTCTCCGCGTATATCTGGAACGACTATCTGGTGAACGATAGTATCGCTTTGCTCAGAAAGCGCGGGTTCCGGGGAGCCATCATCCTCGGCGGCTGCCAAATCACGGGGATTGCTGACCGCGAACTGCCCGGAAAATATCCTGACGCGCAGGTTTTTATCACAGGCTGCGGCGAACAAGCCCTGAAAAATTTTTTTCACTATGGACACGAAGCCGCCCCCGCCTTTGTTTCTGAACGCGCCGGTTAATTTTCAAATGCTCCCCTCGGTGTATCTTTCCGGGGAAATTGCCGTCTCTCTGGATGCACCCATGATCCGTCTTGAAACGAAAAGAGGCTGTCCCCACGCTTGTTCCTTTTGCGCCTTCCGCGACCAGCAGACCAGGAAGGTGCACCTCCATACAATTGAAAAGGTTTTCGCGGAAATTGCAAACAGTGTCGATTACGCTTGAGGCCGCGGCATGATGGGGGGAGCCGCGGTCCCCTACTGCCCTGGAGGGGAACCTTGCATAGGCCAGTACATCATATAGCGGCTTTCGTGTATGCGGAAGAAGGGCTCAAGGACAAGGCCCGCGTGGCCGCCGCTGACGAGAGCGGTCAGCCTGTAGCGGAGGGGCGCGCCGTCTACTGCCGGCAGGTGTTGGAGTTTTTCGAGAATTTCTTCGCGCCTGCCCGCGAGTGCCGGCGCGCTGCCGGGGGGGAGTTTTCTGCCGCCCGGTATGTGCGCCCAGCGGCCGTCATCCGCGAAAAAATCGAGGCCATCCTCGGTGGGGATGCGGGCGGCCATCAGGATAGGCCCCCGCATAATCGCCGCGTATTGTTCCGCTTTCGGCATAACCTCGACCGTCATGCCCATGGGCAGGCTAACGCGCACCGTGTCCCCGTCCTGCCAGACCCGGTCTATCGCGATATAGGATGACATCTTCGCTCCGGCAGCGTAGTTTTCATCATCATTATTAAGGGTGACGGCCTGCCGGGATGACCACCAGGGCCTGCGGATAAGCAGGGTGAAGCGGACAGGGCTGTCAACCTGAATGCGGATCGTGCTCTGCTCCTCGTCCGGGAAGGCCGTCTCCTGCCGCAGCCTGAGGCCCTTCTCCGCCCAGTGCAGTTCCGAGGCGGCGTACAGGTTGACATAGAGCGCGTCCTGAGTGTGCGCATAGATGAACGCGCCGTACCTGCCGTGGTTTTCCATGCCGGTCCCGACGCAGCACCACATGGCCTCGTTTACCTCCGAGTAGACGCGGTAGTGCGCGGGGCGGGCCGGCGTGAAGTACACATAGCCTCCGGTGACCGGATTCTGGCTCGAGAGGATGTGGTTGTACATCGCGCGTTCGTAGTAGTCCGCATACGCGGCGTCCGGCGACATACAGAAGAGTGCCTCGGTAAGTTTCATCATATTGTAAGTGGCGCAGGTTTCCGGGCCCTGCACGTCCTCCGCGTAGTCCTTGCCCATAGGACGAAAATATTCGCTCCGTCCGTTGCCCCCGAGCGCGAGTGTGCGGTTCTTCACCACGGTGTCCCAGAAAAAAGCGGCCGCCCTGCCGAACGCGCGTTCCTGGGTGAGTGCCGCGACGCGGGCATAGCCCACTGCCTTGGGGACCTGCGTGTTCGCATGCAGGTTGTCCAGATTGTCACTTCTGCCGGCCATAGAGAGGAAGAGGGTGTTGTGTGAAAATCGTTTCGCGGCGGCGAGATACTTTTTGTCCCCGCTAAGCGCGTATGCGTCGGCATAGACTTCGTTCATACCCCCGAACTCGGTGTCGAGCATGGCCTCCATGGCCGCGGCGTCGAGCCCTCTGATGATCCGCAGCCCCCAGTCGCAGAAATCGAGGAAGAGACGCTTCGCGTCCTCGCTGCCGGCGTACACGTACGCGTCCCGGAGCCCCGCGTACATCTTGTGCAGGTTGTACCAGGGCACCCAGTATTTGCCGAGGCCGGCAATGCTGCCCCTCCGCATCTCGTCCCAGAGGGCCGCTCCGTTGGGGACGCCCCCCACGTAGCCCGAGCCGTTTTTGTCATGGCAGCGCCGCAGTTCCGCTATCATGTAATCCATGCGCGCTTTGATCCGCTCGTCCCCCGTTGCGGCTCCTGTGAGCGCCAGCGCCGAGAGGTAGTGCCCCCCCACATGGCCGTCCAGACCTGCCCAGGCGGGGAATGAGGGGGCCTTTGCCTCGAGCCCGGCCTCTTTGAGGTAGGGCGCAAGCAGCCGGTCCACATCGTACGCGAGCAGAGTCCTGGTGTTGAGGTCCTGCGCGGCCTTCAACGGCCCCTCCAGCAGCCGCACGTCCCGCAGCGGAAAGAGCAGCGCCTGCGCCGGAGGGGCGCCGGACCCGCTTCCCGCGGAGGACGCGCAGCCCGCGAGCGCGAGCGCGGCGGCAATGCCGCCGATAAAACCGTTTGCCTTCATAGTTACTCCTATTCCACGTTATGCAGTTCCTCGCGGATGTTTTCCAGCGCGTCCTTCATGGTGATGACGGCGCGGCTCGTGTCGAGCGAGGGGGTCTTGGAGCCTATCGTGTTGATCTCGCGGCCGAGTTCCTGGCAGAGGAAGTCGAGTTTCTTGCCCGGGCTGGGGCTGCGCGCGGTTTCGGCGCGGAAGTCCGCGAAGTGCGCCTCGAGGCGGCTCAGTTCCTCGGCGATAGAGCAGCGGACCAGCAGCGCGGCCGTCTCGCTGAGGACGCGGGCCTCGTCCACCTCCGGGAGCACCTCGGCGAAACGGGCGCGCACCGAAGACACAAGCGCGGCCTCAAGCGCGCTCGCGTTTGCGGCGATGCCGCGGGCCGCGCTTTCGAGGGTGTCGAGCAGCGCGAGGATATGCGCCTGCGTGTGCGCGCCCTCCCGGAGGCGGCCTTCTTCGAACTGGTCGAGGGCCCGGCAGAGGAGCGGCTCGAGCACCGCGCGGGCGCGCGCCCCCTCGGCACGGGGCTCGACGTCGAGGAGCCCGTCCAGGCGGAAGAGCGTGTCGAGGCTGAGGCCCCCTTCCACACCGAAGCGCGCGGCCAGCAGGTCGGCGGCCTCGCGGTAGGCCCGCGCCGCGCCGAGGTTGACGGTGACCGCGGGAGAGGCCTCCTCGTCCCGCAGACGGATAAGGCACTCGATCTTGCCGCGCGCGGCCCGGGACGCAATGGCCTCGCGGACCCAGCCTTCCAGCGCGCCCAGCCCCGCGGGGAGCGCAATGGTGATGTCGAGGAAGCGGCTGTTGTAGCCCTTCAGTTCGACGGACGCCTGCACCCCGTCCCCCTCGCGGCGCGCGAATGCGTAGGATGTCATGCTTTTCATGGGAGGGATCCGGTTTTGGGACTTGGGACTTGCGTCTTGGGACTTGGGACTTGGGAATTGGGAATTGAGGCTTTTCGTCGTGCGAAGAGTTTTTCCCCTAACTTCCAGTTATCGCCGGCTCCCATGGTGACAAAGAGATCGCCGGGGCGGAGGATGTCTTCACACAAGGACACCGCATCGAGCGGCTCCTCCACGTAGAAGACTCTCCTGCCCTCGCCCTGCTCCACGCTCGCGCCCTCCCCCGCGGCCGCCTCGCCCGCTCCCCGCGCAGCGCCCTCGCCCCCCTGCGCGGCCGCTTCTCCCTGCGCCCCTCTCCCCCAAGTCCCTATCCCGTCCCGCGCCCCGCGCCCGCTCCCCTTCACGGCCGCCTCTCCCCAAGCCCTGCTCCTCGCACCCACCCGCTCATACAACGTCCTCCCATTCACCCCGCCTTCGTAGACCTCCCTGGCGGAGGCGTAGATCTTGTGCAGGATGACGACCTGGGCCGCGTCGAAGGCGGCGGCGAAGCCGTCGAGGAGCGCGGCGGTACGGGTATACGTGTGCGACATGAAACTGACCACGAGGCGGCGGCCCGGGTAAAAGGCCGCGAGGCCCTCGAGCGTGGCGCGGATAGCCTCGGGGTGGTGGCCGTAGTCGTCCATGAAGAGGACGCCCCCGGCCTCGCCGAGGATCTCGGAGCGGCGCTTCGAACCGGTGAAGGCGGCAAGCGCGGCGGCCAGGGCCTCAGGAAGGAGCGCTATGCCCTGCGCGCGGGAGAGAGAGGCCGTGAGCGCGAGCGCGGCGGCCGCGTCAAGCGCGATGTGACGCCCCGGCATCTTGAGGCGAAACGAGCAGGGGTATCCTGAAAGCGTAAAGCGGCCTTCGCCTCCGGCCGGGGGGACGGTGTAGCCCTCTATGCGGAAGGGGCCGGAGGCGCTGAAGCCGTACGGCGTAAGGGTGATGCTTTTACGGGACGCGGCGGCCTCTGCCGCGGATACGGCGCCCGGATCGTCCGCGCAGTAGATCAACTCGCCCCCCTCGGGCAAGAGGAGGCAGTACTCGATGAAGGCCTCCAGTATCGACTCGTAGGTGGGATAGTAGTCCTGATGATCGCTCTGCACGCTTGTGAGGACTATGCGGCGCGGGTGGAAGTCGAGGAAGTGACGGCGGTACTCACAGGTCTCCGCGATGAAGAAGCGGCTGCCGAGCCAGAGGGTCGAGCGGCCCCCGAAGGCCCCCACCGCGCTGCCGGCCAGCACCTGCGCGTCAAGGCCCGCGGCCCTGGCCAGGACCCCGGCGAGCGCGGTGGTGGTCGTCTTGCCATGCACGCCCGCTATGCCGGACGAGTCGAAGCCGGCAGAGTAGGCCCCCAGGGCCTCGCTGTACTTGAGCAGGGGGATACCGCGCTCGAGCGCGGCCGCGAGTTCGCTGTTCGTCCGCGGGCTGTAGGCCGCGGAGTGCACGACCAGTTCCGTGCCTGCCGGGATGTTCGCCGGGTCAAAGCCCTCGCGGTACGGGATGCCCAGCTCGCGGAGTATCGCGTCCGTGTAGAACACGTCCGCCGTGTCCGAGCCGGCCACCGCAACGCCCTGCCTGAGGTACAGTTCCGCAAGGGCGGACATACCGGTGCCCTTAATGCCCACAAACCACGCGCCGCGTGGGAGTGAAGGTGTTTTCATGACGCGGGGAGAGTATAGCATGGGGGGGAAATTTAGACAAGAGGACAAACCTTGAAAAAATCCCCGCGGCGCGCTATACTTTCGGTATGCTCTTCGACTCCCTCTTTTTAAAGCGGATCAAGGTCTACGCACTCACCGGCGAAAGCGGCACGGGCAAAAGTTTCCGGGCGAAACTGGTCGCGCAGAAGTACGGCATAGAGCACATCATCGACGATGGGCTCCTGATCCGGGACAACCGCATACTCGCGGGCAACTCGGCCAAGAAAGAGAAAACCTTCATGGCCGCGGTCAAGGCCGCGCTGTTTGACGAAAAGGCGCGCCGGGACGAGGTCGCCCGTAAACTGCAAAGTGAAAAAATCAAAAAAATCCTCATTTTAGGTACTTCCGAAAAAATGGTCAACAAGATCGCGGCGCGGCTGCAACTGCCGGCCCCGTCAAAAGTCATCACCATAGAAGACATCGCGTCCCAGGACGAAATCGAAAAGGCGATCCGCACCCGCCGCATCGAGGGCAAACACGTCATTCCGGTGCCGTCCATCGAGGTAAAACGGAGTTATCCGCACATCTTTTACGACGCGATCCGCATTTTCCGCAAGAAAAGCCTCCCCGAAACGGTCGGCATTACGCCGAAAATCCACGAAAAGTCCCTCGTCAGGCCCGAGTACTCGCGGCGCGGCAAGGTGAGCATCTCGGAGGCGGCCTTAAGCCAGATGGTGATTCACTGCGTGGACGACTACAACAGCGAAATCCGCATCAAAAAGATCGCGGTCAAGGATGACGAAATGGGCTACCGGCTGGTCATCACCATCGATGTGCCCTACGGCATCCCCCTGGTCGGCAATATCCACGAACTCCAGCAGTATATTATCGACAATATTGAGCGTTTTACCGGAATTTTAATCGAGGAAGTGAATATTATTATTGACAAAATCATTCAATAATATTATAATGAGTAGTACGAAAAATGGATGGGAGGATGTATGGTTTTGATAATGAAGGAGAAAAAAATGAAGCGTTTTTTGTTGACATTGGCTGCATTGGCGGCGCTTGGCGTAAGCCTCCCTGCACAAGAGAATAGTAAGCCGCCCATGAAGAGCGAGCACTACGAAATCCGTGCAATGGACGACGCCGCCCTGCTTGACCTCAGTATGCTCGCGCGGGAATTGGAACTGCGCTTTGGAGTGTACAACCAACTGTTCCGCTACGATCCGCAGTCGGCGCCTCTGCCGCTCAAGGTGCGGGTCTTCACGACCCAGCCGAGTTACGACGCCTATGTAAGCGAGCGTCTTGGCGACACGCGGCCCGGGGCGGTGTACCTGCACTACTCGCAGGCGGACAAGCGGGAACTCTGCGTTTTCCGCGGCAGCGCGGAAGAGACGGAAATGCTCCCGCACCAGGCCTTTATTCAGTTTTTCAGGGCCTTTGTCTCCAACCCGCCCGCGTGGATGCGGGAAGGCTTCGCGGTGTACTTCAACACCCTGCGCTTCGATCCGGCGGGAAGGGCGCCCGGCGAAACCATGAACGGCTCCCTCACCTACGAGGAAAACCTCTCGTGGCTCGAGTACATCAAGGCGCTGGGGCAGAACAAAACCGCTCCCACGCTGCGCAGCGTACTCCAGGCGGACTCTTCACCCCAGTCGGTGAACCAGCCCCCGGACAACTTCCAGGCAGCGGCCTGGGCGCTCGTCTCTTTCTTCCTCGGCAGCGGGATGGAAGACTACTACCGCACGATTACCGACTGCTTCCTCGCGCTCGACCAGAACGCGTCAGCGTCCGAAAACACGATCGCGGTTATGCGCCGCATTTCGCTGTGGACCGACTTCAGCGCGATGGAACGGGACTACAAGGCCTACCTCGACTCCCGCAAGACCTTCAACGAACTCATCGAAGAGGGGCGCAAGGCCTTCACCGCCGGGGATTTCCCCAACGCGGAGATGTACTTCACCGCGGCAATGTACCAGAAGCCCGCGCACTACGCGTCGTATTACTACCTCGGGCTCATCTACTACGAGCAGAAAAAGTACGCCGCGGCCGAGGAGTACTACAAGAGCAGCCTCAGTTACGGCGCGGACCCCGGGCTCGTTTCCTACGCGCTCGGCATCAACGCCGCAATGGACGAACGCACCAGCGAGGCAATCCGCTGGCTCGAACAGGCGGCAACCGCCAACCCCTCCCGCTACCGCGAGAAGGTTGACGCATTGCTCGTCCAGTTGCGTTAGCAGCCTGCCGCCGCTAACGGCGCTGCCGCCGGTTCCGCTCTCGGGGGCCGGCAGGCGCGTCGGAGCGTTTGTTCCCGAAGCCCGGTCCCTCTGCGGGCGGGCCGGCTTCGGGGCCGCCAAAGGGCGAGAGGCCCTCAAGGTCGTAATCCTTGCCGGCAATGCTTAACTTGCTCACGCGGATAAAGCCGCCGGCGGCTTCTTTCCCCTCGGGGAAGGGCCTAAGGTAGCCCTCGACGCTGGCCTGCGCCCCGTCCTTCAGCGTGTCGATAAAGCCGACATAGCGCTCGAGGCCGGGAACGAAGTAGAGCGCCTCCCCCGCCTGAAGGACGATCTGTCCTTTGGCGATTCCGAGGACGCCGGAAACCGTCGTTTTTTCCTGTTTCGGCGCCTCCTGCTTCCCCGGCCGCTGCCGCGGCCCCCGTCCGTCCGGGCTCCCCGGCCCCGCGCCGGGCTCGCCAACCCCCTGCGCCGCACCCGCGGCCAGCACAGCGGCGGCCAGCGTCATTGTAAGTACTACTTTTTTCATAGTTTTTCTCCTTCGAAACAAATATAGCAAAAACCGTGCCAAGCCGCAAAGTGGGGAATCTTTACCGGGTGCGCTTTAGTCAAAGCGCTGCAAATCCGTCTATGCGTTTATCCTTTCCCCTTGCCGAAAAGAGTTGTTTTCCCTATCATTTTATTGATGAAACCGGAAAAGAACGCGGCCGGCGCTTCAGTGACGCTTGCGGCCGTTCCGCCTATGGGCTGGAACAGTTGGGACTGCTTTGCCGCGGCGGTTACCGAGGCGCAGCTGCTCGAAAACGCGGCCTACATGCGGGACCGCCTGCTGCCCTTCGGGTGGGAGTACCTTGTCTGCGACGTGCAGTGGTACGAGCCGCTCGCCGGCACGGGCCGGGGGGAATATGTGCCCTTTGCGGAACTTTGCATGGACTCTTGCTCGCGGCTTGTTCCGGCGGAAAACCGCTTCCCGAGCGCGGCAGGAGGCCGGGGTTTCGCCCCGATTGCGGAAAAAATACACGGCATGGGGCTCAAGTTCGGCGTTCACCTTATGCGGGGCATACCGCGGCAGGCAGTACACGCGCGTATGCCGGTGACAGGCGTGGGAATCAGCGCGGACAGGATCGCCGATCCCTCTTCTATCTGCAAGTGGAACAGCGATATGTACGGCGTCGACGCTTCCAAACCCGGGGCGCAGGATTACTACGACTCCGTTTTCGCGCTTTTTGCGTCCTGGGGGATCGATTTTGTCAAGGTTGATGATATCTGCAACACAAATATGTACCCCCATGCGCCTTATTCGGGACGCGCCGAAATCGAAATGATTCACAAGGCCATCGCGGCCTGCGGCCGCCCCATGGTGCTGAGCCTCTCTCCGGGACCGGCCCCCATCGGGGAGGCCTGGCATCTTGCGGAGCATGCGAATATGTGGCGCATCACCGACGATTTCTGGGATCGCTGGGACCTGTTGAAAGATATGTTTCGCCGCTGCGAACTTTGGCAGACCCATGGCGGTCCTGGTTCCTGGCCGGACTGTGATATGCTTCCCCTGGGACGCATAGGCATGGGGTTCCGGCAGCCGAGGCATACCCTTTTTACGCGGGATGAACAGCGCACGATGCTGACCCTCTGGTGCATATTCCGTTCACCGCTCATAATGGGCGGCAGCCTGCCGGAGACCGACGAGTGGACTCTCTCGCTCCTCACGAACCGGGCCGTGCTCGACGTCCTCATAAAGGGCAGCGCCCCGCGTCAAATCCGGCGTACCGATCAGGAGGCGATCTGGCGCAGCACCGCGGAGGATGGCGCGGTCAACCTTGCGCTCTTCAACATTGACGATACGGCGCGTACGGTTTCATGTCCGCTCGCCGCGCTCGGCCTGAAAGATTGCGGCGTTCTTGACCTCTGGTCAGGCGCGGCGCTCGGCGTCTTCCATGACCGAATCGAGGCCGCACTGCCCCCGCACGGCGCCGCGCTCTTCCGGCTGAACGGGAAAGACTCTTGAAGCGGGGACAGCCAGCAATGCTCATTTTGACAGAATTTCGGGAAAATCTCTCACAAAGCACACAAAGAACACGGAGAAATAAAACTGAGCCCACTCCGAAAAGTCAGGAATTCAAAAATGAGCCCCCTCCGAAAAGGTTAAAATTAAGAATTTATCCACAGAGTTACACAGATAAACACAGAGTTCTTATTACTAATCGTGTCTTGAATTGGTGAAAATCGGTGACGCAACGAAGTTGCGCTATCTGTGTGTATCTGTGGACTGTTTTAAAGATTCCTTGTTTTCGGAGGAGACTCAAAATTTAACCGCGAATTATACGAATGAACGCGAATTTTATAAGAGTAATATTCGCGTTTACTTACTTAATTGCTGACTTTTCGGAGTAGACTCAAATTGATGCAGGATAAACGCATAGACAGGTCTGCCGGGCTTTTCCTCCGTCATACGGGGAAAATGTCGCGCTTGTGCGCCTTCATGGGGCAGGGGACGGACGGGGAAAATCCGTCTATGCGTTTATCCTGCTCTCCCCTCCCCTCCACTTGACATAATTATTCGCATTCTGCTATACTTCCTAAAATAACTCAAGGAAGGTTTTTTGATGGCTTTTGTCTTGTTGGACACATATAACACGCGCGCTTCTGCGGCCGCGCTTTCTCGTCTCGACACGCGTACTGTAATCGTGTTCGCGCCCGCATCGCGTACAAGTCCCGATTCCCAACGTAAAAACCCTCGCTGTCCCCCCCCCCCGTTACGCAAAAAAGGTAACGTTTTTTCGGCTTAACTACCAGCAAAAACAGTCTAAATGCTCCCGGTGGGGGCGCCTTCCGCTCATCATTCTGACTATTAGTCATGTTTTTGACCACAATTCGGTCTCTTTACCCCTCCTCAAAAGCGGCAGGGGAAAAATATATAGAGAAAAGGAGTTTCTATGAAAGAAAAATGTTTTTCTATTGGGAACTGCGGTTCCCTCGGATTCGGTGCGCGTTGCACAGCGGCACGCGCGGCGATGGCGTTTGCGGCCGCGATCGCGTTTGCAGGCGTTCTGGCTCTGGCTGGGTGTTACACAACCACCAACTATCTTGGTATTGTCACCCCGCACAATGCGATAGAAGTGAATTCTGACAACGTGCGAGTGTTCGAGGCACCAACCTATGACGAGGCTGTCGTAAAAGCAGGGGAGACTGGTTTCGAAGTAATTCTCTCGTACGAGGGGCGTAACACGCAGGTCGCTTTCTGGAGTGTGTTGTATCCCCCGGTAGGAAAGGTTCGTGTTATCGCCAAGGATGCGGACGGTATCCGTCCTGCCACTGTCAACGACATGGACCTGACGGCCCTGGTGCCGAAGCCGCTGACCGGCGCGGACAAGGTAACGGCCTTTCAGTCGCAGGAGCAGTACACCGGGACTGTCATCTGGAAAGTCTACACTGATACCAATAATTTTTGGGCACCTTTCACCATGACGAAGTTCGCGGCGAATAAGGTCTACCAGGCGGTGGTGACACTCAAGCCAAAGACGAGTCTATTCAGTTTCAAAGGGGTAGCGAAAAACTCGTTTAAACACACCCAGGCCGATTCGGTGACGAACGACGCCAATAGCGGCGTAGTAACCATCACCTTCCCGGCAACGGCCGCTCTACAGCCGGATACCGGCGCTGCCCAATAGGGGGCTGCCATCCCCCGCGTCCTCCTCCCTTGCCGCCCTGCCCCCCTCTCCCCTATACTTGTCTTATGGAAACTGACATTGCTATTGCCCAGAGTGCGCGTCTTGCCCCGATAAGCGAGATCGCCTCCGGCCTGGGTATCGGCCCTGAATACCTCGAACCGTACGGGCCTTACAAGGCCAAGGTGGATTTCCGGCTGCTGGACGCGCTTGCGGGGCGGCCGGACGGGAAACTCATCCTTGTTACCGCGATTACCCCCACGCCCGCGGGCGAGGGGAAGACCACCACGACGGTGGGCCTTGCGGACGGGCTGCGCCGGCTCGGCAAAAAGGCGGCCGCGGCGCTCCGCGAGCCGTCCCTGGGGCCGGTCTTCGGCGTCAAGGGGGGCGCGGCCGGCGGCGGCTACGCGCAGGTGGTCCCCATGGAGGACATCAACCTGCACTTCACGGGGGACTTTCATGCCATAGGCGCGGCAAACAACCTGCTTGCCGCTATGCTGGACAATCACCTCTACCAGGGGAACGTGCTGGGGCTTGACCCGCGGCGAATCACCTGGCGCCGCGCCGTGGACATGAACGACCGCCAACTGCGCGGCATCGTGAGCGGGCTGGGGGGCCGCGTGAACGGCTTCCCCCGCGAGGACGGCTTCGACATCACCGTGGCGAGCGAGGTGATGGCGGTACTCTGCCTCTCGCGGGATATACCCGACCTGAAAGCGCGGCTCGGCCGCATCATCGTGGGGTACACGGCGGACGAGAAAGCCGTCACCGCGGCGGATTTGAAGGCCCAGGGGGCCATGGCCGCGCTGCTAAAGGACGCGCTCAAGCCTAACCTGGTGCAGACCCTGGAAAAAACGCCCGCGTTCGTGCACGGGGGGCCCTTCGCCAACATCGCGCACGGCTGCAACTCGATCATGGCGACTCGCATGGCATTGAAACTGAGCGACTACACGGTCACCGAGGCGGGCTTCGGCGCGGACCTGGGCGCGGAGAAGTTTTTCGACATAAAGTGCCGCATTGCGGGGCTAACGCCGGACGCGGTAGTGGTGGTCGCGTCGATCCGCGCGCTCAAGCACCATGGGGGCGCTGCCCGGGACGCGCTCGGCACGGAGAACCTGGCGGCGCTGGAGGCGGGGCTGCCCAACCTCCTCCGGCACATCGAAAACATCACGCAGGTGTACGGGCTTCCGGCGGTGACCGCGATCAACTGCTTCCCCACGGACAGCCCCGCGGAACTCGCGCTCGTCGAGTCCGCGTGCCGCGCCCGGGGCGTCAAGGCAGTCCTCTCCGAGGTCTGGGCGCGCGGCGGCGCCGGGGGCGAGGCCCTGGCCCGCGAGGTGCTCCGCCTCTGCGAGGAGGGCGCGCGCGGTCACTTTTCCTTCTGTTACGATGACGCGCTGCCGCTCGAAGAAAAAATCAACGCGATCGTCAAGCGTATCTACCGGGGGGACGGCGCGGTCCTGCTCCCGGCCGCGCGCAAAGAGGCGCAGCGCCTCGAGGCCCTGGGGTTTGGCGGCCTCCCTGTGTGCATGGCCAAGACGCAATACAGTTTTTCGGATGATCCCCTCCTGCGCGGCGCGCCGGAGGGCTTTAAGGTGACGGTGCGCAGCCTCAAGGCTGCGGCCGGCGCCGGCTTCGTGGTCGCGCTCACCGGCGACATCATGACTATGCCCGGCCTCCCCAAAGCGCCTGCCGCCGAGCGCATCGATGTGGACGCCGCGGGCATTATTACGGGGTTGTTTTAATGCAGGGTGATGATACTACACGCCTTGCCGCGCTGAGCGTGGACGCGTTCAGCGCGGCGCTTGCGTCAAAGGAGGCGACGCCCGGCGGTGGCGCGGCCTCCGCGGTGGCGGGGGCCCTCGCGGCCGCGCTCGGGGGCATGGTGGCGAACCTTACGGCCGGCAAGAAGGCCTACGCCGCGGTGGACGGTGAGATGCGCGGCCTTGCGGAAACGGCCGAGCGCCTCCGCGCCGCCTTCCTCGCGGACGCGGACGCGGACGCCGCGGCATTCGCCCCGCTCGCCGCGGTCTACCGCCTCCCGGCAGCCACGCCCGAGGAGCGCGCGCGCAAAGAGGCGCTTATGGAGGAGCGCCTCCGGGCCGCCGCCGCCCCCCCCCTCCGCATGATGGAGCGCTGCGGCGAGACCCTCGCGCTGCTTGAAGCGGCGGCCGAAAAAGGCAGCGCCCTGGCCCGCAGCGACGCGGGGGTCGGCGCCCTCTTCTGCAAGGCCTGCCTGCTCGGCGCCTCCCTGAACGTGACGGCCAACACCCGCGCCCTGCGGGATCGCTCCCAGGCAGAGGCCCTCGACGCGCGCGCCCGCGGCCTCATCGCGCGCTGTGCCCCCCGGGCGGACGCGCTCTACGCGCGGGTGATAACTTTGTAAGTTCAAGAGTTTAACCGCGAATTGCGCGAATGAACGCGAATTTTATAAGGGACTCAAATCGAGCCCACTCCGAAAAGTCAGCAATTAAGAAAGTAAACGCGAATTACGCTAATTTACGCGAATATTATTCTTAAAATTGAGTCTACTCCGAAAACAAGGAATCTTTAAAACAGTCCACAGATACACACAGATAGCGCAACTTCGTTGCGTCACCGATTTTCACCAATTAAAGACACGATTAGTAATAAGAAATCTGTGTTTATCTGTGTAAGTCTGTGGATAAATTCCTAAGGAAACGCTGATTAATGCGAAAATCATTAAAAAGGTCCGCGGATTACACGGATGAACACGGATTAAAACAGGAAGTATAACAAAAAATCCGTGAAAATCCGTGAAATCCGTGGACATCTTTAATAGTTTGCGCATTAAACAAGGCTTTTTTGTGGGCCACATTGCTTTTTAAAAATTTTGCGGAAAAAATTTGAATTAATCAGCGGTTCCCTAATCCTGACTTTTCGGAGGGGGCTCAAATTCGCGTTCATTAGTGAAAATTCGCATAATTCGCGATTAAATTCTTGAATTCTTGACTTTTCGGAGTAGACTCAAATCGGGTTTATTCGGGGTTAAATGCCTGATTCCAACAGCGTTCGGTAGAATGTGAGGCCGCGCTCGAGGTTGGCGACGGAGATGCGCTCGTCGTGGCCATGCATACGGGCGAGTTCGCCGGGGTTGAGGCGCTGGGGGTTGAAACGGAAGATCTGCCGCGCGAGCGCATGATAGTGCCGCGAGTCCGTTGTGGCGGTCATCAAAAAAGGGATGACGGGCGCGTCCGGGAAGGCGGCCCCGATCGCGCCGCGTATGCAGTCCCAGGCAGGGCCCTGCATACGCTCCTGGCCCGGGGCCGCGGGCACCGGATCGCTTGCGAGGCCGTGGACGCTGAGCGTGACGCGGTCGTCCGCGATGACCGCGCGGAGCCGTTCCAGCGCGGACGCGACGGTCCAGGGCGGGAGGAGCCGCAGGTTGAGCACCGCGGCCGCCTCGGAGGGCATAACGTTGTCCGCGGGGCTGGCTGACAACTGCGTCATGGCGGTGGTGGTGCGCAGCAGCGCGGCTATGGAGGGGGCGGCGGACACCGCCTTGAAGAAGAGCGGCCCGGCCAGCGCCGCATGGCGCATAACAAAACCCCGCGCACCGGTTGTGTGCGCGCCAAGCCCCGCGAAGAAGGCCCGCGCCGTGGGGACGAGCCGCCACGGGAAGGGGCGCTTCCCCACGCGGAGGAGCGCGCGCGCAAGCACGGCGACCGCCTGCACATCAGGCGGCGCGGACGCATGGCCCGCCCCCTGCCGCACGGAAAGGCGCACGCTCAGAAAGCCCTTTTCCTCTATGCCGACCAGCGCCGGCGCTTTAGAGACTCCCTTCACCTGATCCTCGGCCACAGGGCCGCCTTCGTCCAGTATCCACTCGAAACGGATGCCCTCTTCCGCAAAATACGCCGCGGCGTTCCGCGCGCCCAGAGCCCCTGTCCGCTCCTCGTCCCCCCCGAACGCAAACCAGATGTCCCTCTGCGGCACAAAGCCGGCGCGGCACTTTTCCTCCGCGGCCTCGAGCAGCGCGGCCACCATGCTCTTCATGTCGAGCGCGCCGCGGCCGTAGACCCAGGCAGCGCCGTCTTCCTCGCGCAGTTCCGCGCCGAAGGGGTCGCGCGTCCACTTGGGCGCTTCCGCGGGGACCACGTCGTAGTGCCCCAGCAGGAGCGCCGGCAGCGCGCCCGCCCCCCCGCTGCCAGGCCAGCGGTACAGCACCGAGTAGGGTGACAGGACGCGGCGCCGCGCCGCCTTGTGAAACGCGGGATACCGTTCCGCCAGAAACGCCTGAAACGCCCGAAGCGGCGCCTCGGCCCGCGTGTCCCCCGGCGCCGCGCCTTCGGGCCAGGCCGTGGGTATACGCAGGGCCTCCCTGAACCGGTCAATGAAGGTCATGGGGGGATGATAGCGTAGGAAGGGACGCGCGTCAAGGGGGGCTGGGGTGCATGGTAGGGCATCGGCGTTTACTTTTTCCATTCTGGAAACTTCTCTAAATCACCAAGAATTTAAGAAAAAATAAACCTCAAAGGCGAATAAGGCGCACAAAGGAAGGAGAAAAGAGGCTTTGAACATAAAATCCTT
>JAISTO010000226.1 GCA_031272575.1 Treponema sp. | reverse complement strand
CTCAAAATGTATCCACAGATTTTTTATTACTAATCGTGTCTTTAATTTGGTGAAAATCGGTGATTATCTGTGTCTATCTGTGGATAAATTCTTAATCTAAGTTATGGGACAAGTTTAGGGCTTAGGCGGGGAGTGGTGCCTGTTGGGACTTGGGACTTGGGCATGATGCGGGGGGGGGGTGGGGTGGAACGAGTGAGGGCAGCGGAGTGCATGGGGAGTGGGGTGCGGGTGCGGAGCGCTTGGCGCGCAAGTTGCGCGTACTACCGGACAGTTTCACGGTAGTACGCGCATCCCACTTGCAAAGCGCACCCTACTCCCTACTCCCTACTCCCTATTCCCTACTCCTTACCCATAGGGTTCCACCCGCCCGTAGGGGCGGGACATTATAGAAGGAGGTGTTCAACATGAAAACAACCAAGGACAAGAAATCCAAACGGGGTTTCTACGGACCTGCCGCGCTTTTGGCCGCGGCGGCTGCGGCCGCAAGAGTACTTGCGGGCGTTGTTATTCTGGCGGGGTGCGCGAACCCCACGGGCGACGGCGGAGACCCTGACCCCACGGTGTCGGTCGTGACCGTCACCGCTGACGCGGCGTTCGTCACAAAGGGCGGGACACTCCAGTTCCACGCGGCGGTGGCCGGGGAGCACAGCCCGTCCCAGACGGTGGTCTGGTCTATCGAGACCACAGGGGTTGCTTCGGGCACGACCATCAGCGCGACTGGCCTGCTGACCGTTGCCAGCGGGGAGGACAAGACCAACCTGACCATCAAGGCGGTTTCCCAGCAGGACACTTCCAAGTCGGGAACCAGGACGGTATCGGTGGTAGCGCCGAACACCGCTGCCATTAACAGCGTGACGATTACCGGCACGGCGGCAGTGGGCGAAACCCTGACGGCAACGGCCAAGGATAGCGGCAGCGCCATTGTTACCGACGCGACGTTCCAGTGGAAACGCGCTGACAGCGCGGGCGGCACTTACACCGACATCAGCGGCGCAGCCAGCGCGACCTACACCGTAGGTTCGGCGGATGTGGGCAAGTATCTCAAGGTAACGGCGACCAATGGGAGCACCCCGTCCGCTACGGATTCGGCGGCCACGGCGCAGGTAACCCAGCCGCTGACGCTCAAGGGCCGGACGTACTACGAGGGCAACACGCGCATCGTGTTCGCTTCGGACAACACCTTCACCATGGGACAGGCGGAGTATGACGACGAAGAGAACGACTATGTGTTAGACACCGATGGCCACTATACCTACACCACCCAGGTGACCGGCACCTACACCGAGAACACGGCGGCCAGGACCGGGACCCTCACGCCGGCAAAAGCCGCCGGGCCGGACGGCACACTGCTCACCAAGTCGGAGTATAAGGCTGCGGCTAAGTCCTATTTTGAGGAGATGTTTGAGGAGATGACTGAAGCGCAGATTACCGCATTCCTCGAACAATATACGGGATACTCAACCATCTCCACGTATGTCGACGCGATGGCGGATCAGACCTTCGCCGTTACAACCAACGCCTACTCCTTCAGCGAAGACGGGAACGCCCTGTTTCTGGAACAAGACCTGCCCGCAAGCAAGGGCGCCAACGAGTTGAGCGGAGAAACGCTTACCCCTTCTTATTCTTTGGAGAGTTATACCTTTGCTTCGGACGGTACCTTTACGGCTGCTTGCAGCAACTCCGACTTCATGTGGTATCCCGCAACTTCCGTAACCGGTAAGTACACGGTAGACAGCAGTAACAGCACTCAGAAGAAGGTGTATCTCCAGCCTGTTACCATCGACGGCAAAACCCGCGCCCAGTATTACGAGACGGTCAGTGCAGATGATGATGAGGCATTGCATTATCCCAGCGCGGCGGATTACAAGGCCAGCCAGACGAACAGCGCGTTCAGTCAGTCCGTTACCGTATGGGTAGACCTGGAGGCGAAAACCCTGGACTAAGCAGACGCAACAGCCCAGGGAAGGCGGCAACCGGGCCTGCCCGATTGCTCCCCGGCCGCGGCACAGCGCCGCGGCTGGCCCCTCCCCATTTAACGCGTTTTTGCCTGATAAACCCGATCATCTTTTACCCTATCATTTTTTTGCGCGATAGAGTATACTGGTTTCATTATGACTGATCGTGAAAAACGGCTCGCCTGGTTTACCGAGGCGAGGTTTGGGATGTTTATCCATTGGGGGATTTACGCGATCCCCGCGCACGGCGAGTGGTATCGCAGCCACGCGCAGGTGCCTGTCGAGGCGTATCAAAAATACTTCGACCGCTTCGATCCGAAGGCCTGCGATATACACCAATGGGCGCGGCTCGCGCATGACGCGGGGATGCGCTACATGGTGCTCACTGCGAAGCACCACGACGGCTTCTGTCTCTTCGACTCGAAGTTGACCGACTACAAATCGACCAACACGCCCGCGGGCCGGGACTTCATCGCGGAGTATGTCGAGGCCTGCCGGGACGAGGGGCTTAAGGTGGGGCTTTACTATTCACTCCTCGACTGGCACCATCCGGACTACCCCAAGTACGCGGACAAGTTTCATCCTATGCGGGGCAACGAGGCCTTCAAAGACGAAAAAATCAACTTCGATCGCTACCTCGACTACATGCACGGGCAGATCGAGGAACTGGTCAGCAACTACGGGAAAATCGACGTGCTCTGGTTTGATTTCTCGTACGAGAACCTCAGCGGCAAGGCCTGGCGCGCCGAAGAACTCGTCTCGATGGTGCGTAAGCATCAGCCGGACGTGATCCTCGACAACCGGCTCGAGGCCTCGGGCGAAGAGTACGGCGGCCTCCTGGGGCCCTCCCCCGCGCCGGCGGCCGGCGACTTCGTCTCGCCGGAGCAGTCCCTGCCCCAGGGCTGTATCCTCAACTACGAGGGGAAGCCCGTCACCTGGGAGCTGTGTACCACCATCAACAATAGTTGGTCCTATATGCTGCACGACCGCTCGTTCAAGACCGCGTCCTTCCTCATTCACAAACTGGTTGAGTGCGTGTCGAAGGGGGGGAACCTGCTGCTCGATGTGGGGCCGGACGCGAACGGCCGCATCCCCCTGGAGTCGGTCTACGCGCTCTACCAGGTCGGCGAGTGGATGCAGCGGAACGGCGAAAGCATCTACGGCTGCGGCCCCGCGCTCGACCTGCCCCGGCCGGACTGGGGCCGTTACACCCGCAAGGGTAACATCGTGTACGGGCACCTCTTCGAGGAGCCGATAGGCCCCATCCCCCTTACGGGCATCGATCCGGCAAAGATCAGGTTTGTCTCGCTGCTTCGGGACGGCGCGGAGGCCCACGACGGCAGCACCGCGCTCGGCGCCCGCAAGAAAAAGGACACCCGCTTCGTCAGCCTGGCCGCGTCGAACAACAACACCATCAGCCTGCCCGACCCGAGCGACACGGTGCTCAAGATCGAACTCGCGGACTGAGGGGGACAGATTCCGCGGTTGAACCGCGGAATGACGGGAAATCGTCTATGCGTTTATCGTGCACCGCGCCGCCGGCCCCTTGACTCCCCGCCAACGAAGGGATATACTCGCGGCTATGGAAGTTGTCGAAAAAATCCGCTGCCCCCAGTGCGGGGCCGCGATTGATGTAAGCACCGCGCTGCGGCACGAGGTCGAGACCGCCGTCAAGCGGGAAAAGGAGCGGGAGTACGCCGGCCGCCTCTCCGCGGAAATCGAGAAGGCGCGGCTGGAGACCCGCAGGGAAAGCGAGGAAGCGCTCAAAACCCTTGAGGAAACCCTCAAGCAGAAAACCGCGCAGGTCAACGAACTCAACAAGACGCGGGCAGAACTCGCCCGTATCAAGAGTGAAAAAGATGAACTGGCCGAGCGGATCAGTCTCGAAAAAGAGGCCGAACTGGCCAAAAAACTCAAGGCCGAACGGGAAGCGAACAAGGCGGCGCTCGAGGCGGAGCGGGCGCGCATAAAGCAGGCGGCTGACGAAGCGAGCGAGCAGCGCATTGCCGAGTTGCAAAAAAAACTTGCCGACCAGACCGCGCTGGCGGCGGAGATGAAGCGCAAGGCGGAGCAGGGCTCCATGCAGTTACAGGGCGAGGTGCAGGAACTCGCCATCGAGGAAATCCTGCGCGACACTTTCCGTTTCGACCTTATCGAGGAAGTGAAAAAAGGCCAGCGCGGCGCCGATGTTATGCAGCGGGTGCGGGATCATACGGGCGGCGAGGCGGGCCTCATCATCTACGAAAGCAAGCGCACCAAAAACTTTGACGAGAAATGGATCGGCAAGTTGAAAGATGACGGCGCCCTCGCCAGGGCGGATGTCTGCGTTCTGGTGACGGAGGCGCTGCCCGAGGGCATCGAGAACATCGGTCAAAAAGAGGGCGTGTGGGTTTGCTCGTTTCACGCGTTCAAGGGGCTGGCGCTGGTGCTCCGCGACAGCCTTATCAAGGTGAATGCGGCCTTTGGGTCGCAGATCAACAAGGGTGAAAAAACGCAGATGCTCTACGACTATCTTACCGGCAAGGAATTTGCGGGACAGATCACCGCGATTCTCGAAGGGTTCATGGATTTGCAAAAAGGCTACATGGACGAGCGCAGCCGCATGGAAAAAATCTGGAAGGAACGGGACAAGCAGCTGGAAAAGGTGCTGCTCAACGCCAATTCCTTTCTGGGGTCGATAAAAGGCATTGCGGGCAAAGCGTTTTCCGATTTGCCCGCCCTGGAAGACCACTCGCTGTTACTGCCGGGGTAGACTTAGTCCTGCAGCGCGTGGCACTAACGGCAAGATGCGGAATGCCGGGGACAAATCATCTATGTGTTTATCCTAGCAGCCTGTAGCACTTTGAATAATTCGACGAAAAACTCGCGTGATTTCACGCTTTTCGAGGCTGCTTTTGGAGTTTTTAGAGTAAATTTTTGCGGTAAAACCGCAAAAATTTCTAA
>JAISTO010000225.1 GCA_031272575.1 Treponema sp. | reverse complement strand
AGCCACCCCCCGCTCTCGCATCGCGACCCCCACTCCCCCCTCCTCTTCCTCTGTCCCTCCGTGCCTCGCGCATAAATGCGGGCAGCCTGCCCACTTACAAGTGGGCAGGCCCCCTGTGGGCAGGCCCCCTTGACACTTTTTGGGGGAAAATGTTATACTATTCCACATGGAAAGTCTCAAGTTAGAGATAAAAAAACTTCTAATTGAAAGCCTTGAACTGGAGGATATGCGGCCGGAGCAAATTGACGACAGCCAGCCGATTTTTGGCGCCGGGCTTGGGCTCGATTCTATTGACGCGTTGGAGTTGGGAATCGCGGTCAAGAACCGGTATGGCGTTTCATTTTCTCAGGATAACGAGGAAAACCGCAGGCATTTTGCTTCGGTGAACGCGTTGGCCGAGTATATCATTTCCGAAGGCGCGGGGGGAAACAAAAATGACTAAAGCAGACGTTTTCGCCAAGGTTCGGGAAATTCTTGCCGAGGAATTCGAACTCGACCCGGAAAAGATCACGCTGGAGTCCCAACTTTTCACGGAACTTGGGCTCGATTCCATCGATGCGGTCGACCTGATCGTCAAATTGAAACCCTACATCGAGGGTAAAATCGATCCCGAACTCTTTAAGCAGACGCGGACTGTGGGGGATGTGGTCAATGTTCTCTTCCCGCTGCTGAAGCAGTAAGGTATTTTTCAGGAGGAAAAATGGCGGAAAAGGGAAACAGCGCGGGGTTAACCGAAATACCGTTTTCACGGTTCACGCCCCAGTCGCGGCCCGACGATACTATCCTCTGCTACGAGGGGGCCTTCTCGGACGGCAAGTACCGGAGGTGGCGCGACCTGTTCCGCGACACCGCGGCCCTCAGGGAGGTCATCGCCGCGCGGCCGCACGCAAAGTGGATACTGCATTCCGAAGACTGCTGGTACTTCCTGACGGCCTTCATCGCGCTGTTCCAGTGCCGGAAGCAGGTCCTGCTCAGCGCCAACACAAGCCCGGGCTGCCTTGCGGACATTACGGCAGGCGAGGCGGACATAGGCATACTCAGCGATCAGGCGCTTGCGGGGGCGGTCTCCATACCGGAGGCGCTCGCGCGGGGGGCGCCGGAAGAAGGCGGCGCACCGGTGCATATCCCTTTCAACCCGCTCGAGTCGGTCTTCACGATCTTCACGTCGGGGTCGACCGGGAAGCCGAAGGGCATCCCGCACCGGCTCGTCGAATTCGAGGCGGACATCGGGTTCCCGCCGGAGTGGGTCGAGGCCTGGGCGCGTCGAAAAACGGCCGTTACGGTGGATCAGCACCACATATACGGGCTCGTCTTCAACATCATCCTGCCCTTTACGCTGGGCATACCCTTCCGCAGAACGCGCATAGAAAACCCGGCCGAGTTTGAACGCCTCTCAGACGTCCCCTACATCATCTTTACTACCCCCGCCTTTCTAAAGCGCGCGACGGAAGCGGGTCTGCGTCTCGCCCTGAAGTCCCCCTGGATCATCGCGTCAGGGGGTTTTCTGCCGGAAGAGACCGCGAAGAAAACCGAGGAGACCTTCGGCTTCTGGCCTGTCGACATCTACGGGAGTACCGAGGGGTCCGGCATAGCGTACCGGCGCTCGAAGGACGGCCCGGAGTGGACCCCCTTCAGCAGCATTAAGGTCTCCACCGACGAAAAAGGCTGTCTCTTTATCCACCTGCCCTTTCCGGGGGTGCCGCCCATCCCCACCGGCGATCTTGCCGAGGTGCTGCCGGACGGGCGTTTCATCCTGAAGGGACGGGCGGACTCTGTCGTCAAAATCGAGGAGCAGCGCATATCGCTGCCGGAAGTCGAGGGGCGCATTCTCGAGTCGGGCCTTGCGAAGGACGTCTGTGTGGTCTCAATGGAAGACCGCCGGCAGTACCTCGCGGCGGCGATAGTGCTGAACGACGCGGGCGCGAAAAAGTTTGCGGGAAAAGAAAAAGCGGACATCAACCGCTTCTGGCAGGACTACCTCTCCGGCTTTTTCGCGCCGGTAGTCGTCCCAAAGAAGTGGCGCTTTGTCGACAGCATTCCGGCGAACATGCAGGGCAAGAAATTGCAGGCCGAAGTGAAGGCCCTCTTTGCGAGAGACAGCGGTGACGTACAATGAAAAAGTCCTTTCGCGCGCGGAAGGGGCGGTAACGGTAGAACTGAGCATAGCGCAGGACAGCGGTTATTTTGACGGGCACTTTCCCGCGCTGCGGATACTCCCCGCGGTGGCGCAGAGCGACATCGCTATCAGGCTCGGGGCGCGTTATGCGGGGACTCCGCTCACCATCGTCATGGCGAAAAAACTGAAATTCGCCAAAGTGATACGCCCGGAAATGCCCGTCCAGGTCAGCCTCTCCTGGCCCGCGGACAAAACCACCCTCTCCTTCAAAATGACGGATCCCGCAAGCGGCGCGCTCTTCTCGTCAGGCTCTTTCGTCATGAGGGCCTCCTCGTGAGCGGCGCGCCGGAGTACCGGCCCTGCGTCATTATCCCCGTATACGAGCACGGCGCGACCGTAGGCTCGGTCATCGGCGGCCTCGGCGCGGCGGGGGAACTTCCCGTCATCCTTGTCGACGACGGGAGCGGCGCCGGCACGAAGCGCTCGTTGGCGCGCCTCGCGGCGGAGCGGCCCGGGGTCACCCTGGTGACCCACGCGCGGAACCGGGGCAAGGGGGCCGCGGTACTCAGGGGGATAGAAACCGCGCGGGGCCTGGGCTTTTCGCATGCGCTGCAGGTCGACGCGGACGGCCAGCACGACCTGAGCCGCGCGCTTTTTTTCCTCGAGCGGGCGGCGGCGCGGCCCGAGGCCGTTGTCTGCGGACTTCCCCGCTTTGATACGTCCGCGCCCGCGCTCCGCAGGCGGGGCCGGGAAATCAGCAACACCTGGGGGAAGATAGTCACGCTCTCGGACTCGCTGCCGGACCTGCTCTGCGGCTTCCGCGTGTATCCGGTCGAGACGACGCTGGAGGCCGCGCGCAGGCATCCTATAGACAAGCGCATGGGGTTCGACGCCGAAATACTGGTGCGCCTCTACTGGAAAAACATCCCCATCATCTTTTACCCGGTCAACGTGACCTACCCGCGGGACGGCATATCGCACTACCGCGTCGTAAGGGACAACCTGCGCATATCGCTTATGTTTGCGCGGCTCTTTCTCGGTATGCTCTGCCGGTTCCCCTCGCTGCTTGCAAGGGGGAAAAAGTGACGCACACCGCCGCGCCCGCGCACTGGTCAAAACAGAAAGAACTCGTCAGGTCGTATTGGCACTTCCGCCTGCTGATCCTCTGCGTACGGTTGCTGCCCCTCGCGCTGCTGCGCATGGCCGCGCTGCCTGTCAGTTTTTTTTATTTTCTCGGGGCGCGGAATGGGCGCGCCGAATCGCGCAGGTTTTTGGATCAGATGCGCGCCTTTTCGGGGACGAAAAAACGCCGCTCCACATTCAAGCACATCGCGTCTTTTGCGCTGAGCATATCGGAGCGGGCGAAAATCTGGAGCGGCGCTATACCCGGGCGCCTCATACAGTATCAAAATGATGATATCGAAAAACTGGTAACGGACATCGAGGAAAAGCATGGGGCGCTGCTGCTCTGTTCGCACCTCGGCAGCGCGGAACTTCTGCGGGCGCTCGCGAATTTCGGCCGCACCCGCGTGAACCACACGTTTCCGATCATATCGATAGTGGATTTTACGGTGACCGAAAACTTCAACCGCATGCTCAGGCGCATCAATCCCGATTCGATGAATCACCTTATCAACGCGGGCGAGGTGGGGGTGGACACGATGGAGCGCCTGCAGGGCTGCCTCGCGCAGGGCGGGCTGGTCGTCTGCGCGGCCGACCGCACCACCTCGCGGGAACATCCGGGGCGGCGCTTCATGTTTGACTTTTTGGGAAAGCCCGCCGTGTTTCCTATGGGGCCCTTTTACATTGCGGCGCTGCTCAAAACGCACACCTATTTTTGTTTCGGCCTCCGGGAAAAAACTTTTTCCCCCTGCAGCGCCTACGGTATGCACATTCACAAAAGCAACATTGATTTCGACTGCCCCCGTTCCGAACGGAACGCGCGTATGGAGGACCTTGCCCGTTCCTACGCGGGGACCCTCGAATCATTCTGCATACGGTACCCGTATCAGTGGTACAACTACTACAATTTTTGGGAGGCGCCGGCATGAAGACCGTAAGCGCGGAAGTTTCTTTCAAGGTTGAATTTTACGACGTGGACTCGATGTTTGTCGTGTACCATGGAAACTACGCAAAGTACTTTGAAAAAGCCCGCTGGGCGTTGTTCGAAACAATCGACTACACCTACGAGGACATGAAGCGGGACGGCTGCGCGTTCCCGGTGACCTCGATGTCCGCAAAGTTCATAAAGCCCCTGCGCTTCGGCGACCGGGCGCGGGTTCGGGCGGTACTCGAAGAGTACGAAAACTGCCTGAAGATCGCGTTCGAGATTTTCAACGCTGAAACGAATGAAGTAACGACCAAAGGAAAAACGACGCAGATGGCCTTCGACATGTTCAAGGGTGAATCGGTTTTTGTGTGCCCCCCGCATCTCGTCGAAAAAGTGAAAGCCTTTCTCGCGCGGCTGCCGGACGAGTAGCATTGGAGTTTTTTTATGTTTGAAAATGAAGCGCTTTTGGAGTTGGTGCCCCACCGGGGAAAGATGTTCATGCTCTCGCGGGTCCTCGATTACGATTTCGAGGATCGCTCGCTGCGGGCGGAGTACGACGGGGGCCCCTCCTGTCAATTTTACGAACCCTCGCTGGGGGGCATACCCTCCTGGGTAAGTTTCGAGTTTATGGCGCAGGGCATAGCCGCTCTGTCGGGCATAACGGACAAACTGGCGGAGAGGTCCCGCAGGTGGGGGGTCATCCTGCATGTTTCAAACCTGCGGATTGACAAGCCCGTCATTACCGGGAAGGTGGGCATCGAAGTGAGGGAATGCGATCACCTCGATGCTGTCTTTGTGTTTGACTGCTCTGTGCGCCAGGGGGATACGCTCTGCGCCCACGCGAAAATCACCGTGATGGAAATCGAAAACATGGAGGTACTTATCGGCAATGGCAAATGAAAAAACAGTCCTGGTGACCGGGGCAAGCGGGGGCATAGGCAGGGTCGTATGCCGCGCCGCCGCGCGGGCGGGCTACCGCGTGGCGGCGCACTACCGCTCGAATGCCGAGGCCGCGCAGAGTCTGCGGGACGAATTGGCCGCGGCCGGGGGCGCGGTAGACCTGCTGCGCTTTGACGTCACCGACCGCGAGGAGTGTTCCTCCGTGCTCGGGGACTGGGTCGAAAAAAACGGCGCGCCCTGGGGCATAGTGTGCGGCGCGGGCATTACCGCGGACAACGCGTTCCCTGCATTGAGCGGCGGGGACTGGGACTCCGTCATCCGCACGAATCTGGATGGGCTCTACAACGTACTGCAGCCGCTCTTCATGCCCCTGGCGCGCAAACGGCAGGGCCGCATAGTCACGATCGCGTCCGTTTCCGGCATCGCGGGCAACCGGGGGCAGGTGAACTACAGCGCGGCAAAAGCCGGCGTTATCGGCGCGACAAAGGCGCTGGCCGTCGAGTTGGCAAGCAGGGGCATAACGGTGAACTGCGTAGCCCCGGGGCTTATCGACACGGATATGCTGAAAAAGGTGCCGCCCGACATCCTGAGCCTGATCACGCGGCAGGTGCCGCTGGGACGGGTGGGAACGCCGGAGGAGGCCGCGGCCGCGGTGCTCTTCCTGCTCTCCGACGCCGCCTCGTATATCACACGGCAGGTCATCTCCGTCAACGGGGGCCTGGTTTAAGGAATCATTATGAATAACAAACGACGAGTGGCGGTTACGGGCGGGGGGCTGGTGAGCGCGCTCGGCAGCGCCTGGCCTGCGGTGCTCGCAAACCTCAAGGCGCGCAAAAACTTCGTCCGCTATATGACCGAGTGGGACGCGTACAAACAGATGAACACGCGCCTTGCCGCGCCGGTCGACTGCGCGCTGCCGGAATATCCGCGCAAAAAAATCCGCGGCATGGGCAGGGTGGCGCTCCTCGCGCTTACCGCAACGGAGCAGGCCCTGAGTCTGGCGGGCTTGCAGGACTCTGATGAATTAACGAGGGGGCGCTTCGGGGTGTCCTTCGGGTCCTCGATAGGAGCCATCGATCCGCTGATGGACTTTTTGGAGATGCTTGCGTACCACGACATGAAGAAACTGAGCGCCACAACCTACCTAAAGATCATGCCCCAAACCTGCGCGGCGAACATCGAGGTGTTCTACGGCCTTACCGGCAGGCTCGTAACGACGAACACGGCCTGCACCTCCGGGAGCCAGGCCATCGGTTTTGCCTACGAGTTGATTCGGGACGGGGTGCAGGATGTCATGATTGCCGGAGGCTCGGACGAACTCTCGGTGATCGACTCCGCGATCTTCGACACCCTGTTCGCGACGAGCACGAAGAACGACGCCCCGCATTCCACCCCGAGCGCGTACGACAAGCACCGGGACGGCCTGGTGGTGGGCGAAGGGGCCGCCGCGCTGATCCTCGAGGATTACGATCACGCGCTGAAGCGGGGCGCGGTCATCTACGCGGAACTTGCCGGCTTCGGTACGAACACAGACGGCAAGCACCTGACCACCCCCAATCAGGAAACGATGGCGGAGGTAATGCGCCTCGCGCTACGGGACGCGAGGCTCGAGCCCCGCGAGATAGGCTATGTGAACACGCACGGCACCGCTACCGCGGCGGGGGATGCCGCGGAAAGCGGCGCTACTTACGATGTCTTTCAACGGGCCATCCCCGCAAGCACGATTAAAAACTACATAGGCCACACGCTCGGGGCCTGCGGGGCCATCGAAGCCTGGATCACCATCAACATGATGCGTGAAAAATGGTTCGCCCCCAACATCAACCTGAACGAGATAGACCCGGCCTGCGCGCCGCTCGATTACATTACCGGGGAGGGCCGCGAGATCGACACGGAGTACGTAATGTCCAACAACTTCGCGTTCGGGGGCATCAACACGAGCCTGATCTTCCGTAAGGCCGCATGACAAAAAAAGCGCTGCGGGGCGGGATGCGGGCGCGTCTGGCCGCGCTCCCGCCGGAGCGCTTCCTCCGCGAGGGGCGCGCCGCCGCGGCCGCGCTCGTCAAAAGCCCGACCTGGGCAGGGGCGCATGCCATCCTGTTGTTCCGCTCCCTCCCCCGCGAAATCGACACCGGGCCCCTCGCCGAAGCCGCGCGCGCCGCGGGCAAGGGCCTCTTTTTCCCCCGGGTGGAGGCCGCGGACAGCGCCGCCCCCCCGGGCGTCAGCCGGGCAATGCGTTTCTACGCGGCCTTCCCGGGGGAGGGGGCCTGGACGCCGGACGCCTGCGGCATAACCGCGCCCGCTCGCGGCAGGCCCCTCGCCGCGGCGGACTTCCCCTGCCTCATTCTGACGCCGGGCCTCTGCTTCGACGCGGAGGGCCGCAGGCTCGGCAGAGGAGGCGGCTTCTACGACCGCTTCTTCGCGCGCCTGGACAACGCGGGCGCGGCCTACACCGCCTGCGGGCTCTGCCTGGAATGCCAACTCATCCCCCCGCACGAGGAACGCATCCCCACGGACACCTGGGATACGGCGATGGATCTGGTCCTTGCCGGGGGCATACTATCCGTCGGACGCCCCCGTCACTCCGCGGCTTGATCCTAAACTTGTCCCATATCTTTAGCCCACTCTGAAGAAACAGGATTTTAAGAATTTAACCGCGAATTATGCTAATGAACGCGAATTTTATTAAGAGTAATATTCGCGTAAATTCGTGT
>JAISTO010000224.1 GCA_031272575.1 Treponema sp. | reverse complement strand
ACGGCGGAACTGGCGACGCATGATCACGAGACGCCATCGTATGGTTCCGGCTTACACCTTGCGGCGCGGGCCTGTGCGGACTACTCGGTGACGAATGGGACCACCTACGACGACTGGTTTCTGCCGAGTAAGGACGAACTAAACCTTATGTACACCAATCTGCAGGCGCAGGGGTTAGGCGGCTTCTCCAACACTTATTATTGGTCTTCTTCTGAGAGCTCCAGCAACAACGCGTTGGGGCATTATTTCGACTATGGCCTCCAGTACGGCACCGCCAAGATCAACGCCCGTTCAGTCCGTGCGGTGCGGGCTTTTTAGGAGGAGGGCGTGATGAACACGAACGCGGCTTAGCGGTACAGGTCAAGCCTCATGCTGATGGTTTTGCGCTTTCTGTTGGTCAATTCGGCATTGGGCGCAAAGCCGTTTTTCTCGTAAAACGCCAGCACGCCATCGTCGTGCTCTACATACGTCCCTTTGGGCCGTTTTCCGATAGGAATGGTTTATGGCGCGGGCAGTCGCCCGCGCGGCGTAATCTGCGTCTACTGTCAAAAAGCGGGAGGCGAAGTAGGCGGCGTTGCAGGCTCGGGCGATTCGGCCAGCCTGATAGAGCATATAGGTGCCTATGCCCCGGTGCTTCTGCCGCGCCGCTTCGCTTACCGCCAGTTTGGCCACCTTCATCGCCGGAAGGGTTTTGAAGGGGTAGTCCAAATGCTGCAGTTCCTTCTCCGCCACCGACAACCGCACCCCGTCAGCCACCAGAGACATATAGGCAACTATGTCTCCGCTGTCCTCCTCGGAGAGCAGCCAGGTCTTGGCAACATGGTCGGCCTGGGAGCGAAAGCGCGTCCTCCCGGAGGTACTCGGCATACTCCGGTATGCGGCAATCAAAGCGGTCGAGGGGCGCCTCCGCGTCAATCTGGTCAATGCGGAACAACAGGCGCCCATTGTCCCGCGTGACGGCTATCCTTTCTTCTTTGCCCATAGCGGTGGTCCTGGTTTAAACGCTGCCCTAAGCAGCGCGTCTTCCCGTGCAATCCGCTCGTACACCTCAGGCGGTATGGGCTTGCGGATTTGGGCGATAACCTCTTTGACAATCCTGAGGTCTTTGATTTCCGTCGGTTGGACGGGTTTCCATGTGGTTCCCATTGGTAATACTCCTTGGGAAGACTATGGGGGATTCGAGAAACGATGCCAAGAGTACCGGCGGAGCCGCAGGTAGAGGGGGCACTCCGCGGTCAAGCCGCGGAGTGACGGGGTGTCCCGGACGCGGAGTGACGGGGGAGGGGGCACAGTCGCGGAGTGACGGGGGGTGTCCCGGGGGCGGCGCTAAAGCCGCTCCCCCAGCCTGCGGCAGGCTTCCTCAATGTCCTTTTGGTGACCAAAGGCCGAGAACCGGATAAAGCCCTGCCCCGCGGGGCCGAAGCCCGCGCCCGGGGTCGTCACCACGCGGCACTTTTCGAGAATCTCGCCGAAGACCTCCCAACTGTCCCGGCCCGCGAAACGCGCCCACACGTAGGGCGAGTTGTCCCCCCCCACGCAGGGGATACCCAGGCCCTTCAGGGTCTGCAGGATGAGTGACGCATTGCGCAGATAGTAGTCCGTAAGCGCGCGGATTTCCCCCAGGCCCCCTTCCGAGAGCGCGGCGAGGCCCCCGGCCTGCGCAATGTTCGACGCGCCGTTGAAGATCGTCGTAACTATGCGGAGCCAGTCCGTATGTATGCTTTTCCCGTCCCTGTATTTGAGTGCCCTGGGGACCACGGTCCAGCCGAGCCTGACTCCGGTGAAGCCCGCGGGCTTCGAGAACGAGTTCACTTCGATGGCGCAGGAGGCCGCGTCCGTTATCTCGTAGATGCTGCGGGGCAGCTGGGGGTCGCGGATAAAGGCCGCGTACGCGGCGTCGAACACGATGAGCGCCTGCCTGCGCAGCGCCGTGTCCACGAGGCGCTGCAACTGCGGGCGGGTGCAGGCCGCGCCCGTGGGGTTGTTGGGCGAGCAGAAGTAGAGCACCGCGCCCTGCGGCAACGGCGTCAGATCCGGGAAGAAGCCGTTTTCCGCGGTGCAGGGAAGGTACGTGATCCCCTGGTAGCCGGCACCCGCCCAGGCGCCGGCCGCGCCCGCCAGCACGGACCCGTCAACATAGACCGGGTACGAGGGGTCCTGCACCGTGACGGGCACCTCCTGGCCGAAGAGCAACTGCAGCCGCCCGATGTCACACTTCGCGCCGTCCGACACGAAGACCTCATCCGCCTGCACCGCGCCGTGGTACCAGACCTCCGCGATCTTTTCGCGGAGCACGGGCAGGCCCTGCTCGTCACCGTAGCCGGTGTAGCCCTCGGGCGTGGCAAGGCAGCGCGCGCCCTCCGTCAGCCCCGCGCCGGTGAGGGGCAGGATCGGCTCGGTCGTGTTGCCTATGCCCAGGCTGAGCACCCGGTCCTCCGGGCCCGCGGCCGGGTGCGCCGCTTCGAAGGCGCGCCTGCGGCGGGCAATTTCCGGGAAGAGGTAGCCCGCTTCCAGATGCGCTATGCGCGGGTTCCGTGCTATCATGCCCGCTTCTTGTCCCGCGGGAACACGAGGTTCAGCACTATGCCGACCAGGGTAGCCAGCGCGACCCCCGCCAGTTCAAACTGCAGATTCTGCGTAATGGTGAACGCGAGCCGGCCCCCGCCTATCCCTATGACGAGGATGACGGAACTGATCGTGAGGTTGCGCTTGTCTTTGTAGTCCACGCCGCTCTCGACGATGGTGCGCAGCCCGCTCGACGCGATGATCCCGAAGAGGAGCATCGAGATGCCGCCCAGCACCGGGCTGGGGATGGTCTGGATGAGCGCGCCGAACTTCTGGAAGAACGAGAGGAGCACCGCAATGACCGCCGCGCCGCCTATGACCCACACGGAGTACACGCGGGTAATCGCCATGACGCCGATGTTCTCGCCGTAGGTCGTGTTGGGCGGCCCGCCCCAGAGCGCGGCCCAGGCGGTCGCTATCCCGTCCCCGGCCAGGGTGCGGTGGAGCCCCGGGTTCTTGTAGAAGTCCTGCCCTACGACCTTGCTCGTAACGAGGGTGTCCCCCAGGTGCTCGCAGATGGTGGCGAGTGACACGATGACAAAGGTGAGCACCGGCACCAGGGAAAACTTCGGCACGGAAAAAGTGGGGAAGCCGAACCAGGCGGCCTCTTTTATCGGTGCAAAGTTGATGATATTATAGGCCGGAAGGAAAAGCCCCATAACGAAGGTGAAGAGGTACCCGGTAACGAGTCCTATCAGTATAGGAATGACACTGAAGAAGCCCTTGAAAAAGATGTTTGCCACGATGGTGACAAGCAATGTGACCGCGGCGATGGAAAGGTACACGAGGCTGTAGGACGCCGGATTGTTCGTGTCGACGAGCATGGCCATCTTCATGGCGGTGGGCGCCAGGTTGAGGCCGATAACGACGATGACGGAGCCGATAACGACCGGCGGCAGCGCCTTGTCGAGCCACGCGGAGCCGGCAAATTTGATGATAATGCCCACGATGCAGTAGAAGACGCCCGCCGCAATAGCGCCGCCCATCGCGTAGGGCATACCCAGGCCCCCCGCGCCCCCTATGGCCATAAGGGGCGGGATGAACGCGAAGGACGACCCGAGAAAGGCCGGCACCTTCGCGCCGGTTAACACTATGTAGATGAGGGTACCCGTGCCCGCGGTGAAGAGCGCGGTCGCGGGGCTAAGCCCGGTAAGGATCGGCACCAGAATAGTGGCGCCGAACATCGCAAACACGTGCTGGAAACTCAGCGGTATCCAGCGTCCAATTGAGGGCCTGTCCCGCGGCCCCAGCGTTTCAATAGTACTCATAATTCCTCCGTTGGTTTTTTATCAGTATAGCAGAAAGGAGGAAGTAAGACTAGCAGCCTGTAGCACTTTGAATAATTCGACGAAAAACTCGCGTGATTTCACGCTTTTCGAGGCTGCTTTTGGAGTTTTTAGAGTAAATTTTTGCGGTAAAACCGCAAAAATTTCTAA
>JAISTO010000222.1 GCA_031272575.1 Treponema sp. | reverse complement strand
CGATGAGGTCCTCCACCGTGAAACCGGTAATCGCGACCGATGCCTTCACCGTCACCGTCGCCTCGTCGTACTTGTCCGGGTCGACGGTGGAGGCGGCGCGGACGGTCAGCGTTGCCGCGGTCTCGTCCTCCGCCACGCTTAGGAGCCCCGCGCCGCTTATGCTCGTGTCGGAGGCTTTGTCACCCTGGATGATCCAGATGACACCCGAATGGTCCCCCGATCCGGTCCCCGTTACTACCGCGGAAAACTGGCAGGTACCGCCTTTGGGTACGTCCGCTGTTTTCGGCGACACGGTGACGCTGGTAACGGTGTCATTCTCCGTCACCTGGTCCGGGTGCTCGCAGCCCATCACGGCCAAAG
Source organism: Treponema sp. (assembly GCA_031272575.1). Taxonomy (GTDB): domain Bacteria; phylum Spirochaetota; class Spirochaetia; order Treponematales; family Breznakiellaceae; genus JAISTO01. The sequence goes on along the minus strand of JAISTO010000222.1, from coordinate 8,571 downwards.
CCGCGGCCAGCGCGGCGGCCAGAACGGCCGCCCACAAACGAATGCTTCTTTTCATACTCTATTCTCCTTTGCGGTTTTACCGCTTGTGGGGAGTAGGGAGTGGCTAGTATGGAGTGGCTTGCGCCTGGCGCGTAGTCTGCGCCGAATACCGTCAAGCATCCCGGTAGTCCGCGCCTCCCGCAAACGCCGCGCACCCTACTCCCCACTCCCTATTCCCTACTCCCCACACCCCTACTTCCGTATTTGAAACACCTTACAGCCGTGCGCGGGGACGTTCACGGCTATATGGTCGAGTACGCCCAGATCCGCGCGCGCCCACAGATCACGGACAGAGCCGCGCGCTATGCCGAGGCTGCCGGCGAAGTCGAGCCAGCGGGGGGCCTCGGTGCTGCCGCGGTTGAAGAACGCGGCAATGATGCTGCCGTCAGCGCGTTCGCCGGTCCAGACTTCTGAGCGCGGGCTGTCGGACGGGTCGGCGGAGAGGGGCTTTGCCGCAAAGCCCTCTTTCGCGAGCGCGAGAATCTCGTCGTTCTGCGCGGCCCAGACGCCATTCCCAATCGTGGTCACCTGATCCGTTATAGCCACCGGCCCCCCCGCAATGACGCTGAGCGTAATGACCGTTTTCTTTTCTTCGTCAGTATACGTATTCAGCCGAATAAAATCGCCGTCCATACGGGCCGCGTTTTTCCCCGAATAGCGCGACCAGTAAATAAAGCCGTCGAAGGGGGAACGCCACTGCGAAAAATGCGCCTTGCGCTGCCCCCGGCCGTTTTCCGAAAAGCGCCACCAGCCCCCTTCCGCGCTGTCCTCGTTTATGCGGTACATACGGCCGTAACGCCGCTCGATTTCGCCCTCGTGTCCCAGGTCAGGCATAACGAGTGACAGGTACACCCCCCGCTCATCGCAGGCCTCGCGCATCCAGCGGAGCGCGGTCTCGTAGTGCTCGCGGGGCCGTCCGCGCTTCCCCACCCAGCCGCCCCCATGCCCCCAGTTGTCCTCCCAGCCGGTTTCGTACCACGACAGAAAATCAACCCGCAAAAAACGCACGCCCATATCCGCCCAGTGATACACGTTGCCTTTTATGTACTCCTCCGCGCCGGGACGATCAACCTGTACCCAGGTGAATCCGAACGCGCTTTTTTCGCGCGGGTCGATAAGCGACGCAATGGAGATATTTGTGCCCGCGACTTTCTTGCCCGCCTTCGCGTCCTCGCGGCTCACCCAGAGGGGGTTGTCGTAGATGCCGAGCGTCATGCCGCGCCGCGCGAGTTCCGCGGCCCACCACGCGTAGTCGTGCCGCCAATGCCGCGAATGCGTCGTGCGGTAGCCCGCGTCGTTCCGGTGGTACCAGTCATCGCCCCAGCCGTCCATAGCGATCATCGTGAAGCCATGCGGTTTCAATTCCCGCTCGACCCAATCGACATTTGCGCGGAAGACGTCCTCGGGTATGTAATTATCTTTGACGCCCTGTTTTTCCAGCAAAAAATGATATTCGTACACCGACCAGTAAAGCGGCGGCGTATAGCCGTTTGTTTGCGCCACGCCCGGCAGGGGCATGAGAGTCATCAATAAGAGTGAGAGTATTAATGTCATTGTACCCCTCCCCCCCGTTCAATTACTATGTAGTCGGCCAGTTGATCGAGGATGATGGTATAGAGCCCCGCCGTCTCGATCTGCCACGCGCGGGGCGCCGCTTCAGCGGCGGTCTCGCTTATGTCAATCTGCTGCATGGTACCGTCCGGCGTGAGGCCGTCCTTCCAGGGCTCTATGCGGAACGCGCGCGAATCGTCCTTCGCGGTGAGCACCAGGCGCCCCCTCTTCAGGGGGCCGCGCCAGGTGTACACGTAACGGTTGTCCCCCACCTGCGCGAAACGCGCCGCGCCCTCGACCGCGTCCCCCTCCATGCTGATATCCGCGAGCGGATCGAAGGGCGTCATATCAAAGCGCATGGGCCAGACGCTCGTGTCGAAGACCATCTTGTAGGCCCTGCCGCATTCGCCCTCCTTCATGCGCCAGGTGTGATCGTCGGCGCTGTCCCGGATCGCGATGCGGTAATCGTAGGGCGCGTCCGCAATGGCGGGGTGGTACATATTTTTCCAACTGGACGGGTTCACCCCGAACTTGAAATTGCCCCCCTCCTTCCAGGTGAAGAAGCGCCCCATGCGGAACTTCGCGGGGTTCCGCATATCGCGGGTCATAGGCTCGAAGGTCCAGTTGGTGAAGGCCCCGACAAAATAGAGCGTCTGGTTTTTCCGGACTCGGTTGATGGTCGTGCATCCCGAACAGAGTGTCCAGAAAACAAACACCATGCCCAACAAGCGCCGCTTCATGGCAAGCTCCTTGCAGCAGCGCTCAATGTCAGCGCGTCAGGATCAAGGGTGATGGTCCAGCGTCCCGCGCTGCCGGTTTTGAATTTGAAGTCCGCGGCGTCTTCTGGAGTCGATGCGGCGTACACGACCGGCAGCGCCATGCCGTCTTCGAGGGGCGTGTCCGCTTCCCGCGCGAGGAACTGCGGGCTCGAGCCGAAATCGAGTGAGTCGCCGCTTTTCTTTTTGCAGATGCACTTGAGATCCCCGTCCGCCGTGAGTTCGCCCGTCCAGGAAAAGATGCCGTCCGCGTCACGGATCATGCGGCAGTCAGACAACGCGTCCAAATCCCATCCGCCGGGCGTTGCGTCACCGAGAATATAGACCTCGTGCAGCAGGGGGGAGAAGGCCGCGCTGCGCTCCGCGCGGTCTACCGTTACGCGGTAGTCCCCCGCGTCCACCTGCCAGTTGTTGTCGGCGCCTCCCCGCGCGATGTACACCGCGGGAAACACCCGCGCGGCCGCGCCGGGGGCCCAGTCCCAGGACACGCGCTCGCCCTGGCTCCGCGCCATGTACCAGGTCCCGCTTGAAAAGTCAGGCTTCTGCCAGGCGAACTTTACTTCACCCTCCGCCAGAGTACCCGTCCACACAAACACGCCGCCGCGCTCGTCCATAACGACGGCCTGGTCCAGGTCCCAGCCCCCCGCCGCCGCGCTCCCCACGATGGACATTTTGCCGCGGTACTTTTCCCACAGATCTTTCTGCGCGGCAAGCATATCGTCGCAGGCCGCGAAACAAAACGCGTTCAACGCGCACACGCCAAAAAGCATAAGCCGCATTTTTATACTCATACTATCCCCTAAAAATAACAGGCCGCATTGATGCTGACACTGTGATTCAATTCTTTTGGACCGCCCATATAGGTGAGCATCCAGTAGCCGCTCAATTCCATGCCGCCCGAAAACTTGTAGAGCGCCTTTGGCTTGACGCCCAGATACCAGGTCTCGTCCGCGCGCGCGGTGTGCCAGCCGCATTCCAGTTCGAGCGCGGGCTGCAGGCGCCCCGTAAGCCAGAGGCTCAGTTCAGGATTTATTTTGACGGTTATATCCTCTTCGCCCTGAACGCCATCCTCGTACACTTTGATGGTCCCGTAGATAAACGGATTGAAGGGATAGCCCGCCTTTTCCATTAAGTTGAATGCCATCGCGCCCGTCATGATATTGCGGAACCGGCTTTCGATGCCCCACCACAGATTCGGCACCACTTTGATGACCAGACCCGCAACGGCTTCCTGCTCGTCCCGGCGGTAATTGTCCCAGCCGTCGAAGGCGAAGGCCCCCACCAGCAGGAACCAGGGCGTATCCCAGCGCGCGCCCACGATCGCCTCGTTCAGCATACGCTCGAAGGTATACTTGCCGAGTTCGTCCGTGCCGGCGGGGGGTATCTTGAACGAACACCCGAAACTGAGGCCGTCTATGGGCTTTATCTCGACCCGCAGCCCCGTGATCGCGTCGAGGGACCAGGCCTCGTCAAAGGGCGTCGCCCAGAGACCGCCGTCCAAGCGGCCCGCGTAGAGCCGCGCGCGGTCGCTGAAAAAGGCCCCCCAGGCGTACGCAAACTGCTCGCTCGACTCAAGCGCAACGTGGTAGTCGCTGTCGAGGCCCGCCATGAAGCGGAACCGCAGCCCCCAGGCCTCGCGGTCGAGCCCCCCGTCGATCCGCAGGCGCGCGGGCGTAAGGCCAAGGCCGTCATCGGTCTCCAGTTTGACATTCGTCTCGCCGTTCTGCGGGACGCTCAAGAGCGCCCCCGTGTGAAACGAGCCCCACACCCTGAGCCCCTCCGCCCGCAGCCCCGCCGCCGCCAGCAGCGCCAGAGCGCCCGCCAAAAAAGTTCGCATTGTGCCTCCTTGCCGGTTTAGTGTATCGATACACCTATAGTATACGATGCTATTTCAGGAAAGTCAAGAGAAAAATGGCAAGAATCAGGATAAACGCATAGACAGATTTTCCCGTAATTCCGCGGTTAAACCGCGGAATCCACTCGCAGGGGCGGGTGACGGCCGGGAAAAATGACGCGGCCTAAAGCCGCCCCTTCCGGCAAAAAGAAGCCAAAACCTTACGCTGCATGGTCTCCGTCACAGGTACCACATTATTCCTGTGTACTTCCGCCGCCCTATTCGGTACCGTCACCGTTATCGGGGTTTTGTCTTTTTTTGCCCCAAATGCCATAAGCGTAGAAAAATGCGTGGTCACTGTGCGTATTTCAAAACGTCTCGTGCATTAGCAAAGGAAAGCAGCCTACCAATCATTTTTCCCGTCCGTCCCCCGCCCCAGTGAGAGCATTTCCGCATATGATAAAGAGAAAGTCCAGCAATGACAGTTCTATGCGTTTATCCTAATCAAGTATCAAGAATTTAATCCACGAATGAACGTGAGCGACACCTCAAAAGAGGCAGCTACGGCGCGGGCCCGAATGCTTTTGCGAGAATCTCCATCATGGCACGGCGGTTTTTGTAGACGAGGCGATAGCGCGCGATCATTTCCCGCGCGGCTTTTTCACCGCCGGGGAGCGCCGCGATATTCTTGAGGAGGCGCGCAATTTCTTCGTAATAACTGCGGCCTGTGCCGCTGTCCGCGTAAGCGTCGACGGCCTTTCTGAACAAGGCCAGAGTCTTTTCCGGGAAGACCGCGGCAAGGGCCCGGTGGTACTTTGTTATCAGGTTGAGAGAGGGCCATTTTTCAATACAATTGAACAGAGCCGGCATATCTCCCTCGGCGTGGTAAAGGGCCGCAAGACTGTCATCGTATCCGCGGTGCTTTCCGTAATTCGCGGCCAGGCGCTCCTTTTCGGCAGGCCACTCTTCAGGATCGAACGCGGCTTTGTATATGCGATAGTATTCATCAGAAAAAGTGTTTTTGATAAACTTGTATACTATGCGTCGAATTTCTGACCGGTCGTCTTCTTCCCGCGCAATTTTCAGCAGCAGCTCCTCCCAGTTGCTATTGTGATAGCCGGAACGGTCATCATCCTTTGGGATAATAACCTCGCGGATCAGGGATTTTGCTTCAGTGAAATGTTTTTCCGCGATTAACTGTTCCACCCATTCCTCGTGGAACGCGCCGATCTGTAGATTATTTTTGATGAGGTCCCACGCGGCATCCGCTCTGCCGGTATCGCGGTAAAGGGCAATTTTACGATTGAGAATCTTTTCCGCTTCCCAGGAACTTTTGTCGTTTACCGCGGCGAATTGTTTATCCATAAGCGACAGAAATCCTTCAGGATCTACGGCAGGGGCAAGATAACTCAAGAGATCATTAAAACTATCCCGCATAGCGCTGTATTTCTTTTTCGCCATTTCCTCGATGCAGTAATGATACAATTCTTTTTTATCGATGCCCGAATGTTCCGCGGCCGTTTTAAAAATTGAAAACGGATGCTCTTGATAGTCGCCGAACTCGGCATCAACCCCTGTTCTGTAGATCCAGCGGGCCAACTCTTCGAGGCAGGCTTTTGCTATCAGTACCGCATCGGGGTACTTTTCCTCCGCGATATAAGCATCCGCTTTTTCAAGCCATTCGTCCATAAAATCGATCGTTGGCCAGTCTTCGCTGTCATAATAGGCGCCTTCGTCATCAAGTTCAAAACTATCAAACGCATCCCGCAGAATCGCCGTGTACTTGTTTCCTTCGGTTTCGATAAGGTGAGCGAAGCGCAGCGTTACCTGATTGGACAGGTCAGGGTTATGCCGCACAATGCCGATCGCAAAGTCAAGCAGATCCTCGTAGTTGAGTTCCCGCAAAATGTGTTCGGCCCTTGTTTCAGGCTTTGATGCCCCGCGCTCATGTTTGGCCGTCCGTTCCGCGATAGCATCCAGGATCATGCCGATATGTTTGCACGGGTCATAATCACTCGGGCAGGTACAGGACCAGGAGACGGCATTAGCCTCTTTCGTCGTAACCGCGATGGTGTACACGCCGTAGTTTCCCTTATACTTCGCCCGCCACTTATCAGGCGAGACTTCGCGCAAATCAATGATACCAGTTCCGTACATCGCGTCTCCTTCCCGAAAAGTATAGCGCGAGCCGCGCGGTTTTTGCAATCCCCCTCTTTCGGTTACTTTTTTAAATGGCAAACTTCCAACTGGCAGAGTTCTATGCGGCCGTTGTCGTAGACCGCATAGCCCGCGGGCGAGGCGGCCTTGGGCAGTGAGGGGGAGCCCGGGTTGCACAGGATAACACCGGACTCCGTTTTTAACAGGGACTGGATGTGGGTGTGCCCCGAAAGAAAAATGTCCCCCGGGGCAAGGGACGGGAGGCGCTCCGGGCTGTAGATGTGGCCATGCGTGGCAAAGATGCGGCGCGCGCCGTCGTAGAGGAGCGCGTAATCGGCGCTGAGCGGGAACTTAAGCACCATCTGGTCCACCTCGGAGTCGCAGTTGCCCCGGCACGCAATGATGCGATCCGATGCCGCATTCAGCACCTCCGCCGTGCGCGCGGGGTTGTGCCCCCCGGGCAGGCTGTTGCGCGGCCCGAAGTAGAGCACATCCCCCAGTAAGACGATCGCCTCGCACCCGAGCGCGTCCGCCCTTGCCGTCAGCAGTTCCGCGGCCCGCGCCGAGCCGTGAATGTCAGAACAAATGAGCAATTTCACCGGCAGCGCCTCTTTATCCGCATAAGATGAGTATATGAGGTTCCGCGGGAAAGTGTCAAGTCGGGGTCACTTCCCTTAACCTGTTGACCGTGTCCTGCCACCTCCTCGTACACCCGCCGGTAGCCTGCCGCCATGCTCTCGAGCGAGAAGCGCGACTCGGCCAGGGCGCGGCTTGCGCGGCCCATGCGCAGCGCCGCCTCCGGGTCCGCGAGGAGCCTGCTGAGCGCGGCGATGCCCTCGGCCGGGCCGCGGAAGAGAAAGCCGTTTTCCCCGGGGGTCACGAGGTCGCGGTTGCCGGGGACGTCGGTTGCGAGGAGCGCACGGGAGGCGGCCAGGGCCTCGAGGCCGGCGCAGGGGAGGCCCTCCCACGAGGAGGTCGAGAGGAACACGAGGGTATCCTCCAGGATGCGGCTTAGGTCGGATGGGCTCAGCCAGCCGGTTATGGTGATGTTGGGGGCGCTCAGTTCCCGCGTCAGGGGGCCGTCCCCTATCCAGCAGAAGGGCTGAGCCGGGAAGGCCAGGGCGATCTCGTTGAAGAGACGGGGGTTCTTCTGCACGGAGGCAAGGCCGCAGAAGGTGACCATGCGCGGCGCGATCCCCTTCGCGGGCCGCGAGGGGGGGAGGGGGACGCCGTTTGCGACCCAGACCGCGGGGCCGAACGCGGCGTAGGCCGCCCCCTCGGAAGGGCCGCAGCCCACGACCATGCCCCCCATGCGCGCCCCGACCCACTCGAGGAAGCGAAAAAAGCGCCGCTTTGCGGGGCCTATATCGGTGCGGAGGAAGGCCCCGCAGTGCGGGGTGTAGATGACGCTCCGGATGCCGAGTATGCGGCACGCGAGGCGGCCCAGGAAGCCCGCCTTCGAGGAGTGGAGATGCACGACCGTCCGCGGGGCATCTTTGTACGGGCGCAGAATGCCAAGCAGTTCGCGGAGGGCGCATAGATCACCCTTAAGGGATATCTCGCGGGCCGCGGAGGGCCAGGGGACAAAGGCCGTGCCCGCGGGAAACCGCGCCTTCACGCGGTCAATGGCATCCACCGGCAGCTGGGTGCCGTGCACGACAATGTGGCGCATATCCGGCAGCCCCGTGCAGAGCGCCGCGACGACCGTCACGACGCCGGAGGCAAAGGGCTGCAGCACATGGATGACGGTGAAAGCGCCGCCTGAAGGGGCGGGCGGGGGGTTCGTCATGACCGTGATCATAGCGCCGCGGGGGCGGGAAGTCAAGGGGACCCCCGTTGACAAAATCGTTACTCCCCCCTGCACGCCACGCGGAAGCCCAGAGCGTAGTTCCCGTCATCGGGGTATCTGTAACCCCGGGTGGACACGGTGCAGAGGGAGGCATTGGCGTCCCAACCGCCGCCGCGCAGCACACGGGTCGAGCCCAAAGATGCGCCGGGCGGATCCGTTACCGTCTCTGCACTTATCGATCCGTACCAGTCCCAGCACCACTCCCACACATTTCCGTTCATGTCGTGCAGGCCCGCAAGGTTCGCCGCCTTGGTCCCTACGGTGTGTGTACCGTAATCGGGACTACTTTGCCCAACGTACAATGCATTGTCATAGAACCACGCCACATCGTCTATCGTATCGCTCCCCGCGTATGTGTAGCCCCA
>JAISTO010000174.1 GCA_031272575.1 Treponema sp. | reverse complement strand
AATTAAAGCGGTACGTGAGCTGGGTTCAGAACGTCGCGAGACAGTTCGGTCCCTATCTGCCATGGGCGTTGGATGGTTGAGAGGAGCTGTTTTTAGTACGAGAGGACCGAAATGGACTGGCCTCTGGTGTACCAGTTGTCCTGCCAAGGGCACGTGCTGGGTAGCCACGCCGGGAAGGGATAACCGCTGAAGGCATCTAAGCGGGAAGCCCACCTCAAGATTAACCATCCCTGGGGGATTAACCCCCCCAAAGGCACCAGGAAGACTACCTGGTTGATAGGCTGGAGGTCTAAGTGTGGTAACGCACTCAGCCGACCAGTACTAATCTGCCGCGAGGCTTGACCATATTATCGTTCCCGTCTGGCTGCTTGAAGCAGCCGGATTTTCCCTTTCAAAATAAGTTTTTTATGTCTGGTGATTATTGTGGAGGTGTTACACCTGTTCCCATTCCGAACACAGAAGTTAAGCCCTCTTACGCCGATGATACTAGGTCTCGAAGGCCTGGGAAAGTAGGTAGTCGCCAGGCTTTTTTTTATTTGGCGATAGTCTGCGAAGACGCTGCGGGGGGGGGGAGTTGGCCCGCGATATGGAAACGCTGGGCTGCGAGCGCATCTGGCTTGTGGTCTTCGGCCGCCTGCTCTTCGACCGGCGGACGAGTGTCTCGTGGCCCAAGAGGGTACGCGCGGCGAAGAAAGCGGGCGGCAAGACAGACGATACAGGGCTGCTGGTTGTTGAATTTCCCCCCTTCCCAATCCCTCCCATTTTTGTTATACTGTCTTCATGAATCAAGATCAGGTAAAGATGAATCTGCTCGCGGTCGAGGAGCCGGCGCTTGATTTTTCGCTGGTGTTTTCGGGCAAAAAGAGCCGGAAGGTGAACGGGCTTTACAAGTGCGACACGCGGGAGATTATCATTCACAATAAGAACTTCGAGGCCGGGGAGCGGGGGGACAATCTCCTCTTTTACACGGCGCTGCACGAGTATGCGCACCACATTCACGCGTGCGCGCGGGGGGGGACCCTGCCGTCGCGCGCCCACACCGCGGAGTTTCGGGCTATCCTGCACCGGCTGCTCGAGGCGGCGGCCGCGGCGGGGCTCTACCGGAACGTCTTCGAGGAGTCGCGGGAGCTCAGCGCGCTGACGGCGCTTATCCGCGAAAAGTACCTCCGCGAGAACGGCGAGTTACTGCTCGCGCTGGGGGAGCATCTGATGAAGGCGCGGCAACTCTGCGAGGCCGCGGGCGGGCGTTTCGAGGATTACCTCGATCGCAGCCTCTGCATACCCCGCGCGACCGCGACCCTCGCGATGCGGGCGAAGCAATTCAACCTGGACCCCCGGCCCGGCCCGAGCAATATGCAGTTTCTCGCGTCTATTCGGGACGAGGACGAGCGCAAGGCGGCCGAGGCGGCGTTTCTGGAAGGGGACAGCCCGGACAAGGTGCGCATGATGGTAAAGGCGAAGAAGCAGCCCGCCGAAGACCCGGTCGAGGCGCTGCACAAAGAGAAGGCCCGTCTCGAGCGCACTATCGACGCGCTGCATAAAAAACTGGAAGAGGTCGAGGAAAAACTTCGCGCCGCGGTATGACGGAAAGAACCTGCGATCTGCTCGAGTTTGACGCGGTGAAGGCGCGGGCCGCCGCTCTTGCGCTGAGCGAGGAGGCCGCGGAGTACCTCCGCGCCGAGACGCCGCTCTGGGACGAGGCGGCCGCGGAGGAACTGCGCAGCCTGGCGCGCGAGGTGAGATGCCGCCTGCAGCAGTGCGCGGCATCAGGCGCTCAGGAGCGCCGCGACACCCTCCCGGCCGTGCGGCCGCACCTCGCGCTCCTCGGGGCCGAGGGCGCGTCCCTCGACGCGGGGGGCGCTCTTGCCCTGGGGCTCTTCCTCGAGCGGGGCCAGGCGCTGCGGGATCTGCTTGGGAAGGCGGCCGATGCCCCCTCCCTCCCCGCCACGGAGAAGATCCCCCTCCGCGCGCTGCTGGCGGAGACGCCGCGCTGCGAGGGGGCCGCGAAGGCGATCTTTGCGCTGATAGACCACGAGGGCGCGCTGCGGGACCTGCCCTCGCTGCGGGAGCTGCGCGTCCGCATACAGCGCATAGAGGCCGCGCTCGAGCGGGCCGCGTCCCGGTATGTGAAGGACAGCGAGAAGCGGCGTATGCTCCAGTCGCTCGAGCCGTCGCAGCGGGACGGCCGGCTCGTGCTTGCGGTGAAGGCGAACTTCCGCGGCCGCGTACGGGGCATCGTGCGGGATGTGTCCGCCACGGGGCAGACCATCTTCGTCGAGCCTGAGGAGATCGTCGAGCGGAACAACGAACTCGTCATCGAAAAGGCGCGCCTTGACGCGGAAATCCGCAGGCTCCTGCGCGAACTCACCGAGACGCTCAGGCCCCAGCGGGAGCAACTGTCACTCTTTCATGAAAAAATCCTCTTCCTCGAGACCCTCCGCGCCAAGGCGCGTTACGGCGAGGAGACCCGCGGCATCTTCGCCCGCTCCGGTCCCTTCGCGCTCAGAGAGGCGCGGCACCCCCTGCTGGGCGCGTCTTGTATCCCCATCACCCTGGTGATGGCCTCTTCAAAAAAGGGTGAAACCCGCGCCGTGATCATCACCGGGCCGAACACGGGCGGCAAGACCGCCGCGCTCAAAACCGCGGGGCTCCTCGCGCTTATGCACCAGAGCGGCTACCCTATCCCCGCGGCCGAGGAAACGACCCTGCCCCACTTCGACGCGATCTTCGCGGATATCGGGGACGAGCAGTCACTCAGTCAGTCCCTGTCCACCTTTTCCGCGCATATCCGCGCCATTGCGGATATAGCCGGGGCCGCTACAGAGCGCTCGCTCGTCCTCCTGGACGAACTCGGCGCGGGTACCGACCCGGAGGAGGGGAGCGCTATCGCGATGGCGGTGCTGGACGCGCTTACGGAGCGGGGCGCGCGCCTTATCGTGACCACGCACCATGGCCTGCTGAAGAACTACGGCTATACCCGCAAGGGGGTCGAAAACGCCAGCATGGAGTTTGACCTTGTCAGCCTGCGCCCCACGTTCAGGGTCATCATGGGCCTCCCCGGGGAGAGCCGCGCGCTCGAGGCCGCGGAGCGGAACGGCCTGCAGTCGGAGGTGCTGGAGCGGGCGCGCCGTTACCTCGGCAAGGAGCGCGGGAATGTCGCGGGGCTGCTGTCCGGCCTCAAGCGGAAGCGCCACGCGCTTGACGCGGAGGAGCGCGCGAGCGCGAAGGAGCGCCGCGCTCTGCAGGAGGAGCGCGCGGCCGCGGACGCCCGCGAGATGAGCCTGCGCCAGCGGGAACTCGCGCTCAAGCAGGAGGGCCTTGCCGCCATGCGGGACTTTCTTTCCGAGAGCCGGAAGACCCTCGAGAACCTGGTGCGCTCCCTCCGCGAGGGCGAGGTGACCCGCGAAAAAACCCTGCAGGTGAAGGCCTTTTTGAAGAACATCGAGGAGCAGATCAACAAGGATAGCCGGGCCGTCAAACAGGAGAAAGAGGCTCTGCCAAAGAGGGAAGGCCATCTTAAGGCGGAAAGCAGCGCCGCCTTCGCCCCGGGCCTCGAGGTGCTGGCAGGGGAGCGCGGGCTTCGGGGGACCCTTATACGCCGCGACAAGAAGGCCGCGGATGACGGCGGCCCGGCCTGGCTCGTCGAGGTCGGCTCCGTGAAGGTGCGCTTCGCCGAAAGCGCCCTCTCCCCCGCGGCCCCCGCGCCCGCCGCGCCCCGCGCGCTCATCGCGCGGCCTGACCTGGCGCCCGCCGCCGCGTCCGCGGAAATCAACCTGCTCGGTATGCGGGCGCCCGAAGCGCGCGCGGCGCTCGAGCGCCAGGTGGACGCCGCGGTGCTCGCCGGGCTGGGGCACTTCGCGGTCGTGCACGGCACCGGCGAGGGCGTGCTGCAGAAGACGGTGCACGAGTACCTGAAACAGTCCCCCCTCGTCGCGGACTATTATTTTTCGTCAGCGGAGCAGGGCGGCTTCGGCCGCACCGAGGTGGTGCTGGGGGAAGGGAGCAGGGGAGGGGAGTCAGCGCTTCCCTAATTCCGAAACGAGTGAATCGCCGGCGGGATCCGCCCACCCCGGCTGATGAACGCCTCGCTCCCCGCGGGGTGCACGGGCATGACGGGCGCGCCTCCGAGGAGGCCGCCGAACTCGGCCCAGTCGCCGGCGCGCTTGCCGGGCACGGGGATAAGGCGTACGCCGGTCGTCTTGCCGTTCACCATGCCGATGGCCATCTCGTCCGCGATGATGGCGGCGATTGTGGAGGCGGGGGTGTCCCCCGGCAGGGCGATCATGTCGAGGCCCACGGAGCACACGCAGGTCATGGCCTCGAGTTTGTCCAGGGTGATGGCGCCAGAGGCCGCGGCCGCCCGCATACCCTCGTCCTCGGAGACGGGGATGAAGGCGCCGGAAAAGCCCCCCACCCCGCTCGAGGCCATCACCCCGCCCTTTTTCACCATGTCGGTGAGCAGGGCCAGGGCCGCGGTCGTGCCGTGGGTGCCGGCGGTCTCGAGGCCCAGTTCCTCCAGGATGCGCGCCACCGAGTCCCCCACGGCCGGGGTCGGGGCCAGGGAGAGGTCGAGTATGCCGAAGGGCACCCCCAGGCGGCGCGCCGCCTCCTGCCCCACCAACTGCCCCATGCGGGTAATCTTGAACGCGGTTTTTTTGATGACCTCCGCGATCTCGTCGAAGGAGGCCCCCCGGTGCGCCTCGAGTGCGGCCTTGATGACCCCGGGGCCAGACACCCCCACGTTGAGACAGCATTCACCCTCGCCCGGGCCATGGAAAGCGCCGGCCATGAAGGGGTTGTCCTCAGGCGCGTTGCAGAACACGACCAGTTTCGCGCAGCCGATTCCATCCGCGTCCGCGCTGAGGGCCGCGGTGTCGCGGATAGTCTGCCCCAGAAGGCGCACCGCGTCCATGTTGATGCCGCTGCGGGTAGAGGCAACGTTGACGGACGCGCAGACCCGCTCCGTCGAGGCGAGCGCCCGCGGGATTGAGGCGATCAGGCGGCGGTCCGCCTCCGAGATGCCTTTCTGCACGAGCGCGGAAAAGCCCCCCAGGAAGTCGACGCCCAGTTCCCTGGCCGTCTCGTCAAGCGTTTGGGCGAAGGGGCTGTAGTCAGCCTCCCCGCAGGAGGCCGCGACGAGCGCGATGGGGGTTACCGCTATCCGTTTGTTGATGATCGGGACGCCGTACTCGACTTCGATATCCCGGCCGACCCGCACGAGCGGGCCCGCCATGCGGAGCAGTTTTTCCCGTATCCTGCGCCGCGCCTCCGCGCCCCCCTCCGCCGCGCAGTCGAGGAGCGACACCCCCAGCGTAATGGCGCGTATGTCCAGTTTGTAGCGCAGGAACATATCGATTGTTTCGGTTATTTCACGGGCCGTAAAGAGCATGGGGGTACTGTAACCGGAAACGGGCTGCCGGTCAAGTGGGCGCGATGCCTCAAGAAAAATGTTACCGAAAAGGGCCAGTGCCTCAAATTGAAAATGTTACCCAAATTATAATTAAGGGTGCCACAAGGAGGGCGCCCGAATGGGGTTAAACATGAA
>JAISTO010000099.1 GCA_031272575.1 Treponema sp. | reverse complement strand
GTCTCTATAGTTTAGCAGACATCAAGGCCGCGGCGCCGGCGGTCGCAGGTGCCAACGCTGTAGGTCTCAGCGGCCTGGTCGCGGGCACGGCGTACAAGGCGCACGTAACGGTGAAGGACACGGCGGGGAACTATTCTGTGGTGTGGTCGTCGGAGGCGTTCACGCCGATGTTCGGCGGCCCTGGCCCTGCGGGCGGGTTGATTTTCTATGAGAGTACGAGCGGCTTTAGCAGCAACGGTGTTACGTGTCACTACCTCGAGGCAGCGCCCACAGACTTGGAAGGTACCTACCAGTGGGGCGGATACGGTTGGTATTGCAACACTGGGACGGCTATTGGGACAGGCGCGGCGAACACGGCAGAACTGGCGACGCATGACCACGGCACGCCTTCGTCCGGTTCCGGCTTACACCTTGCGGCACGGGCCTGTGCGGACTACAGTTACGGTGGTTATAACGACTGGTTTCTGCCGAGCATAGACGAACTGAATCTTATGTACACCAATCTGAAGGAACAGGGCCTCGGCGGCTTCTCCAACAATTGTGATTGGTCTTCTTCCGAGTACGGCGCCCTCTACCCCGCGTGGAGTCAGGGTTTCTACTATGGCATCCAGTACAACAACCTCGGCAAGGACAACGGGTATTCTGTCCGTGCGGTGCGGGCTTTTTAACCCTTTAACTATTTAACCATTAAAAAATGGGAAAACGGTAAAAGGGGGGTGTGGGGGGCAAAGCCCCCCACAAGCGCAGCAGGGGGGATGCAAGGGGGGACTTCCCCCCGTGCACTACCGCCGCGAAGCGGCGGTCGAAAAATTTTTTGAAAAAGGGCATATATGGCATTGTATTACGATCTGCCGGTGTTCTCGGAAACTTTGTTTCCGCAGCAATGTACGACCTTACGCTGCAAATCTTTGAACTCACGCAGCACTTCTCGAGGGAGTACAAGTTCACCCTCGGGCAGGACATGAAGCAGGACGCTATCCAACTCGTCCGCTGCATCTACCGCGCCAATAAAGCCAAACAGAAGGAGGGCTACTTAGAAGAGTTTCTTGATCACTTCGAGGTGCTCAAACTCGAAACTCGCCTATGCAAGGATCTGCACCTTATCACCATTAAGCAGCAGGCGCGTCTCGCCCTGGCAATGGAGACCATAGGCAGGCAGATCACGCTCGTCTCCGGGAACAAGACATTCGCACAACACCCCGTCATTCCGCGGCTGGAAACGGGACCGAGCGGCTTTGCCGAACCGTTCGTAGAACGACAGGTTCTCCTCTCTATGCGCTTAACAGTTCCCGGCGAACAAGAGATCCTATCACCTGCTCTCCAGTTTTCCCTGTGGCGGTTGCTTTTGTCTGCACGTATGATGCGGTCAGACCATCAACCGCGATAAGATATCCGGCATCCCGTGAAAGAATACCACCCTTCGCCGGTCCAACCTTAATGTCGTGCGTACTGATGTATTCTCCCATCAGGCCGTATTCTTCATCCGAGAAATCGCCGCTCCGCTTCAGCAGCGCTTCCGCTTGCAATTCCTGCGTCCTGGTCATATACTGTTCCTACTCATCCAATAATAAGGGAAAGAACTTCGATTGCCATACTCTGTTACCTTTTTATGCAATTCTACAAGAAAGTTATTCTTTAATCGGAGAGGCCGCGTCATTTTTCAACAATTCTAAAAACATCCACAGATAGCGCAACTTCGTTGCGTCACAGATATATTCTTTAAAATCTGTGTTTATCTGTGTACATCTGTGGATAAATTCTTAATTTTAACTTTTTCGGAGAAGACCCAATTCCCAATTCCCAAGTCCCAACAAGCATTACACGAGTCTCACTCCCTCGCACTGCCCCCTCGCGCTGTGCCGCAACGAGACACCTTGACACTTCTTGTCATAGTGTCTATACTACGCTGACATGAAAAACACGTTTTGGCTTTTTCCCGGGCAGGGGGCGCAGTGTCCGGGGATGGCGCTCGACTTTCTGGACGCGGGCTCCGCGGGGGCGCGGCGGCTCTTTGCGTGCGCGTCTGAGGCCCTGGGGCAGGACTGCGAGGCCCTGCTGCGGACGAGCGGGGCGGAGGCGCTTTGCCGCACCGACCTTTCCCAGCCCCTGCTGACTCTGGCGGACCTCTCCGCCGCGGCCTTTCTCGCGGAGCGGGGGTTTGAGCCGGCGGGCTGCGCGGGCTTCAGCCTGGGCGAGTACGCGGCGCTTGCCGTCTGCGGGGTGCTTGGCGAGGAGGCCTGCTTCGCGCTCGTGACGGAGCGGGGCCGCGCCATGCAGGCCTGCGTGGACGCGCTGAGCGAGCCTGCCGGCATGGCCGCGGTAGTCGGGCTCGACGCCGCCCATGTGGACGCGGTGCTCGCCTCCGCGCTGGCCTGCGGGGCCGCGGCTCCGGGGGAACTCTTTGCCGCGAACCGGAACGCGGCGCGGCAGGTGGTCATCTCCGGGACGGAGCGGGCGCTCGCGGCCGCGGAGGGCCTCTTTCGCGAGGCGGGCGCGCGGCGCTTCGTGCGTCTTGCCGTGGCCGGCCCCTTCCACTCGCCGCTCATGGCCCCGGCCGCGGAGCGCTTCGCGGCCTTTCTCGAAAGCCTGCCCTTCGCGGACCCGCGCATCCCCCTCTACTCGAATGTGAGCGGCCGGCGCGTCCGGAGCGGCATCGAGGCAAAGGCCCTGGCCGCGCGCCACATGACGAGCGCGGTCAGGTGGACGGACGAGGAGCAGGCGATCATCGCGGAGCAGGTCTTTGACGCCGCCCTCGAAGTGGGGCCCGGCTCGGTGCTCGCGGGTCTCTGGCGGGACACGGGCAGCGCGGCGCCCTGTCACGCGGCGGGCACGGCTGCCGACATAAGGAGGATATATGCGGCTGAAGAATAAAAGGGCGCTTGTTACCGGGGCGTCGCGGGGCATAGGCAGGGCGATCGCGGAGCGCTTTCTCGAGGAGGGCGCGGCGGTCTGGGGGCTCAGCACGAAGGAGCCAGAGGATCTGGATGACTGGAAAGCGCGCGCGGGCGGGGCGCTGCGCTGGGTCTGCGCGGATCTGGGCGCGCTCCCGGAAACGGAGGCACTCGCCGCCGCGCTCGTAAAGGAGGCAGGCGGTTTCGACATCCTCGTGAACAACGCGGGGCTCACGCGGGACGGGCTTTCATTCAGGATGAGTCTCGCCGATTTTCAAAAAGTACTCGACGTGAATCTGACGGCCGCCTTCCTGCTTGCCCGCGCCGTCGGCTTCGACATGGCGCGCCGTCGGCAGGGCGGCTCTATCATCAGCATGGCGAGCGTGGTGGGGCTGCATGGCAACGCGGGCCAGGCGAACTACGCGGCGAGCAAGGCCGCGCTTGTTGGCCTCAGCAAGACCCTCGCGCTCGAGTGCGCGGGCCGCGGTGTCCGCGTGAACGCGATCGCGCCGGGCTTCATCGACTCGGACATGACCCGCGCGCTCAGCCCCTCTGTCACGCAGAAGATGCTCGAGCGCATCCCCCTCGGCCGCTTCGGCGTCCCCGGCGATGTGGCCGCGCTCGCGCTCTTCCTCGCCTCGGACGAGTCCGCGTACCTCACCGGCCAGGTAATCGCGGTAGACGGGGGTATGTGCCTGTAGGGGGCGCGGAGCGCTTGGGGAGTGGGGGCGTGATGCGGGGGAGTGAGCGAATTTCCCCACTTGACTTTTTCTTTTTTATAGTCTATACTTAACCCAGAGCCGGACACATCTCGTAAAGCGAGCCGTCATCCGGAAATTCATTGATAAGGAAGGAACAAGCATGAAACGAAGTATCACTGTTCTTTGTCTTGCGCTGATAGCGTCATTGTTAGCGGCTGCATGCGCCAAGCCGCCTACTGCCGAGATGGAAGCGGCGCGGGAAGCGGTTGCGCGTGCCGAAAACGATGCGAATGCGGGCGCTTATGCGCCGAATCCTCTGGTACGGGCGAAAAATGCGCTCGCGCGAATGGAAGACGAGGCGCTGGCAAAGCGCTACGATGCCGCGAAAGACTACGCGCTCGAAGCGGTAGACGCGGCGGAGCAGGCGGTTCGTGACGGCGCGGCAGGTCTTGCGCGGGCGCGGGACGATGCCGCGCGGCTGCTCGAAAGCGTGAGGGAACTTATTATCACCACAGAAAGCGAACTCGCGCAGGCCAGGCAGAAACGGCTCCCCAGAGCGCAGGATCTCGATCAGGACCTCAACGAGGCGAAACTACTCGCCGCCGACGCGCGGGCCGACCTCGACGGCGCCCGCTCCCGGGAAGCACCGAACAAAGGCGAGCGGGCGCGCTCCGTACTGACCAGCTTCAGGGCGGAATTGCAAAACTCAGTGCAGCAAACAAAAAGAAAATAACAGCGCCGGAGGGTTGGCTAGTGGTTAAGCCACCAGTTTTGGGAACTGGTTTTCGGGGGTTCAAATCCCCCCTCTCCGAAAGAGTCAGAGCGCCGCGCCGGGCTCCGCCGCGGTTTTATCTACCCGCCGCCCCACAAACTTGCGCACGAAACCCGCGGGCCGGTAGGTCATCTTGGCCTGGCGGAGGCCCTCGTCGCCCAGGTCCTGCTCGCGGTTGATAAAGGTGATATAGCGCGGCAGGGACGCGGCGAAGGCCTGGTTCACATATTGATAGATACCCTTGTAGCGCTCGAGGGCCTTTTCAAAATGAATGGCGAAGATACGGCCGCGGCCTATGGTCTCGCCGAGGCAGTAGGCGGCCGGTACGCCGTCAACATAGAAGAGCGCGCCCTTCTGCGCAAGGGCGTCGAAGCGCTCGAGGCTCTCGCGCGAGGCCGCGTAATCGCCCTCGTCGCTCTTGCCCTCGTGCCAGGCCTCGAGCACCGCGAGGGCGTCCGCGGCGTTTTCGCCCGTGAGGGGCCGCATCTCGTGGCGGGGGTACGCGTTGTTGAACGCGTTGACGAGATTCTTTTTTTTGTGAAACCGCTTTCCCGAAAGTTCCGCAAGGTCGCTGCGCAGGTAGAGGTAGTCGAAGTTGTCCCTATCCTCGGTAAAGGAGAGGCCCCAGTCCTCGAGATGCTCCCGCTCGGGGCTCAGCACGGAGTCGCTTATGCCCTTCCAGTAGTCGTGGGTGCGGAAGAGTTCCTCGAGCACCCCCCTGCCCGGCGAGGCGCAGGGGGTGCAGAAGAAACGCCGCCCCTCGTTGGGCGCGGCCGGGTCGCAAAAAGCCGCCCCCCGCTCCGGCTGTATCCCGGAGAGGACAAAGGTTTTGTCCCGCACCCAGGATACGCGGTAGTGGTAGCGCCTGCGGAAGAGGAAAAGATCAGCGAAGGTGTACTCCGACACGCCATCCGGCGTGAGGGAGAGCCGCGGGTGCATATCCTGCCGGAGCGCAAGGCTTAGCGGGACGAAGTCCGGGAAACAAGGTATGTCCATCCTTGCCCGCTAATCCTTGAGGTTGTACTTTTTCCTGAACCGCTCGATGCGGCCCGCCGTGTCGACCAGTTTCTGCTTGCCCGTAAAGTACGGATGGCAGGCGGAGCAAATTTCCACCTTTATGTCCCGTACGGTCGAGCGCGTTTCGATCGTGTTGCCGCACGCGCAGGTTATGGTCGTCAATTCATACTTGGGATGAATTTTCGCTTTCATGCTGCCTCCCCCTTCAACCGGCGCCAAAACTGGTGTTCATCGATTGAAGGAACGCTTCATTATTCTTGGTTTTCCGCATATTGTCAACCAGGGTCTCGATAATGTCGACATCGTCGAGGCCGTTGAGCATCTTGCGGAGTACCCACAGTTTTTGAATCTCCACCTCGGTAAGGAGGAGTTCCTCTTTCCGCGTGCCCGATTTTTTAATGTTGATGGCGGGAAAGAGCCGCCGGTCCGAAATGCGGCGGTCGAGATTGATTTCGAGGTTGCCCGTGCCTTTGAACTCCTCGAAGATGACATCGTCCATGCGGGAACCGGTCTCGATGAGCGCGGTGGAGATGATCGTAAGGCTGCCGCCCTCCTCGATGTTGCGCGCCGCGCCGAAGAAGCGCTTCGGCTTGTGGAGCGCGTTGCTGTCCACACCGCCGGAGAGGACCTTGCCGGAACTGGGCACCGTCTGGTTGTAGGCCCGCGCGAGGCGGGTGATCGAGTCGAGCAGGATGACGACATCCCGCTTGTATTCGACGAGGCGCTTCGCCTTTTCGAGTACCATCTCGGTTACCTGCACATGGCGGCTCGCCTGTTCGTCGAAGGTTGATGATATGACCTCGGCGCGCACGGTGCGCTCCATGTCCGTGACCTCCTCGGGCCGCTCGTCAATCAACAGGACGATGAGGTACACCTCGGGGTGATTGGTGGTGATCGCGTTGGCGATCTGCTGCATCATGATTGTCTTGCCGGTGCGGGGCGGCGCCACGATGAGCGCCCGCTGGCCCTTCCCGATGGGGCAGAACAGGTTGATGATACGCTCGCTTATGCCCTCGGTTTTGGTTTCGAGGTTGAGTTTGCGGTTCGGGTAGAGGGGCGTGAGGTTGTCGAAGGGGATACGGCTCTGCGCCGCCGTCGGGTCTTCGTAGTTGACGGTTTCGACGCGGAGCAGGGCGAAGTAGCGCTCGCCCTCCTTGGGGCTGCGGATCTGGCCGTAGACCGTGTCGCCGGTCTTGAGCGCGAAGAGCCGTATCTGGCTTGGGCTGACATAGACGTCATCCGAACCTGAGAGGTACGAGTTCTGCGGGCTCCGCAGGAAGCCGTAGCCGTCCGGCAGTATCTCGAGCGACCCGTACGCGTAGATGATGCCCCCCCGTTCGGTGTGCGCCCGCATAATGGAAGTGACAATATCCTGCTTGCGGAGTACGGCCATGTCGTCGTGGGGGATAGCGTAGACTTCCGCGAGGCGGCGCAGGTCGATCATGTTGAGGCGGATAAGTTCGTTGATGGTGAGCCGGGGGGCGTCGTCTTCGCTCGGCGGGGGGGTCGGTTTGCCGTAGAGGTCGGGCATCGAGGGGAGTGAGGGGAGCGGCGGCAGGGGGAGCCCTACCTGGCTCGGCTGCTCCGGCAGGGGGGCCGGGGGGCCGCCCTGCGGCGGGTAGTAGCCCTGGGGCGGGGCGGCGCGATGCTGCTGGGGGTAGCCCTGCGGCTCCTGCCCCTCCTGCGGGTAGCGGCCGTAGGAGCCCGCCTGGCGGGGGTAGCGCCCCTGCTGCCGCGGCTGCTCCATGCCGCTCGTCCGCTGCCGGAGGCCGCCGCGCTGGGGCCGCTCGCCGTACGCGTTATCCCGCTGGGACCGGTAGCCGCTCTGCTGCCCATAACCGCCCTGCTGGCCGTAGCCGCCCTGCTGCCCGTAACCGCTCTGCTGGCCGTAGCCGCCCTGCTGCCCATAGCCGCTCTGGCCATACCCGTTCTGATGCCCGTAGCCGCTCTGCCTCGCCCCGTAGCCGGGCCTTGCCGCAGGCCGCGGGGCATAGGCGCGCTCCTGCTGGGGGGGCCGCTCCTGCGAGGCGCCGCGGACGGGGGGGCCGCCCCAGTCGCCCGGGGGGGGCTCGGGGCCGCTTTCGCCCCCGCCAAAAAGCCCCTCGGCGGCCTCGGGCGGCAAAGCGCCCCCGCTCTCGGCTGCCTCCACCGGCCCGCCCTGCTCCGCATCGGGCGGCGCCTCCTCCCGCGCGAACGCGGGTGCGGCCGCATCAGATGCCGCATCGGCGCCCGCTTCAGCGGCCGCTTCGGTGACGCGGCGCCGCGCGCGCACCACAACCCGCTTGAGCGGGCGCTTTTCCTCAGGGGCGTTCTCCGCGCTTCCCGCCTGCCCTGTTTCCTCCGGGGACGGGAAATTCTGCCCCTCACTCGCCATTTCCGGCGCGTCGAAGGGCTCTTGCGTCCCTTCCGGCTCCGCGGCCGCGTTCTTGCGCGGCCTTCCCGGTTTTCTTTTGATACCAGTAATCATGGTTACTCCAGTTTCAAGATATCCTTTTTACCCACGCAATAGCCTTTATGCGCTTCGATCGTGGGCTTTGTTTTCCAATAATGACCACACGGCCCGCAGCGTTTCCTCGGCCGCCGCGAGGCGCACCTCGTTCCGCGCGCCCGTAAAATGAAACACCTGGGGCCGCGGTTCCTCCCCGCGGCGGCAGCAGGCTATCCACACGGTGCCGACCGGCGTTTCGGAGCCGTCGCCCGAGGGGCCGGCCAGGCCCGTCACCGCGGCGGCCAGGTCCGCGCCGCTCTGTTCGAGCGCGCCGCGGGCCAGGGCGCAGGCGCACTCGGCGCTCACCGCGCCGTGCCGCTCGAGCAGGGCTCGCGGCACCGCAAGCATACGCTCTTTCGCCTCGCACGTATAGGTGACATACGAGCCCCACAGCACCCGCGAGGCCCCCGGCACCCCGGCCAGAAGCGCGGTCGCCAGCCCCGCGGTGCACGATTCCGCAAGCGCCAGGGTCTTGTTCTGTTCAGCAAGGCGCGCGGCCAGCGTCGCGGCTAAGGATTCAAGGGGGACTTGGGACTTGGGACTTGGGACTTGAGCGCGCGTATCGTGTAAAATGCGTGTGCCGCTGGAATGCTTCCCGGCAGCGCGCCTATCATTCACCTTTTGCATATCCACAATTCCCAATTCCCAATTCCCTATTCCCAACTACTCCCTATGCTCCCCTGAAAAAGGCTCCCCGGAGGGTGCGGCTTTTTCCCGCGGGGCGCTCAACTCTGCCTGAATTTCCTCTCGGGTGCGGGAAAAAATTTCCACCTCGCGGTCCAGACCGGTCATACTGCACTGGCCCTCGAAGGTGACCCCGTCCGCAATGCGGAGCCGCGCCGCGCTGACATCGCCGCGCAGTACCGCGCCGGACATCATATCCACTTTGTCCATCGCCTGTACCGCGGCGTTTACCGTGCCGTAGACTACCAGGGAGGATACGGAAATGTGGTCGGCCTCGACCTCCGCGCCCTTGTCTACAATGAGCGCGCCGGTGGCTTCGATGGTACCCCGGAACTTTCCTCGTATGCAGAGGGTATCCCTGAACTTCAGGAAGCCGTTGAAGTTTGTTTCAGGCCCAAAAATGACGAACGCGGCGCCTCGGCCGTCTCTTTTTTTTACGTCTGGTCTTGCCATAGTGTCCTTTTTAGTATACCAAAGCCGAAAGAAAATGTCAAGAGAAAAAGCGCGGCCCCTATACACACGAGGGGGAAAAAATCCCCGGCGCGGGTATACACGGTCGTTTCGGCGCGGAGGGGCAGGGTGACGGTGAGCGCGGCCTCGCAAAAGGGGGCTGCCATCGCCACGATGCGACCGTCCGGCGCGATGCCGCAGGTCTGGCCTGAGGCGGTCGCGCGGGCCAGCGAGCGGCGGTTCTCGACCGCCCGGAACACCGCCACCGACAGGTGCTGCATCTGCGCGGCGAGGCTGCCCGACCAGGCGTCGTTGGACAGGTTGATGATGATATCCGCCCCGTTCCGCGTGAAATCCCGCGAAATGCCGCCGAAGCCGTCCTCGAAACAGACCGGCGTCGAAAAACGCACGTCCCGCTCGCCCGCGCTGGTCGGAAGGCGCGCGCTGAAAACGACCGCCGTATCCCCCCGCTGCCAGAAATGCGTGTCGCTCCGCGCAAGGAAGTCGTAGACCCAGGGGAAGCGCTTCCGGTACGGAAAATGCTCGCTAAACGGCACAAGGCGCATCTTGTGGTAGCGCCCCGTCACCTTTCCCCGCTCGAAAAAGAGCACCCCGTTGCGGCTGACCCGTTCCCACTTGCCGCTCTCGCTGACCTCTTTGCGGGCGTCATCATTGCCGATAAGAAAGGGTACCGTATTTGCCGAAAGATAGTCAAGTAGTTCCTTCACGAGCGCCCATGACGCGGGATTGTCGCGGTAGGTGCTGTGCCAGTAGACGCTGGGGACGAACGCCGTTTCGGGCCAGACGACCAGCGCCGGCTTTTCCGCGCCCGCGCCCGCCAGCGCCTCGTCCGAAAGGCGGCGCAGGGTGTAAAAGTCGCGGCGGTAGTCGGCAAGAGCCCCCTTCCAAGGGTCCGTGTTGTTTTGCGCCAGGATGATGGTAATACCCGGCCCGCCGTCATAGCGCCCCACGCTGAAGAAGCCGTAGCCCAGCGCGGCAAGCAGACAGAGCCCCCAGACCGCCGCGGGTACCCATTCGCGGCGGAGGAAGGGGAGGCTTGGGACTTGGGACTTGGGACTTGGGACTTGAAGCGCCTCGTCATTCCGCGGCTTGGAAACGGGACCGAGCGGCATAGCCGCGTCAGTTCGTAGAACCGCGGTTCCACTCTCCCCCGCGGAATATCCCGGCAGAGAGACTCCGCGCTTAAAGCGCGGAGTGACGCCCCCCCCCCGTCATTCCGCGGCTCCCCCC
>JAISTO010000136.1 GCA_031272575.1 Treponema sp. | reverse complement strand
AATTTCACCACAAAGGCGCAGAAGGCGCACAAAGGGATTTGAGTGATATGGAAGATTAGAGAATTTTGACGACTTGCAAGATCGAATGATCATTTTCCCCTCCTTCGTGCGCCTTTGTGGTGGTTTTATTAGCCCGAACGACTATCGATCTAAATTTGACCGATACTTTTTTCTTAAATCTGATGCGTAAATGTAAAATTGCTGTTGAGCCAATGCGGATACTTGACACTTCTTTCAGGGACTGGTAAAATAAAACAAAAGAGTGTGGAAAACGCTCATATTTTTGGTTAAGGAGTTGCTATGGCAGATAAGGTGAGGGTTCCTGTTATGAATCCTGACGGCTCAACAAGCCAAGAGATTGGGACTCTTATGGAGGTAAAAGACCCCAAGGAGCCGTGGTCGGAGTATACGCTCGACGATGGAACAAAGATTCGTCTAAAGCAGACGCTGGTACAGGTGGTGCGTTTAGATAACAAAAAAAATCCAAATGGGGAACCTATTTATTCCATCCAGTCTCAGCCGACGATGACCATCATTCCTAAGATGTGATGCAACGGAGGGTATCGTGTTGACTACTTGGGTCCTAACTATGGATGTACCATCGCCATTGTCTACGGTCGACAATAGTGGTGTCCCACTGTACTCACTGCTGGGAGACGGGGAGTTTTCTTACATTAGTTGCAACGTTATTCTGAGGTCTGATGGCGCAGCAATGGTCATTCCCCAGAAGCACGTGGAAAATTGTTTGTTCAATCATTTTGATGGAGTGATCGCTCCGGTTTTTACTCAGGCAATTGGGAATCTATTGAAGATACGCGATCATCTTCGTCTGCAACTTGATCTTGAATGCGGTAATATTTCAGAAGAATACTTTGACAAGACAGAGTCACTGTATTTAACTGAAGCCAAAAAAACCTCTTTAGACCGTCTCAAAGAGGAGGTTCGTATTCTGCTTGGGTTTACCCATTTGCCCTTAGATGCCGAAGATATAGCGGAAATGCTGAATTGTTCCATGCATGATGCCGAAGCAGTACTAAAAAACTATATAAGTGAGGTTTGAACCGTGCCAGCACATACCCCCGGTGAATCTATTGAAGGATTGAAAATTCAAGGTCATTCTCGTGACCCGCTTCGTTATCAACGGACAGCCATAATAAATGGGATTAAATGTTTCTTGTTCAAGGCAAATTTTAACGTGTTTGCAAAAATTTCTGCGGCATTGCCAGAAGGCACATCGCAAATAGATGAAACTGCATTTACGATTGAAGGAGAATCACTTGGCTGTGATTCCGCTTTAATCACCACAATTGCAAAGGGCCGGACTCCACGTCAACGGGATTTATTTCAGCAGCCCGTCTCCCATGCTTCACATACCCATGGCGCTACTGAATGGGAATCTAAGCATCAAACCAACGTGCGTATCGATATACCCCGTCAGGATGTTATCAACGCGCAAATTAAACGGAATAATAATCTCCAACTTACCCATACTAAATAGCCCCGTATCACACGGGATATATTCGTACTGATTCCCCCCTACACCTTATACGTCTCGTCAAGGCGCTTCAACTCGCTGAAGGTATCTATCTCGATGATGTCGGCAAAGGAGCATTCGCGGACTTCGATGGCGTAGTCTTTCACAAAAAACTCCAGCGCGACCTGATCCCAGTAGCGCTCGCGGCCGCCGGGCATTTCGTAGACCTGCCGGATGTGCTCGGCCATGCGGGCGCCGTCGGCCGCGTTCCAGTACGAGATGCCGAACATATGCCGGCATTGGCGGCCGCCGACCCGCAGGCGCGTAATGACGCCGTTGCGCGTTTCAAAGCACCAGTCGTCGGTGCGTTCCACGGGGACGCCGAGGTAGTTGCTTGCGTACTGGTACTTGGTTATCAGGCCCGGGTTTTTCAGGTAGAGGTCGGACTCGAGGATGTATGCGTTTTGGAAGAGATAGCGCACGCACATGGCGGACGAGATGTTGTTCGTTTCGTTGTAGACGGGATTTTCGACAAAGGTGATACCGGGGTACTTGTAGAGGAGTTGATCGAACTGCTCGCCCAGGTAGCCGCGCACGATGACGACCTCGCTGATGCCGGCGGCCTTTACCGCGTCAAGGAGCGTGTCGATGATGCGGACGCCCTTTACGCGGACGAGCGGCTTGGGGGTGTTCAGCGTAATGGGGACGAGCCGCGAGCCGAAGCCCGCGGCCAGAAAGATCGCCCGCCTGACACGGTAGGGCTCGAGCGCGTCGAGGCCCTGCCGGCTTATGCGGCACTCGTCAACAAGGCCCAGGTCGGCCAGTTGGAGCAGGGTCTTGTTGACCGTGCCGAGCGACAGACCCGCCGCGGCCGCAAGGCTCCGTTGGGTAAGGGCCGCCTTTTCCTGCTGCCCTTCCAGGAGCGTGAGGAGGTTGAATTGGGTGCGGCTCAGGTCCATCGCGCGAGCGGTGCTACAGGCTGATCATCGAAAGGACCATGGCGAAAATGGCCACGGTCTCGCAGATGCCGACGATCATCATGTAGTTGACGAAGCCCTGGCCCGTCTCGCCTGCCGCGTCCGCACCGGCGGCCCCTGCCCTGCCCTGCGCGATTGCGCTGAAGGCGATGGCAAGGCCGCTTGCGATGCCGATGCCCAGGTAGAGGAGGCCCTTTTGGGCGTTAGCGGGATCGAGCGCGGCGGGCATCATAAAGATAAAGCCCAGGATGTAGCCGTAGAAGGTCTGCGTCAGGGGCGCCCCGCCGAATGCGAGCAGCGTCATTGGCGCGGGCTTGTTGGCAATGTAGCACTTCTTCCACGCGCCAATAACCGCCTGCCCTGCAATACCAATGCCGATTGCGGATCCTACCGCGGAAAGTCCCATCACGATTCCCGCGCCTATGAGTCCTAAGTTCATGTGTGTCTCCTTATCTTTTGAGAATTGGGAATTGGGAATTGGGAATTGGGACTAGGAGCGTTGTCACCACGCGGCGCTTGTTTTAACAAGCATAGCAAAGTAACAAAGCACAAGTCCCAAGTCCCAAGTCCCTAGTCCCAAGACCCTAAAATTCACTTTTTACTAAACGGCCTGTAGGGTTGACCTGACCAGGTAAGCCCGACGTGGCCTGAAAATTCGAGCGTGTTCAGACGGACGCCGTGCACGAGCACCGAGAGCACATTCAAAATAAGATTAAGCCCATGTCCGAACAAGAGCAGGACTATCCCCAGGATGAAAAAGGCCAGATGCCCCAGGATAGGCCCCGCAAGACTGTTCACCGTTTCCGCGATGGCGGCCCCGGCGAGCCCCACGGCCCAGAGCCGGATGTACGACATGATGTCCGAAAAAACGTTCGCTATCCCCAGGATGACCGAAATGATGTTTTTGAAACTTTCGAGGATAGACTTGCCGAACGCGGCAAAGGCATTGCGGGCAGCGCTCCGCTCGTAGTTGGCGAACAGGAAGTTGAGCGCGAAGCCGCCGGCAAAAATGTACACCGCCGGCGGGAAGAGCGCGAAGCGCCGGGCCTCGTTGCTCACGATGAGGTAGAGGATGATGCAGTACATCCCGAAGAGCATCGCGATGTTGCCCAGGTCCGCGAGGGACTTGAGCGAGCGGTTTTTGAAAAACGCGATGATGTGCCCGATCGACAACTGGGCGAGCGCGAGGCTGAAGCAGACGATCATCAGGTTTTGCTGGACGATCTTGGCGCTGGTGGGCCCGAACAACAGCCCCCGGTCGAGCGGGAGCAGGCGCAGCAGCGGCTCCCAGAACGAGTCCTGCCGCGGCGTCCCCGATATGAGCGGGAGCGAGAGGCGTTGCAGCGCGTCCCCCACACCGGCAAGCGGGGCAGGCAGCGCGGCCAGGGTAAGGCCGAACCACGAACCGGTGAGCAGCCCCCACAGGAAGTTTGAAAACCCGAGGAGCGCCGCCAGTTTGAGTATGAGGGGCGGGCCTTTCCGGGCCGTCTTGCAGAGCCCCGCGATGCTCCCCAGGAGGATCAGGAGGCCGTAGCCCGCGTCCCCGAAGATCATCCCAAAGAAGATCGTAAAGAAGATGAGGAACCAGAGGGATATGTCGACCTCGCGGTACCCGGGGGTAACCTCGAGGAAGCCGGTGAGCGGGTTGAGCAGCCGGACGAAGCGGTTGTGCTTCAGTTTGGTGGGAACGGCATCATCGGGGGCGGGGTCGTCGAGCAGGAGCGCCCAGTGGTTCTCGGCCGCGGCCCGCTTCAGCAGGCCGGCGTCGTCGCGGGGCACGTAGCCGGAAAGCCAGGCGACCGTGTGTTCGGCCGGCGCGGCGCCCTCAGAGGCCAGCGTGTCCATGCCGGCCCGGGCGGTTTCAAACTCGATCTCGCTGAGCGCCTGGGCGCGCGCCTCGACGACGGCGCCTGCCCCTTGCGCAAGAGCGGCCAGGTCCGCGTCAGACGCGGCAAGGTCCCGCTGGAGGGCCTTCGCGCGCTCGTCCAACTCGTCAAGGGAGCACTCGGGCGGCGCGAAGGGCACTTGCCCGGGCAACTCCCCGCCGGGCACGGCCGCATAGACTGTGTTCTTGTCGCTGCCCAGCAGGATAAGGGGCGTGTCCCCCACCGCCGCGGGGTACTCCTTTTTGGCGATCTCGTAGAGGGTGAGGGGGATACCGTGCTCCGAGAGGAAGGCAAGCCCCCGCGGATCGAAGGAGCCCCACTTCGCGATGCGGCTCCGCTCGCGGGCGATACCCACGAGCGCGTCCTGCAAACCCTTGCGCTTCTCGCCCAGGGCGCGGGCCTGTGCGACGAGCGCCCAGCCGTCAACGCCGCTGTCCCCGGCAGGGCCGGCCTTTTTGCGGCGCTTCTGGTCCTTTTTCGTGCCGCTCGCCATAAGGAGCCCCAGGGCCTGGTCCGCCTGCGCCTTTTTTTCCAGCAGCCGCGACAGGGCCTCGGAGGAGGCGCTCTTTTTTTCGATATGCAGCACCCCCACCTCGCGGAGGCGCTCGAGAGCCTCGTCCCGCTCCGCGTCAAGCACCACGAGGGAGACTTTTTTCATAGGGACTATCATGCGGCCTCCCGTATAAGGGCCTGCTTGGCGATCTTGCCCCGCACCACCGCGGAGGTCTGCTGGTCGCCCAGGTAGACCTGTATCTTTTTGATGTTCCCTTTGGTTTCCGGGATCTTCACTTTTTCGAAGAGGTTGACCCGCTGGGTCGTTATGCGCAGTTCCCGGTCGAGGGCCTTGCGCTGCTCTTCCAGCACCGCGGCCTCGAGGTCGAGCAGGAGGACTCTTTTGAGGCGCTCCACCGCGGCATCGAGCCAGAGCGGAGTGGTGAGCAGGTCGTAGGGCGCCGTTTCAAAGTCCGCGCCCTCGAACACGGGGATGGCGACCCCGGCGATGTTCCCCTGCGAGGTGCGCACCCGCGCGACGCGCAGCAGTTCCGGCTTAAAGACTCCCCGCTCCCCGAAGACCGCTATCCACGAGCGGAAGCCTTCGTCCACGCGGGTCTTTTCGTCCAGGAGTTCCCGTATGCGCGTCTCGGTCGTCCGAATCTCCGCCTGCAACTGCTGCTTCTTCAGCATCAGAGTCGGCAGATAGCGCTGGAACATCTTGAGCGAGTCCTTCTGCTTTTTCAGTTCGTTTTTGGTCAGTTTTATTTTTGCCACAATGATTCCTTGTTTGGGGAGTGGGGAATGGGGAGTAGGGAGTAGGTGCTTGATTTGAAAGTCTCATATACTACCGATATGCATGGTAGTACTACGAAAAACTTTCAAACTGCGCCCCCCACTCCCCATTCCCTACTCCCTACTCCCTATCCCCTTGGGCCAGAACTTTTCTATCAACTCGGTGCGGAGGCCGGTTTCTTCGGGGGTGAAGCACTCTGCCAGTATCTCCCAGCCGAGGTCCAGCGCCCGTTCCAGGGGGATGTTGACGGAGAGGTCCATCATCTGCTTTTCAAACTTTTCGCCGTAGGCAAGGAGTTTGCTGTCCCAGGCCGTCATGATGAAGCCCATGGCCTTTTTTTCCAGCGTGTCCTTGTACGCGGAGTACAGTTTGATCATGCCGTCCATGAGGGCCCGGTGGTCGGGGCGGGTCTTGCCGTTCACCTGCTGCTTCAGGCGCGAGAGGCTCCCGAACGGCTCGATGCGGCCCCCCTTGAGGTAGTACTGCCCCTCGGTGATATAGCCGGTGTTGTCCGGCACGGGGTGCGTGACGTCATCGCCGGGCATGGTGGTGACCCCCAGTATCGTGATCGAGCCGGCCGTGTCGAAGTCCACCGCCTTTTCGTAGCGGGAGGCCAACTGGCTGTAGAGGTCGCCCGGGTAGCCGCGGTTGGACGGCACCTGCTCCTGGATGATCGAGATTTCCTTCATGGCGTCCGCGAAGTTGGTCATATCTGAGAGGAGGACGAGCACGTCCTTGCCCTGCAGCGCGAACTGCTCGGCCACGGCCAGGCTCATATCCGGCACCATGAGGCACTCGACCGTGGGGTCGGAGGCCGTGTGCACGAACATGACGGTGCGGGAAAGGGCCCCGCCCTCTTCGAGGGTGTCCTTGAAGAAGAGGTAGTCGTCGTACTTTAACCCCATGCCCCCAAGGATGATGACGTCGACTTCGGCCTGCATGGCGATGCGGGCGAGGAGTTCGTTGTAGGGCTCCCCGGACACGGAGAAGATCGGCAGTTTCTGGCTGACGACCAGGGTGTTGAAGAGGTCGATCATGGGGATGCCCGTGCGGATCATGCGCCGCGGGATGATACGCTGCGAGGGGTTGACGGAGGGGCCGCCTATGGGGATGAGGTTGTCGGTAAGCGCGGGCCCCCGGTCGCGGGGCGCGCCTGACCCGGAAAACACCCTGCCCATGAGGTTTTCGGAAAACGACACCTGCATGGGGCGCCCCAGGAAGCGCACGGTGTCCCCGGTCGAGATGCCCCGGCCGCCCGCGAAGACCTGCAGTGACACGAGATCGCCTTCGAGGCGGTTCACCTCGGCGAGCGAGGTGCCGAACACGGTGTCCACCTCGGCCAGGTCCCCGTAGCGGATGCCCTCGGCCCGCACCGTTATGACGCTGCCGGTAATGGACTCGATTTTGCTATACACTTTTTTCATACAACGTTCCTTTTACGATGTCGGCGATCTCCTGCTGGAGCGCCTTGAAGCGGTCGCTCTGCCAGACCGAGGCATTGAAGTCGAGGAATTTCTGGCGGAGGCGGTAAAACCATGCGCGGGCCTCGTCTTTGTCCGCGAAGCTGAAGGTGTCCCCCAGGATGCCGAGGATGATGTCGAAACAAAAGGCCTGACGCTCCGGGCTGACGGAGGAGTCCACCTCGTCGAATGAGTTCTGCTGGAAGTAGACCGCGTCAAGGAAGTCGCCCTTAAGGTAGATGATATAATCGTCGAGGCTGGTGCCCTCTTCGCCGACCACCTTCATCATTTGTTCGACCTCGCTGCCGCGGCGCATAAAGCCGTGGGCATAGTCCACCTTATCCTGCGCGATGATGCCCTTGTACTTTGACCAGGAGTCGAGGGGATGGATGGCCGGGTACTTGCGGGCGTCGCTGCGCTCGCGGGAGAGGCCATGGAAGGCCCCCACTACCTTGAGCGTGGCCTGGGTAACCGGCTCCTCGAAGTTGCCGCCCGCCGGGGAGACCGTCCCCCCGATGGTGACGGAGCCGCTGACGCCGCCGCGCAGCCTGACCAGACCGGCCCGCTCGTAGAAACTGGCGATCGTGGACTCGAGGTAGGCCGGGAAGGCTTCCTCCCCGGGGATCTCCTCGAGGCGGCCGGACATTTCGCGCATGGCCTGGGCCCAGCGGCTCGTGGAGTCGGCCAGCAACAGGATGTGCAGCCCCATCTGCCGGTAGTACTCCGCAAGGGTGACCGCCGTGTACACCGAGGCCTCGCGCGCCGCGACCGGCATCGAGGAGGTGTTGCAGATGATGACCGTCCGCTCCATAAGCGAGCGGCCCGTTTTGGGGTCGGTGAGTTCCGGGAACTCCTTCAGCGTTTCGACCACCTCGCCCGCCCGCTCGCCGCAGGCCGCCAGGATGACGATATCCACCTCGGCGTGGCGGCTCGTGACCTGCTGGAGTACCGTCTTGCCCGCGCCGAAGGGCCCGGGTATACAGTAGGTACCCCCGCGGGCCACCGGGAAGAAGGTGTCGATCAACCTGACCTTGGTGACCATGGGTTCTGCCGGCTTAAGGCGCTCCTCGTAGCACTCGATGGGCCGTTTAACCGGCCAGCGGAAACTCATCGTTACCGGGATACGGGCGCCTTTGCCGTCGTCCAGTTCCGCGATGGTCTCGCGGATCGTATACGAGCCCGCGGGCTTTATGGACGCGACGGTGTAGACGCCGTCGAGGGTGAAGGGTACCATGATCCAGTGGGTGAAGGAGCCCTCCGGCACCGTGCCGAGCGCGTCTCCCCGTTCCACTTTGTCCCCTGCCTTTACCTTTGGGGTGAAGTCCCAGGCCCGGTCCGTGGGGAGCGCGTCCAGGTAGACGCCCCGCTCGAGGAAGTAGCCCGCCTCGGCCGCCAGTTTGGGGAGCGGGTTCTGCAGCCCGTCGAAGACCTGGCCGAGCAGCCCGGGGCCCAGTTCGACGGAGAGCATATCCCCGGAGAACTCGACCTCGTCCCCGCAGGTGATCCCTTTGGTGATCTCGAAGACCTGTAATTGCGCGGTGTCGCCCCGTATGCGAATGACTTCGCTCTTGAGGCTCTTGCCCGCGGCCTTGACGTAACCGACTTCGTTCATGGAAACAGCCCCGTCGAAACGGACGCTGACCATGTTGCCGTTCACGGCGACGACGGTTCCTTTTTGTCCAGTCATACGTTAACTCCTAATAGCAGCATAAATGCGCTTATACTCGCTCTGGCCCTCTTCCACGCTGAACTTCTGCCGCCTCTCCATAAGCAGCAACTTAAGGAGGTACGCGTAGATCGTGTTCCGTGAGAAGTAGTTGAAACCCGCGAGCGTATCGATCGCGTTCCAACGCGCTTTGTCGAGGAAGATTTCCGCTTCCAGGGGGGATTCCATCGCGCAGGCGGCTTTGGCCGCCTGCGCCGCGTCCGCCGGATAGGGGGGCGCTTCAAGCGCAGTTCCTGCGCCCGCAGTTCCTGCGCCGGCAGCGCCGCCCTCCTCGCGCTTCGTCCGCTGCTGCCGCAGCCGCGCCAGGTTGAGGCGCAGCGCCCGTTCCCAAGCCGCCCAGCCGTCCAGGAACTCGCTGCCGGACGAGGCCGCTTTGCCGCCTGCCGCGCCGCCCGCCGGAGGCGCGGCCGGATCCAGCGTACAGCGGCCAAGGAGCGCGGCGTCCGCGGCAGGGATGGCGCCGGCGGCCAGCGCGCAGAAGGCCGCGGGGCTCAGCGGGCAGGGCTGCCCGTACGCGAGGGAGGGCAACTGCGCGGCGAGATAATAGTAGGACACCTAAGCGGCCTTTGCGGCGTCCTTGAGGATAGCCGCCAACTGCGGGTTGAGGTACGCGGACAGAAGTTCCGCGGCCGCCTCTGCCGAGAAGTCGTAGTAGGCCGAGCCGTCCCGCTCCGCGATGCGGAAGCCCGCGCCGAGGCTGCGGTCGGCCTTGAGCGTGACGCCCTTTTTGAGTTCGGCCGCCAGCGCGGACGTGAACCAGGCCTCGAGCGCGGCCGCGTCCTTTGCCGGCAGAAGCACCGCCAGGTCGTTCTGGTCCTTGGCGGCCCAGTTTTTGAGGATGTCCGGCAGCGCGGCCTTGAGCACCCCCGCGTCGTAGGCCGCGGCCGTCTCCCGCGCCGCGATGCGCGCCAGGAGCGCGTCGATTTCGCCCTTGAACGCGAGAACGAGGTTGCGCGAGGCCTGCGCGAGCGCGGCCTGCCCCGCCTTTTCGAAACGCGCCGCGTCCTGCTTTGCCTGCGCGGTGATATCCGCCGCCTCTTTCTTTGCCGCCTCCACTATGCGCTTCGCCTCCGCTTCCGCCCGGGCGCGCAGTGCCGCGGCCTCCTGCGAGGCCGTCTCTATGCCTTCGCGTTTTATCTTGTCGATGAGTTCCTGTAGTTGAATCTCCATTCGTTACTCCTTCTTGCAGGCAGCGGCCAAAGGCCGCCCCTTCTGTATATAGTAGCATATCCATCATTTTTATGCAAGAGGGTTGGTGAAAAATTTTTTTCCTTCCACTCTCCACTAGCCACTCCCTACTCCCCAAGCGGCTTTAGGCCGCGTCATTTTCCCCGGCCGTTCCCCGCCCCCCTACGGGGCAGATTCCGCGGTTAAACCGCGGAATGACGGGGGGCCAGGCCGCGGAATGACGGTCTTAACTTGTTGACAGTGCTTCCCCCACCGGTTCGAATTTTAACACTTTAGTGGTTTGTTAAAATTTGGGAGTTGACCGCGCGCGGAATCGGTCTTACATTGAAAGTATGCAACAACCTACTTTTGCCGCGGAAATGCGGAAAAATGCCGCGCTTTATGCGCTCACGGTGCCGGGACTGCTCTTTTTCCTGGTATTCAGTTATGTCCCCATGGGCGGGCTGGTTATCGCCTTTCAGGACTTCAATGTGGTGCGCGGCATATTCGGGAGCGCGTTCAGCGGGCTGGCTAACTTCCGCTTCCTCTTCGTCAGCGGGGACATACTCAAAGTGCTGCTCAACACGCTCTACCTCAACGTCCTCTTCATCATCGCGACGACCGTTACCGCGGTCGCCCTGGCGGTGATGTTTTCGGAACTGCGGAACCGGAAGGTCAAGCGAATAACGCAGGCCCTGTCGCTCTTGCCCTACTTTATCTCGTGGGCCGTCATCGCGCTCTTCCTGCGGAGTTTCCTGCAAAGCGACGGGGGCATCATCGCGCTCTTCCTAAAGGCGCGCGGCATAGACCTGAACTTCTACGCGAACGCGCAGATCTGGCCGGCTATCCTGGTGGCGCTGCGGATCTGGCAGGGCGCGGGCTACATGGCCATCGTGTACATTGCCAGCATTACCGGCATGGACACGGAGATCTTCGAGGCCGCGCGCATAGACGGCGCAAGCCGCCTGCAGATCATCTTCCGTATCACTATCCCCTACCTGCGGCCCGTGATCATCTTAATGACCCTCTTCAGCGTGGGGCGGATCTTCTACGGGGACTTCGGCATGATCTACGGGCTCGTGCAGGACAACGCGATGCTGTTTTCGACCACCGATGTTATCGACACTTACGTGTACCGTATGCTCCGCAGCATGAGCGATTACGGCATGGCGGCCGCGGTCGGTATGCTGCAGAGCGTCTTCGGCCTTGCGTTCGTGTATGCGGCAAACCGTATTGCCCGCAGACTCGAACCCGAGTCCGCTATCTTTTAAGGGGGGGGGGGTAAAAATGAAAAAGCACATTCGTGAAACGGTGTCGGACAAAGCGCTGAGCGCGTTTTGTTATATATGCGTACTCGTGTTTGCGGCGCTCTGCATAGTGCCGTTTCTTATCGCGCTCTCCGCGTCTTTTTCGGAAGAGGCCGCTATCCTGCGCGACGGCTTCAGCATCTTCCCCCGCGGCTTTTCGCTCGCCGCGTACAAGATGCTCTTCAAGACGAATCAGATCTACCAGTCGTACGGCGTATCGATCTTCGTCACCCTCGCGGGCACACTGCTCAGTCTGCTCGTCACCGTGCTGATCGCCTACCCCCTCGCGACGGGGAAACTGCGTTACGGCAGAGGCATAAACTTCTTCGTCTATTTTACCATGCTGTTTTCCGGCGGGCTTATTCCCACCTATATGCTCATATCGCGGTACCTGCATCTGAAAAACAACCTGCTCGTGCTGATCATCCCCGTACTCATCAACCCGTGGAATATGTTTCTGATGCGGAATTTCTTCCTGTCCGTGCCCGGCTCGCTGGCGGAGTCCGCGCGGCTCGACGGGGCGCGTGAAGTGGGCATCCTGTTCCGCATAATCCTGCCGGTCTCCACGCCGGCCCTTGCCGCGGTGGGGCTTTTTTACGCGCTCGGGTACTGGAACAACTGGTTTCAGGCCATGCTCTATATCGACCGTAACCACCTGCAGCCCCTGCAAATGATGATCATGAAGATGCTCCGCAATGTGGAATTCATGACCCAGATGGCGGGGCAGTTACGGATACAAACATTTGATTTGCCATCCTCCACCATGCGGATGGCAACCGCAATGGTCACTATCGGTCCCATCGTACTGCTCTATCCCTTTTTGCAGCGTTACTTTACCACGGGCATTATGGTGGGGGCGGTGAAAGGATAGCGAATGGAGGCAATATGAAGATACTGTTGAAAAGGATGCCGGCCGCGCGATGGCTTGCCGCATTGTGCGCCGCGCTGCTTCTGGCAGCCGCGGGCTGCGGGGGCAGCGCCGATGGCAGCGTCACCCTGAAGGTGTACCTCTTCGGGGAGGCGCAGAACATGGACAAGGTACTGGACCGGTTCTATGCGGAAACGAAGGACACACTCAACGTCAAACTGGATATCATCTGGAGTTCCGGCGCGGATCACCGTGAGAAGATGCCCCTGATGATGAGCAACCAGGAGGACGCCGATCTGGTCTTCGACGCGTACTGGATGAACCTGAATCGGCTTTCGACTCAGGGCGCCTATGCGGACATCTCGCGCTACTTTACCGACAGTCAGTATCCTGGCCTGCGGTCAGCGTTTCCGCCTGAGTACCTGCGGCAGGTAACGAACGCTGACGGCAGCATCTACGCGATACCGTTCACGCAGGCCGCGGAGGACATTCAGGTGATACTGCTGCGCAAAGACCTCCGCGAAAAGTACGGCCTTGCGCCGATACAAAGCAACGCGGAACTGGAGGCGTTTTTCAAGCGGGTAAAGGCCGACATCGACAGCGGCGCGCTCGCGATGGTTTCCCCCTTCGCGGTGGGGCCGTCGCGGGGCTTCTACTATCTCGACGACGACATCATCGAAAAGCGCGCGGCCAACGTGCTCAACATTGACGGCACCGGCAACGGCGTCGGCATGATGTTCGATGTCGCCTTGAGCGCGGACGGCAAGACGGTGCTCGGCGCGGCAACGCTGGGGGATCCGGACTCCGCGTATGCGCGCTTTCCCGCGCCCTACAATCGCAACACGCGGAACGACCGCGTGATCAACGCTATTCCCAAATGGGCCGCGTACGCGCAGGCCGACCGTCAAACCGAAACGAACGCGTCAAGCAATCTCTTTGACGTGGAAAAAGTGGCGGCCGTGGAAGGCAACATTTCCAACTACCTGAACGCGTCCCGCACCATGGAGCGTCTGGGGAAATCGGTGGAAGCGTACGTGTATGTCCCCACCATGCAGAAACGGGAGCGCGTGGTGTCCCAGGCGCTTACCGCGTGGAACTTTTTGTGCATACCCCGGCAGTCCAAAAAGGTGGACAAGACCATGGCCTTTATCGACTGGCTCTTCCAGAGCCGCGCCAACCACGATCTGTTTGAATTCGGCATCGAGGGCGAAGACTGGACCGCGGTCGGCGAGGACGAGTACGCGGACATTGCGGGAGAGCACAAGTATATGTTCCCCGGCTACGAGATGACATGGAACCCGTCCTACATCCGCATCGACACAAACTACCCCGAGGAGATAAAGGCCCTCTTCAAGTACCAGAACGATCCAGCCACCTACATTGCAAGCCCGATCGCGGGCTTCACCTTCAACAACGAAGCGGACTCGACGCTGCGCACCGCCTACGCCTCGGTCGCCGGCATCCAGGCCACCTACCGCCCCATCCTTATGCTGGGGCTTGCCGGCTCGCCCGCAAAGGCGAAGGCCGCGCTCGAGGAGTACTACGGCAAGGTGAAGAACGCAGGCCTCGAAGTGATCCGCAAGGCCGTGATAGATCAGGTGCAGGCATATCTGGACCGGGAGCAGAGGAATTTGTAAAACGGTCCACAGATTATCACCGATTATCACAGATAAAGACACAAATGAATTTACCGTTTTGATTTATCTGTGTAAATCTGTGTAAATCTGTGGATACATTTGGGTTTGTTTTTTGGACTCAATGTCCAGGGAGGCAGAGTATGGAAAAGAGAAAACTTGGAAGGAGCGCGATAGGCGCGCTTCTCGGTTTGGCGATGTGCGCGGCGGCGGTATTGTTCGCCGCGTGCCCTCAGAACACCGGCGATGACAAGTCGGGCGGTCAAGAGAATCCGCAGCAGACGGCGCAGGAGAAGGCGGACGCCTTTAAGAGCACCCACGCGGCGATTCTCGCAAAGACGGTCGAGACCGTCGTCATTGGGGACGAGGCCGCGGTGACCGCGGCGCTCCAGGCTTACGCGGCGCTGGAAAGCGATGTGCGGGCACTGCTCGGCACGGAGAAGGATCTGCTCGACAACCTGCAGGCGAAGATTACGCAACTGAAGGCCGCGCAAAACGCGTCGCAGCAGGACCTCGACGCGGCGGCGGCTTTCCGCGTGACGCACGGCGACATCCTCGCGGAGACAGTTAGCACGGTCACCATGAACGACGAGGAGGCGGTGGACGCGGCGCTTGAAGCGTACGGGCAGGCGAATGCCACGGTGCAGGGCCTTCTTGCGGACGCAAAACTGAAGCTCGACAACCTAAAAAGCAAGATCGAGGAGATAACGGCCGCGACCAGGGGCACTATCACCATTGGGTGGAACGATCTCGACAGCGCGATTATCGAGTCGGGTGAAAGCGGTACCATCTACCGCGGCGGCGACCCTGACACCCTTACGGTGACGGCCTCAGGCAGCTTCGACGTGACCGGCTGGGCCATCGACGGGGTGCTGGTGCCCGGAGCCACAAGCGCTTCCTTCACCGTGGACGCGGACGACTACCTGCCAGGCAAGTACCGCCTCTCGGTGCAGGTGGAAAAGGACGGGCGGCCTTACGCGGCAGAAATCGTCTTTACCGTGGAGCAGGCGGCGCTGGCGGCGGTGCAGATCACGCCGAAAGACAACACGGTTGCCATGCTGCACAATGGCGGGCTGCACCCGCAGAGCGACCTTAACCTTATCAAGGCGAAGATTGCGGCGAATGTGGAGCCCTGGATTTCCGGCTGGAACGCGCTTACCGCGACCAAACACGCAAAACTCAACTTTAATGACGGGGCCGACTGGTATAACGACCGGGAAAAAGGCGCTACCGTCGTAATCGTGCGGGGGACCGGCGCGGAAATCTCTTACAAAGGGGGTACCTACACCGAAAACTACCAGTACGCGCGCTGGGCCGTGGCTGGCGCCTATCAAAAAGCGGTGCGCTGGAAACTCACGGACGACCCCGCGTATGCGGAGGCCGCTATCGGCATCCTGAACCACTGGGCCGATGTCTGCGAACTGGTGAGCGGCACGAGCGACTGGGCCCTGGCCGCGGGTATCTACGGGTACCAGTTTGCCGTGGCCGGAGAACTCCTGCGCGATTACGAGGGCTGGGATCCGACCGATTTTGCGGACTTTCAGCAGTGGCTTGTGGATGTGTTCTACTACGGCAACAGGGCCGGTTCACCCTTTACCAACAACGGCAACGACACCTTTCTTACGGGCCACAACAACTGCCGTGACGATCACTATTGGGCGAACTGGGATTTGGCGAACCTTGCCGCCACGCTCGCTATCGGCGTCGTGGCGGATCGCCGTGACATTTACAACCGCGGCATTAACTACCTGCTTTCAGGGAACGGGAACGGCAGGTGGGACAAGGCCATCAATTATATCCACGACCTTGGGGGCGGTTTGGAGATAGCGCAGAACCAGGAATCCGGCCGCGACCAGGGGCACTGCACGCTGAACATCGGGCTCCTCGGCATGATATGCAGCATCGCCTGGACCCAGGGGGACGACTTCTTCGGCTACGACGACAACCGCTTCCTGAAGTGCTGCGAGTATGTCGCAAAGTACAACATCGCGCTCGAAGACGTGCCCTTCCACGAGTACACGCGGGTCTACGGCAACTTGAACAGCGGCGCGCAGACTGAAGTCCATACCGTCGTGAGCGCTGATGGGCGCGGTACCGTGCGGCCCATCTGGTACCTGCCCTACTATCACTACAAGGTGATAAAGGGGCTTCCGGACTCGAAACTCACCTACACCAAAATGGGAGTCGAGAATAGCGGTTCCTGGACGGTCGAAAGCGGCCCGGACAATGGCGCCGCGGGAGACTACGATATCCCCGGCTTCGGAACCCTCTTGTACACGAAAGAAATTTTTTAGGAGGCAGAGCATGAAAACTTTTGCACGTTTTTTAATGATCGGGCTCTGCGCGGCGTCTTTTGCCGCGCTCGGATGCCCGGGCAATGGGAACACGGACGCATCCCCGGGCCGCGTTACCCTGAATGTGGCGTTCGCCGGGGGCACGGCGCGCAGCATACTGCCGGGCGCGCCCGTAT
>JAISTO010000038.1 GCA_031272575.1 Treponema sp. | reverse complement strand
TTCCCTACTCCCTAAAACTTTTACCTGCGGGTCGATGTGGAAGATTGAAGCAGCAGTGCCAAGAGCGTCATATAGATGCGGTCGATGTAATGCGACACCCGGTTCACGATGCTGAAATCAACCGTGCTCTGGTGCTCAACGAGCGCGATGGCGTAGACCTCGGGGGTGTCAGGGCTGGGCAGTCTGACCCGCTTGACGATGTCGGAGTCCCTTGCCTCGCGGTCGAGATCGGCGAAGTGGGCACTTTCGTCCTTGATGTCCCCGGGCCGCATCCCGTGCCGCCCGTTCCGCTTTGACATTCCGTTCCAGTACTTCAAACATTTTCGATACCTTCCTCGGTTTAAACTTGCAAAACGCACCCCATTCCCCATTCCCTACTCCCTAAAACTTTTACTTGCGGGTCGATCTTGTGCGTAATGCGGAGAGGGAGCGGCGCCCGGGGAGAGATTCCGCGGTCGAGCCGCGGAATGACGGGGGAAGCGAGATGCGAAATGACTGAGGGAGCGAGATGCGGAATGACGGGGGAGCGAACCGCTTTTTCAAGTGGGCAGCCGCTAACGCCGCTTCTTTTTTCGCGGCGCGATTACGGGGCCGCGGCCGGACGGCTCGGCGGCGGGCTCCGCGGCTTTTCGCTTCGCCATGTACTTGTTGATGATCATCTGCTGGACCAGTGTGAGCACGTTGGACATGATCCAGTAGATCAGGAGCCCGGACGGCACATCGTACAGGATGAAGAAGAAGACGATCGGGAGGACGTACATCATCAACTTCATCTGGGTGCCGCCTTTTTGGTCGGGGGTCTGGGTGACGCGGCCGTAGATGAGTTGGGAGCCTACATAGATGAAGGGCAGCAGGCGGAGGTCGGTCCAGCCGAGCAGGGGGACGCTGAAGTTTTCAAAATGATAGATCGTCTCCGGCCGTGAAAGGTCGGGTATCCAGTGGGGAATAAACAGCGCGCCCCGCAGGTCGAAGTGGTTGTTGAAAAGGTTGTACATCGCGAAGAAGATCGGTATCTGTATCAGCATCGGCAGGCAGCCGGAGAGCGGGTTGTAGCCCTCTTTTTTGTAGAAGGCGGCCATCTCCGCGTTCATTTTTTGCGGATTGTCCTTGTACTTCGTCTGCAGTTCCTTGATTTTGGGCGCGAGGGCCTGCATTTTCAATGTAGACTCAGACTGCTTCCTGGTGAGCGGAAACATGAGCACCTTGACGAGGATAGTCAGCAGGATGATG
The DNA here is from genome assembly GCA_031272575.1 of Treponema sp. Lineage (GTDB taxonomy): Bacteria > Spirochaetota > Spirochaetia > Treponematales > Breznakiellaceae > JAISTO01. The sequence continues at coordinate 5,111 of JAISTO010000038.1, read as the reverse complement.
GCCACGCCGTAATTCCGCACCACGAAGTGAAAGGCCTGGAGCAGGATTTTGAGGAGCCACTCGAGGGGCGCAAGGAAGCCCCCGCTGTTCGCGATTTTTGCCAGGTCCTGATCCGTAAGGCCGAAGCCGTTCTTGCCGTTGTTGTAGCGGTTCATCGTGTCCTGCGTCTTGGGGCCGAGGTAGAAGTAGTAGGAGTCGTCCTGGCGGGACGCGTTGACGGCAGGGCGGGTTAGGAGGAGCCGCGACGAGGCCGCGAGGCCCGCCGTGGGGCGGGCATCGAAGGAGAGGTCGTACTGAGCGAGCATGGGGATGGCGGCCACGGTGAAATATTTGCCCGCAATGGCCGCCCACTTCGCGCCGCTGTTTTTCGTGGTGAAGAGTTCCCGGTCGCTCACCTTTTCGGTTTTGAGTTTGCCGTTTATGTAGGTGTTGTAGCGGCGATACTCGTAACGCTGATCGAGTTTTTGAAAGGCGGGCCCCATCTGCGGCCCGTAGCCAATGGTGTAGGCGGCCCCCCCGAAGTCGAAGGCCTGGCTCGTGTTCCCCGCGTTGAGGGAAACGGTTAATTTGAAAAGGTACTCGTCCGGCTTGAATTCATACTTTTTGGTGAGGTCGAAGGCCTGGCCGTTTGCAAGGGTGAAGGTACCGGTAAAGGCGATGTCGTAGGGGTGCTCCGCGGAGGGGCGGGTGCTGACCCGAAAGAGGTTTTCCGCGGGGGCGCTTTCCGGGCCGCCGAAGCCCAGGGTGAAGGCATGGGACTCCCTGCCGTTCACCGGCAGAACCATCTCGACAAAGCCGCTTTCTTCGGTATGCTCTTTCAGCCTGAAGGACACGATGTCCCCGCCCCGGCTCGAGAGCACCGCGCTGACCAGCGGCGTCTCAAGCGCCACCCGCTCCTCGACAAGGGGCGCGTCAGGCACGGCGGCCGCCGCGGGCAGGGCTCCCGCCCCGCCGCCGGCCCCGTCTTCAGCGCCGCCATCAGATGGGGCTGCCGCAACCGGCGCCGCACCCGGCGCAGCGGCTTCGGGCAGGGCGCCCTCCTGTGCCGCGGGCTGGGGGGGCGCTGCCGCCGCCTGATCCTGGCGGGGGAAGATGAGCCCCTGCACCAGATAGAACACCACGATGACCGCGGCCGAGAGGCCGATGGCAAGTATCGTTTTTTTATCCATACCGTTTTTTCCTTATGGGACCGGATCCCAGCCGCCCGCGTGGAAGGGATGACAGCGCAGGAGGCGCAGGAGGCCGAGTCGGAGGCCCTTCAGGGCCCCGTATTTTTCGATTGCCTCCCGCGTATACGCGGAACAGGTAGGCACATACCGGCAGCACGCCCCATGCCAGGGGGACAGCGCCCCCTGGTAAAAGCGAATGAGGGCCAGCAGTACCCGCTGGCCGGGGGTTTTGCTATCCATACCGTTTCCTTATAAAAGCCCCGCGCGGCCCAGCAGCGCCTCCAACTGCGCCGCGCGATCCGCCAGGGTATCCGTACCGGGGTAAAGCAGCAGCACGATGTCGCAACGGCGCGCTCCGGTTAAGCGCGGCCTTAAGGCGCGGTAGGCCTCGCGCCCCAGGCGGCGGGCCCGGTTCCGCCGCACGGCGGGCCCGAACTTGCGGGCAAAGCAAAAAGCCACCCGATGCAGGGCGAGGCCGTTTGCCAGCGTGAAGAGCGCGGCCCCCTTGCAGGAGACTTTTCGCCCCTTCGTAAACACCCGCCGTATATCCGCGCGCTTCTTGAGCCGCTCCGCCCGGGGGAACCTGAAGCCCCCCCGCGAGAGCGCCGTATCCGCCGCTAGTAGGGCTTCTTCTCGTCCGAGGCGGTTAACTTGTACCTGCCCTTGGCCCTCCGCCGCTTGAGCACGAGCCGGCCGCCGCGGGTCTTCATCCGCGCCCGGAACCCGAACTTGCGATTCCGCTTGACCTTGCTCGGCTGATAGGTCATCTTCATGAGACACTCCTGTCACCTTTATGATAGAGAGAGTATAAAAAATGACAGAAAAAGAGTCAAGGGGGCAGGGGCTCTTCCGAGACCTTGCGGCCGTTCTCGTAGATCGCCCGCAGGATCGCCTTGCCGTTCATGTATAATTCCTCGGTTTCTTTTTTACCATCAATAATGACCACCCGCTCGAGCGCGTCGTTCCGGTAATTCCGCTCGGCCGTGCGGTTCCCCTCTTTGTCATACTCGTACTCGGTTTTGCGCTCCTCCTTCGTGTCCCCCTCGCCCGCCTCCCAGTGCATAACCGCGAGCCGATCCCCCTGCCAGGTGTTAGTCATCGTGCCGGTGACGTTTCCCTCTTCGTCCATGTGGGTTTCCTTCAGCACACGGCCGCGGCTGTCCGTGTCGTAGCGGATCCGCGCGCTCGTGACCGGGGCCTCGTCGGGAAACACGGAGCCATACGCGACCCCCGGATTCACCGGCGGCAGGTTTTTCGCGAAGTTGGGGCTGAACCGCGGCATATCGATTCGCTGCGCGTCCGCGTCCCCCTCCGAAAGGCGGCGATCGATTGCGCGGAGCGCGCCGAAGCGCGTGTAGCGGTAATAGTCCACCGCGAGGCGCTTCTGCTGACCGGCGCCGCCCGGCGTACCCGGAGGCGCGATCTCGTAGGTCTCGGCCCGCACGAGTGCGTCCCCCCGGTAGAAGTAGCGCAACTGCCGCTCCCGCCCTGAGGATGAAAAACGCCGCTCGAGGGTAATCAGCCCCTGCGTGTTGTAGAGTTCGACAAAGCCGATAGGTGATTTCCCTTCCGGTTCTGTTTTTGCGGAGGCGTGGGCAGGCGCGGATTTCTTGTCCTCAAAAAAGGCCTTTTCCCCGGAAGCGGCCAGGCGGACATGGCCGGTCTTGTCAAGGAAAAGCCACTGCCGCCGCAACTCGGCCCGGTTTTCGTAGAGCACCCGCAATTCAATATCATACTCCGCGCTGTAATACTCGCGGATCACCTTCGGCAGCGCCCCCCCCTCCACCGCACTCACACTGAGCGCGTACTTATGCCGCAGCGCCGAGGCCTTCGACGCCGAATACTCGAGACTCATCCCGCCCGTGTTCGAGACGTACCAATCCTCCGCGCAGGCGGGCGCAGCCGCTCCAACAAGCAGGAAGATAAGAAGGGAGGATGCTATCCAAGCCGATGCCGTCATAAGTACCGATTGTAGCGGGAAAACGCGAGGATGTCAATGACGCGCCCTTGCGCACCCCTTCCCCCCTGTGCTATACTCCCTTCATGCAGTACCTTGACCTGCCGGTGTACCGGCACAAAGACCTTATCCTTAAGGCGCTCGAGACGAATCAGGCGGTGGTGGTAGAAAGCCCCACGGGTTCGGGGAAGACGACGCAGCTGCCGGTAATACTGTACCACGCGGGTTACGGCGCGCATGGCGCGATAGGGGTGACGCAGCCGCGGCGGATCGCGGCGCTGTCGGTGAGCGAATTTATCGCGCGGCAGCTGGGAACACCGATGCCCGGCGAAGTGGGTTTCAAAATGCGCTTCGAGGATAAAACGCTGCCGGGCACTAAAATCAAAATAATGACTGACGGCATCCTGCTTCAGGAAATGAAACTCGACCCCTGGCTCTCGCGCTACGACTGCCTCATCGTGGACGAGGCGCACGAGCGGAGCCTCAACATCGATTTCATCCTGGGGCTCTTAAAGCGCGTACTCGAGATGCGCAAAGACTTTAAGGTCATCATATCGTCCGCCACGATTAACGCGGAGGTTTTTTCCGAATACTTCGGCGAATGCCCTATCGTCAAAATTGACGCGGAAATGTATCCGGTCACCCTTATCTACGACCCGCCGGAAGTGCTGAGCGGCCAGGGGGCCGGCAGCGCGGCGGAGGAGGCGCTCCTCGCGAAGATCGACACGATCGTGCAGCGCGTCATGTACGAAAAGCGCCCGGGCGACATTCTCATCTTCCTGTCCGGCGAGCGCATGATCAAAGAGTGCATGGCGCGCCTCGCGGAAGGGCCCTCCGGTTCGCGGCTCTATATCCTGCCGCTCTACGGCCGGCTCGGCAAGGAGGAGCAGGAGCGGGTGTTCGACAGGGCCCCGGGCAGCAAGACCAAGGTGATCATCTCCACGAACATCGCGGAGACCTCGGTCACCATTGACGGCATTACGACGGTAATCGACAGCGGGCTTTCGAAACTCAACTTTTACAACCCGCGCACCTTCACTTCAAGTTTGATAGAGGCGCCGATCTCGCGCGCGTCCGCCAATCAGCGCAAGGGACGGGCCGGGCGCACGCGGGAGGGCTCCTGCTATCGCCTCTATACCCGCAAGGATTTCCAGACGCGGCCCCTCTTCACCACCGAGGAAATTTTCCGCACCGACCTCTCCGAGGTGGTGCTCCGCATGGCGGACCTCGGTATTACCGCGTTCGAGGATTTTGACTTTATCGCGCCCCCCGGCCGCGAGGGCATACTGGCGGCCATCGACACGCTGAACCTGCTCGACGCGCTCGAGAGCGACCGCAGCCTCTCCCATATCGGCAAGATGATGACCGAGTTCCCCCTGCTGCCCCGGCAGTCCCGCATCATCGTCGAGGCGCTGCTGCAATACCCGAAGGTCACCGGCGAAACGCTTATCGCGGCCGCCTTCCTTTCGACGCAGAGCCCCTACCTGCTGCCCCCCGGCGAAGAGATCGACGCGCGCCGGGCGCACCACAGTTTCCGCGACCCGGGGGGGGATTTCGTCTCGTACCTCAAACTGTACCACGCGTACATGGACGCGCCCCGCAAGGGGGAGTTCTGCGAACGAAAGTATCTTGACGAGCGTGCCATGGCGGAGATCGTCAACATTGTCGCGCAGTTGGAACTGATCGTCTCCGGCATGGGGTTCCCGCTCCTCTCGGGCGGCCCTATGATCGACTACCTCTGCGCGATAGCGCGGGGGCATATCCAGTTCGTGTGCCGCCGGGAGGGCCGCGAGACCTACCGCAGCCTCACCGCGGACCGCATCATGATCCACCCCGGCTCCGTCATGTTCCGCACGGACCCCGAGTTCATCGTGGCGGGCGAGATCGTCCGCACGACGCGTATGTACGCGATGTCGGTGTCGCCCCTGCCGCAGGACGCGCTCGCCCGCATAAGCCCCAGCCTGTCGAAAGCGTTCGGCATAGGC
>JAISTO010000190.1 GCA_031272575.1 Treponema sp. | reverse complement strand
GTTCAAAAACTTCAGTTTTTGAACTTCTACCTTAAAAAACGCAGTTTTGTAGCGCCTTTGGCGCGAAAAACTGCAAGAGCCTGTTCAAAAACCGTGCGCTAAAGGCAACTGTGTTGCCTTGCGCACTGTCGATATAGTTTTTGAACAGGCTCAACATTTTATAATAAAATAACAAGTTTACAAGGGAAAAGGCAACAGTGGTCACCCTACTTCAAGTCCTCCGGCCCCTTGAATATGCGCCCCACGGTCCAGGACGCGAGGCGGTACACGAAGCCGGAGCCGGAGACCGAGGCGTTCCGCTTGCCCTGCTCGTCTTTGGGGCCTATGCGGATGGTGCGGCTCGAGTTATCCCCCAGCGAGAGGACTATGCGGCCCTCGTTCAGCGAGGGGTCGCTCGGTATGCCCTTGGGATCGAAGTCCTCGCCGGACGCGTCAAGGATGGCGCGGAGGTAGGAGTCCACCTTGGCGGTGTCCAGCGTCTCGCCCGTGTCCTCGCGGACCCAGCCGCCGTTCTGCCGCGCGAGGGTGAATTCGGCCGGCGTGGCCGCCGCGGCGGCGTCACCTTCGTCGGCGCTTTCATCCTTCGGGGGCATGGTCACCTGTATGCGCTGCACCACCTGGGGCGTTAGTTTCGCGCCCGGAAAGAGCGCGAGGTTGTACCAGGAACTCTCCTGCGAGTCGAGGTAGGACTTGACCGTGCTCTCCCCCGAGCGGATCTCCTTGTCCGCGGCGCGGCGGAAGTAGAGCGCGCCTGCCGCGTCGTAGTTGCCCACCAGGAGCTCGAGCAGCGCGGGCTTCTCGATGCCCTCCGGGGCCGAGCCCCCCCGGATCACGATGCGGCCTTCCGCGGCGGCCTCGCTTACCCCCAGCGCCTCCTGCGCGCTCTCGCTGCGGGCCTGCACGGGGTAGGCCTTTTTTTCGGAGAGCAGCGCGAGGAAGTCGTCGACCCGCTCCTGCTTTACCGGATAGTCGTTGCCCTCTTTCGAGATGACCCAGGCGCCCCCGATCTTGTGCAGTTCCGTCTCCCCTTCGCTCCCCCTAAGGGTGATTTTATCCGCCTGGGCCGCCGCGTCTTTGCTGAGCCACGCGAAGGCCGCGCTCCGGGACGCGCGGCGCTCCGCGCTGAACACGATAGTCCCCGCGTAGACGAGGGCAAGCGCCCCGCAGACCGCGGCGAGCACTATCACCTTTTTTTTATAATCCATGCATATACCTCCTGCGGCGGGCGCTCACGAGCAGCCCCACGGCAAGCAGCAGGAAGGGCACCAGCCCCACGTTTATGGCGATGACCCAGTTCTGCGCCGCCTTTTTCTTCCCTTCGTCGAGAATCTTGTCCAGGCGGGCAGGCTCCGTGCTGCGGTTCCCTATGCTGACCATGTCGTCGTCGTTGCCGAGCCAGTCCGCGGCCTGGAGCAGGAAACTGATGTTGCGCTGCGTCATGTTTGTGGTCTGCTCGCTTGCGCCCGCGAAATCACTGCTCCCCACCACGATGATGCGGGTGCTCTTTGCCTCTGCGGGCATATCAGGCAGGGTTTCGCTCGAGCCCTCCCGCGTGGGGGTGGGTTTCCCCTCGAACCAACTGGGGAATACCCCCGTAAGGTCTACCCCCAGGGGCTTGGCACCCCGCGTCGCGTCCTTTTCACTTTCAAACAGGTACGCCATGTCGATGTTCGCCGTGAAATTCTGCGTTTCGAGCCAGGCCTCGGAGGTGCTATGAAAGAGCACCGTGCCCGTGACCCCTTCGGGCAGAGGATCAGCCAGCGCGACCGGATTGGGCCAGTAGAGGTCGAGGCCGGAAAAGTTGGCGGTTAAGGGGTGCCCTTTGGCCCCGGCGTTCTGCTGCACCTGGAACCAGTGGGGGTATTGCATCATACGGTACTGCCTGAGCCCCGGCCGGCTTTCCACCGTCACCGTTATCGTGTGGGCGGTTTTGTCGAGCACCATCTCCGGCTTTACGACCGCGCCGTACGAAGCCAGCATGGCAAGGAGGCCCTTGTCCTCGAGCGCCCGCACGTTCAAGTTCGCCTGAACATCCACATAGGTACTGTCCACCGCGAAGAAGACCTTGCCCCCCCCGCGTATGTAGCGGTCGATGCGGTAGAGGGCCCAGTCGTCCAGGTTTTCCGCCCCGCCAAGCACGAAGAGGCAGGGCAGCGCGTCCGGGATTTCATCCCCCGGGCTCAAAACACGCGCCGTTATGCCGCTCTGCGTGAGGCTCTGCGCGAAGGACTGGTAACTCCCCTGCCCCCAGGTGCGAAACGAATCCCCCACGATAACCCCGGCCTCCCGCGCCGTGCCCCGGATAAGGCTCCGTATGCGCGAGGAGAGGTCGTACTCGAGGGTGTCCAAACTGAATACAACCGGTAAAACGTCCACTTTATCCAAATACTCTATCGAGATACCGGTGTAGACCGTGGCAAAACTCAATTCGTTGTTTTCGGTAGTCTGGATCTGCTGGGGCACTATGCCCATCTGCTCGACCGCCTGCGCGAGGCCGGCCTTGACCGGGTCCTTGCGCGTGTAGCGTATCTTGCCATGCGAGTGGGCCGCGTACTCCCGGAGCAGGTCGTCTACCTCCCCGGGCATGGGGTGCACCTGCGAGAGTTTACTCGAAATGTAGTAGGTGATCCGCACCTGATCGGGGATTTCGAGGTAGAGGTTTTGACTCACCTTCGAGATCGTGTACGCCTTGTTTTTTGTGAAGTCGGCCCTGAACCAGAGCCGCGAACTGAGCATGAGCGCCAGCACGATGATGGCCAGCGTCAAAGTAGTAATGATGGTTTGCTGTTTTTTTGTCATGGTTCCTCCTACTTCCACTTCCGGTACACCAGCGCCTGCGTGTTGAGGTACAAGAACAGGAAGGTGCTGATGATGAAAAATGCCAGATCGCGGCTGTCCAAAAGGCCCCGCGAAAAACTTTCAAAATGAAACGAAAGTGACAGGTAGTTGATAACGTTGACGATAGCATCCGGCAGGGTGACAAGCAGCGGCACCTGATTGATAAGCATGACGGCCATGAGTACCACCGCGCTCCCCAGGAAGGCGCCGGCCTGGTTTTTGGCGAGGCTCGAAAGGAGTATGCCCAGGCTGACCGCGCAGGCGGCAAGCAGGAGCGCCCCCGCGTACTCGGTGAAGATGACGCCCCCCTCGAAAGCGCCGAGCAGAGAGAGGCTCAGCGGCACCGCCGCCGTCAGGGTGATAAACAGGGCCGCCTGCGCGAGCGCGGCCAGGAACTTCGCGCCGACCAGCTCCCACTCGGAGAACGGCATGGTGAGCAGCAGCTCCACGGTGCCGGTTTTGCGCTCCTCGGCCCAGGACTTCATTGTAAGCGTTGGGATGACGAAGATGAACGCGAGCGGGAAGGTGCCGAAGAAGGAGCGCAGCGAGGCAAGGTTGTTCGCGAAGAAGCGCTGGAGGAAGAAAAACCAGATCGACACGAACAAGAGGAAAAAGACCCCAATGCCGTAGGTGACGGGCGAGTAGAGCGCGGAGTAGAGTTCCTTGCCCGCAAGTGATCCGGTCCGGATAAGCGATTTTTTCAGGGTAGTGAAGGTGTTCACGATGCCGCCTCCTTTGCGTTTTGGTCGGTCGTAAGTTGCACGAAGATGTCCTCGAGGCTCAGTTTCTTGCGCGACATGGCCAGTATCTTGAGCCCCGACGCCACGGCCCAGTCGAAAATCCGCTCGCCCGCGCCGTCGTCGCCCCCGGCGATGAAGAAACTGAGGCCCGTGGTGCCGTCATCCTGCTCGGTGACGCTGAGGGCGCTCGTTTCGGCCCCGCCGCGCGCGAACTTCGCGGCGAACTTCGCCTCGATGGCCGCGGCCCCCAGCCCCTTGAGGCAGAGGTTCCAGGTGTCGCCGCCCTTCATCGTGGCCGCGATCTCCTCCGGCGTGCCCTGCGCGGCGATGCGCCCCCCGTTCAGGATGAGCACGTTGGAGCAGACCGCCTCCACCTCCTGCAGGATGTGCGTCGAGAGGATGACGGTCTTGCTCTGCCCCAGGCTTTTGATGAGCGAGCGTATCTCGATGATCTGGTTGGGGTCCAGACCCGTCGTAGGCTCGTCCAGGATGAGGATGGACGGATCGTGGATGATCGCCTGGCCTAAGCCGGTGCGCTGGCGGTAGCCCTTGGACAGGGTGTCGATGCGCTTACGGCGCACCGGCCCGAGCCCGCAGGCCTCGACCGCCCGCTCGAGCGCCGCCTTGCGGGCGCTCTTTTCCACCAGCCGCATACGGGCAAGGAATGAAAGGTACTCCTCGACGCTAAGGTCGCCGTAGAGGGGTACGCTCTCCGGCAGGTACCCGATGCTGCGTTTTACCGCGGTCGGGTGTTCCTGCACGGAGACGCCCTCTACCAGCGCCTCCCCCGCGCTGGGATAATGAAACCCCGTGAGTATCTTCATGATCGTGGTCTTGCCCGCGCCGTTCGGCCCCAGGAAGCCCAGGACTTGATCCCTCCCCACCGAGAAGGACACGTCCTTTACCGCCTCCACCGGACCGTACTTTTTGGTAAGGTTCCGCACTTCTATCATGAGAGACACTCCCTCCTATTCGTCGAAGTCGTCATATTCGACTTCTTCCTCGTCTTCGTAGCCGTCGAAGTCGTCGTCTTCGTCCTCGTCGAAGTCCTCGTCGTCTTCGTCCTCGTCGAAGTCGTCGTCTTCGTCCTCGAAGTCGTCGTCTTCGTCGTCGTCCTCGAAGCCGTCCTCCATGTCGTCGAAGTCCTCGTCCTCGAGGTCTTCATCCTCGTCCTCGTCCTCCGCGGACAAACGGAACAGATCGCTCTGTGTCATTGCTTTCTCCTTCCAAAAAAGATTAGCCATACCCACAGTACGGCATAAATAAGTATATTAATAGTGAAAAAGATGTCAAGGGGCATACCGCGCTTCTTCCAGCGAAAAAAACGCATAATCCGCGTCTGCCGCGAAGGCCGGCCAGTCCGGACAGGAGGGATCGTACACCGCGGCAAAGCCCATGCCCGCAGAGCGCGCGCCCCTGAGCGCCTCCGCGAGGTCCTCGAAGACAACGCAGCGCCGCGGGGGAAGCCCCAGGGCCCGGGCCGCGGCGCGCCAGATCTCGGGGCCGGACTTGTCCGCGGGGCTGCCCGAGGCCGTGCGCACCTCGCATGAGTACACTATCGCGTCGAAAAAAGCGCGCAGCCCCTGCGCGGCAAGCGCCGCTTCACAGGCCGCGGGAAAGCAGGAGGTCGCTATGGCGCATTTTTTCCCCGCGCCGCGCAGCGCGGCGAGCAGGGCGGCGGCCCCTGGTTTGAGCGGCGCGCCGCTGCGGTACTGCTCCACCGCGGCGCGTTCCCACTCGGCCAGCACCTCCTGCGCGCTGAGCCCCACCCTGAAGCGCCGCACGACGTAATCCGCGGCCTGCCGCGCCGTCATGCTGCGGAAGATCCCGCTCAGGTTAGCGGGCGCGCGAAGGCCCTTTTCCGCGAACCAATCCCTGTCAATGCGCTGCCAGATCCCCATCGAGTCGAGGAGCGTCCCGTCAAGATCAAAAATGAACCCGTCAAAATCCGCAATCATATACGGCATACTATCATTTTTTTTCATCTTTGGGTATACTGATCCTGTTCAAAAACTGAAGTTTTTGAACAGGCTTTTTTTTAAATGACAATGAAAACTTTTTTTCGCCGTTGGGCGTTTTTTATCAGCAGCCTCCCGCTGCTGACTCTTGCCGGCGCCTGCAAAGGGGCTGAAGGAAAACTGCTCGCTGTCGAGGGGGCATGGTACCAGTCCCTCGGGTTCCCCACCCGCGCCATAGGGGCCTACCTCCGCGCGCGGGAGTACCCGGAGGTCTCCGCATACGCGGAGTTCGGGCTGGGCGCTGTCTACCAGGCCCTGGGCGAACATCGGGCCGCGCTCGCCCGCTACCAGAGCGCGGAGGAGGGGGCGCTCCGCGCGGGGCACCCCGAACTGCTCTACCGTGTGCGCTACAACCGGGGCATCGCGCTTTTCTCCGGTGGGGATTACGAGGGCGCGGCCGCCGCTTTCAGGGGGGCGCTCGAAGCGGAAAGCAGCCGTATCGACGCGAAGCGCAACCTCGAACTGAGTTTGCTGCGGCAAGACGCGCTGCTGAGCGCGGCGCGGGCCGCGGGGCAGGCCCGGGTGGATGACGAAGGGGACGGCGCCTCCGCGCTTTTCAATTACCTTCGAACAAAAGAAGAGGAACAATGGAAAAACCAGGATTGGGACGCCGGCGGCGGCTACACGGGCCCGGATTACTAGCAGTCCGGCTCCTCTGCCTCTGCGTCACCCCCCTCGCGGGCGCGCAGGAGGGCCCTGAGGCAGCGAATGAGGACGCGGCCAGGGACACGCAGGCCGAGATTCTCGACCTGCTCGAGGCCCCGGACGAGAAGCCGCTCCTCGCGGAGCCGGAACCCGCGCTTCCCGAGGACTCCCGTGAGCCCATCACCTTAATCCTCGAAACCGATCCCCCCTCCCCCCGTGCGGGCGAACCCTGGACCCTCACGCTCCTGATCGACCACGAAGCCTCAGGGGACCTGCGCATTCTGCCCCCGGATTTCCCGGAGACCATAGCGCTCGAGCAGGCCCGCACGACCGCCAGGGTCGTTAATGCCGGCGCGTCCGCGCCCACGGCGCTGCGGCCTGACGGGAGCCCGCTCAGCCGCTGGACCGCCGCGGAGTTCACCTTTACCCTCCTCGAGGCGGGCGAACTGCTTATCCCCCCCTTCCAGGTGCTGGCCGAGGGGAAACGGGGCTTCACCGGGGCACTAAAAATTAACGTGGCGGAGGCCGCACCGGTAAAGGACACGGAAAGTTATATCCTCAGATGGACCGAAGCGCCGGCCTTTTTGACCCGAGGCAGCCCCGGGGAGGCGGCATTAAAGTTGATACAGGGGCCGCGCGATATTCCCGCGGCATTTTTCAAGGGCCTCGCGCCGCTCAATGCCATACTGGAAGAACTGCCCCGGCAGGGGCGGGGCCTGTACCGTTTTCGTATAATTCCTTTAGGGGGGAAAGAAGTGGTCCTCGGTCCCTGGGACTTTAGCGGCCGGGGCCTCGCGGCCCGCGCGCCCCGCCTCGCCATACCCCTGCGCGCCGCCGGACAGGAGGCGTCCCCCACGGCGGCGCCCCCTCTCCCCGCGGCGCCGCAGCCCCCCGGGGAGAGGGGCGGCGTCCCCTCCCCCTCCCCGGACGCACGGCAGGCCCCCCTGCCCTTCCCCGAGTTGACGGACAAGGGCGTCCCCCTGCCCTTCCGGGGGGCTTACCACGGCGCTGCCGCCGAGGCCAGGGCCCTGTGGGAGGCCGGCCGGCGCCCCGAGACGCTCGCGTTCCTCCGTGGGGCGGAGCGCAGGCGCCTCTACGGGCCCGCGCTCACCCCGCTCAGGGCCGCGCTCGAGGAGGCGCTGGGGGTCAGCGCGCGCGCGGAGCCCTGGCGCCCGGCTGCCCTGGGTACCCTCTGCGCGGCAGGGGCGGGGCTCTGCGGCCTGGCCTTTGCGGGCCTGCTCCTGCTCAAACGCGCGCGCCGAAGGGCCGGGGGCTTTGTCCTCTGGGCTCTTCCCGCGGCCTGCCTGCTGCTGGGGGCCTTTGCGTTCTGGCTCGGAGGGGGGAAGGGGCGCTCGGCGGTGCTCCGCGCGGGGGCCGGCAGCCGCGCCCCGGACGTCCAGGCGCTTTCCGGCGCGGTCTTCCCTGAGGGGCAGTCCGCCGCGGTAGTGTCCCGCGCCGGCGCATGGGTCTGCGTCGACGTCCCCGGGAAGGAGCCGCTCTGGGTCCGCGAGGAAACGGCGCTGTTTTACTGAGCGCCGCTTTCCGCCCGCCATGCCGCGATGACGCTCTCGTGCGCCGCGATGGCGGCCGCAAGCGCCGCATCCTGCGCGGCCCCGCGGCCGAGCCAGTCCGCGCCGTCCATGTCGTAGAGCGCTTTCAGCGTACCCTCCAGTTCCTCGAGGCTGCAGCCGCGCCGCCTGCGCGCCTCGAGCCCGCGCAGTTCGTCTTCAAAAGCGCCGCGGTACGCCTCCTCCTGCCAGGCGGTAGAAGTTCCGGTCATCATACTTTTTAGTTATAATACAAACATCCTGTTTTTATACATAGATCCGTATCAATTGTATGAAAAAACATACAGGGACGGACAAGGCGGCATTCCCGCGGGCGGACAGGTTTTCATAACTCGTTACAATGTAAAGATTTACGATGCGCATCTCTGTCATCCTTAATGCATACACGACTTGGCACAGAATTTGCTGGCATTTTTTCGTGTTTTTTAAGGAGGGACTATGAAAACAACCGCGGTATTTGGCGGAAAGTATCCGGACGACAACGTATTAATTCAACATCACTACTTTAGTCAAATACGGAACATACCTCTTCTGAGCGCGGAAGAGGAACAGCAACTCGCAGAACGTATACGCAATGGGGACACGGCCGCCAAAAAGCGTCTCATAGAAGCGAATCTCAGGCTCGTAGTGAAAGTGGCGCGGTCCTTTCAGCAGAGGGGCGTCACCCTGCTGGACCTTATTCAGGATGGGAACCTGGGGCTCATACGGGCCGCGGAAAAGTTCGACGCGGAAAGGCATGCCCGCTTTTCAACCTATGCCTGCTGGTGGATCAGGCAGGCAATCATTCGCTCTCTGGCAAACCACCGGCGTACCATACGTCTCCCGCACCGCAAAGAGGACAAACTCCGCAGGATACAGGATGCGGGGCAACGGCTGAGCCAGCGCCTCGCGCGCGCGCCGAACAACACCGAAATCGCGCGGGATGTGGGGCTGAGCCGCGGCGAGTTTGACTATATCCGGGAACTGAGCGGCGCCCCGCTTTCCCTTGACACGGCCCGCGAAGGGGGCACGAAGTACATCGACACCCATGCGGACTACACGTACAGCCCGGAGCGGGCTCTGCTGCAAAAAGCCTCCCGCCAGGAGACGATCCGCGCGCTCGGCTGCCTGAAAGATCGCGAGCGGCGCATATTGATATACCGCTTCCAACTGGCGGGCTGCGAACAGACCACGCTCAAAAGCATCGCCTTCGTTATGGGTATCTCGGCAGAGACCGTGCGCCAGACTGAAATAAAAGCGCTCCAAAAAATGCGCTGCCGCGCGGAAGAACTGCGGAACTGCTACTACGCGGTGTAGCACTCGCGCACCTGCGCGAGGAAGCGGTCGATAAGGAACTCGGTGTCGCGGGGCCCCGGACAGCCTTCCGGATGAAACTGCACCGCGCAGAAGGGCCCGTTCAGCGCCCGTATGCCCTCGATAGTGCCGTCGTTCGCGTTGACGAACCAGGGCTCCCAGCCGCGCGGCAGGGTGTCGCCGCGCACCGCGTAGCCATGGTTCTGGCTCGTTATATAGCAGCGCCCGGTACCCGTTTCCACACAAGGTTGATTTTGACTGCGGTGCCCGTAGGGGAGTTTGTAGGTATCGGCGCCCGCGGCCAGGGCCATGATCTGGTTGCCCAGGCAGATGCCGAAGATGGGCTTGCCCCTGCCGAAGGCCCCCCGGAGCGCCGCGATCGTCTTGCCGCAGGCCTTGGGGTCCCCCGGGCCGTTGCTCAGGAAGAGGCCGTCGTACTCGATGCCCCCCAGGTCGTGATTCCAGGGGAGGCACTGCACTTCGGCCCCCCGCGCCAGGAAGCAGCGGAGTATATTCGCCTTTACCCCGCAGTCCACGAGCGCTATGCGGAGGGGCTTCTCTCCGCTGCCCCCCGCGGGCACGAGGGTCCGCGGCGCGGCGCGGGAGACCTCCGCCACAGGATGCGGCACCACCCCCGACTCGAAGCTGACGTCCCCGCAGCCTTCGACGAGGATCTTCCCCCGCATAACGCCGGCCTCCCGCAGCCGCTTCGTCAGCGCCCGCGTGTCGATGCCGCGGAGCCCGGGGACGTTGTTTTTTTCAAGCCAGGCGGACAGGGTGTCCGTGGACGCGAAGTGGCTCGGCTCCTCGCAGGCCTCGGACACGACAAAGCCCGCGGCCTGCACGATCGGGGACTCGAAGTGCACGGGCAGCCCCGCCGCATCAAACCAGGGCTCCTTCGTGCGGGGCTGGAGCGGCACGCCGTAATTCCCCACCAGGGGGTAGGTTGAAACGAGTATCTGGCCGCGGTAACTGGGGTCCGTGAGCGACTGGGGGTAGCCCGTCATGCCGGTGGTAAAGACAACCTCGCCCGCCTGGGACCGCGCCTTGCCGAACGAGAAGCCCGCGAACTCCGTCCCATCCTCGAGCACGAGCCGCGCCGCCCGCTTTTCCGCTGGGGTCTTTTTCATGGTGACAGTATAGCGGAGCGGGGAGAAAAAGCGCAAGTAGGGGCAAAAAAATGAAAAAAACAAGAAAAAAACGCGGAAAATCGCGCTTACCCTCTTTACTTTTTCGAGCGGGATCGGTTATACTACATGCGATTATAGAGTCTTTTTTAAAGACCCTTACTAAATCACTTTGAAGGAGAAAAATATGGGAGTCATTGATCTGCCCAAGAGTCCGAATGTGTTTCATCCGGAAAAACCGAGTGCTGTAGGTTCCCGGAACTCATTGGCACAGGAGTACCGGGATCAGCAAAACGAAGTAGACCAGCTTCTGGAGGAGGAGACCAACAAGGTCGTCCACCATCTTACCTCGAAACTGCCCAGCGACGTGCTTGAACGTCTGGATGTGATGGGCGGCATCAAGGAGAAGCTCTACAACTACTTCAACCAGAATTACCAGAACATGTTCAATCGTTACATGGTAACGAGCGAAGATGAAATGGTAAAGAAGGTACGGAACTTCGTCGACAAAGAGGAGACGAAGGTACTTTCCCGCTACACCCCGAAAGAGGTGGCGGACCTGCTCGACGCGGTCGGCGGGGCCGACAAGTTCAACACGGGGGAAATCGAAAAGTCCCTGGTGAATATGTACGGCCACCTGCAGGGCCACATCCAGCGGGGGGTGAACGAGCTGGAGACGCACACGAACGCGATACTCCGCCAAAAAAGCGACACCGGCGCTTTTGTGCGGGGCGAAAACGCGTACTCTATCGTCAAATGCTCGTTCAAGGACAATCTGCTCAAGCCGAAGACGGTCACCGACGTCAAACTGTCGGTCAACATCCTCGATTCCGAGCTGATTAGTCCCATCTTCCACTATCAGGTAACCGTCGATTACCTGATAAAAGACCTGATCAGCAACCATCTGATCAGTTCCATCGACCGTGTCATCGAAAACCTCAAGGACGAGCGGGTCGACAGCGGGCTCGAGGAGTTGGGCGACGACGAGGTCATCTTCAAGAAACTCGGCCAGGTCGAAAACTTCACGGACGACAAGACGGACGACCCCAAGTCGAAGCGCTACACCCTCGTGGCCAAGCAGATACTCGACCTGATCACGGGCCTGCGCGCCGAAATCGATCCGGCCGCTTTCGATCAACTCAACGTGCGCGAAAACCTCAAAAAGATCGTGGATATCGAAAATATCCGCAACCGGGGCTTCAACACCGCCATCAATTCGCTCACCTCGATCCTGGACAGCGCGAAGATGGGCTACCAGTACATCGAAAACCTCAAAAACTCGCGCGAGGTGCTTATCCGCGAGTACGAGGACACCGACGCGGGCAGCCTGCCGGACGAGCGCTACCAGATCCGGCTCCGCTACTTCGACAACGCGCAGTTGACCGAAGACCGCAAGGCTTACGACGTGCAACTGAAGAGCTTCGAAACCGAGATTCAGCACCTCTGGGATGTCATCGAGGTGATCTACGTCGGGGGCAAGAAGGGCAAGGTCGCCGATTTTGCCGATCTGGCCGAAAAGCAGAAACTCAAGATCAAGCAACTGATCAAGGACAAGACCGGCGAGCCCCTCTACGAGGACGTCGCGAAGGTCTGGGACGAACTGGCGTTCGTCAAGTCCGCTGACACCGAGGTGGAAAAGTCCAACCGCACCTACACCTACGAAAAAGACAAACTGCGGAACAAGATCCTCAAGATGCGGGAGCGCATCAAGAAGATCTACGACTACCTCTACCCGGTCGAGCGCAGGGTCATGGAAGACCGGCTTGCCTTCCTCGAAAGCGAGTATCGCCGCTTCGAGTACTCGATCAACCCCTACCACATTCAGCCGGGGCTGCTGCTCGACATCGACATCACGTCAATTAAGCGCAAGAAGGCCACGCTCGACTCGATGGCGAACGTGCTCAACGAGTTCCTGCATGGGGTGTCGAAGGGCTTCCAGGACGCGGCGTTTGCCTCGTTCAGCCGGAACCGCTCGACGGTGCGGGCTGACATAAGCCAGTCCTTCACCGCGGGGCCGGAAGAGAAGCACGCGGCCGTGCCCGATGTGGAAAGCGCGGGCAGCGCGTACCTCGACCTGATCAACGCGCCTGAAGAAGAGGCGCCGGCGGAAAAACCGGCCCGCACGGTCACCGCGGCCGCGGCGTCCGCAAGGCCGGCCCGCCGTGGCGGCCGCGCCAAGGCAGGCGTCGTGGACGAAAAGCCCACCCGCCGCCGCGGCGCCCGCGGCGGCGCGGTCCGAACGCGCTAAAGCGGGAAAAGAGGCCCCCCGTCCGCCAAGCCTGGCGGACGGGGGGCTTTTTTTGAGCCCCCCATCCTCCCCCTGGGGAGGACAGTCTTCGCATCCTCCCCAGGGGGAGGATGGCTTCTTTCGTGACCCCCCCTACCCCCCCAGAGGGCTAAACTTGTCCCATAACTTAGATTAAGAATTTATCCACAGATTTACACAGATAGACACAGATAATCACCGATTTTCACCAAATTAAAGGCACGATTAGTAATAAAAAATCTGTGG
>JAISTO010000173.1 GCA_031272575.1 Treponema sp. | reverse complement strand
ACTTCCCTACTCCCTACTCCCTACTCCCCACTCCCCACCTGGCTGCGATGCCGAAAAAAAATGCGTTTTTTTCAACTTTTTTTTTGAGAAAGTGCACAAAAAGTGTACGCGAGTTCCTTATAGGTGTATGAAAACACGCACCAAAAGTGCGTTGGGAGGGAAAGGAGAAATCATGAACAAGACCAGGATGAAAGGAGGCGCGATGATGCTGGGGCTTTCGGTGCTTCTTACGGGGCTTGCCGCGTGCGCGGCGGGGCCCAGTACGTGGAAGGGCGGAGCAAAGGTGGGGAGGGCGGGGACTATGCGGATTTCCTCTGTCTATGTGGACATGACCGGAGACCGCGAGTCGGTGGCCGCGGAGATTCGGGATATGGTCCCGCTTTTCCTGATGGAAAAGGGCTATGCGGTGCGGGATGACGAGTGGGACTACCGTATCGAGATTCGGGCGCGGCAGCGCGCGTACCACAAGGGCCTGAAACCGAAGCAGTCGATCTCGGTGGAGGCCCGCGTCAGGACCGCCGAAGAGAACGAGGCTGATGTGCTGCCGCTGGCGGCCGGGCGGGTGCTTCATCTGGGGAACGAGACCCTCTCCTCGTCGCGGACCCTGAACCGCATGACGCGGGCGGCGCTCGCAAAGGCCCTGCGCGCGCTGCCTCCCCGGAAGGCGGCACAGAGGGCCGCACAATGAGGCACGGCCGCGGCCGCCCCGCCGCCGCGCTTGCGCTGGCCCTGACACTGGCCGCCGCGCCGCTGTTTGCCGCCTCCCCCGGGGGGCTCAGTTTTGACGACGCGGCGCGCCTTGCGGTGGCGGCCTCGCTCGAACTGCGGAACGCGTACGCGACGAGCGCGCTGCAGGAGGGGGCCTGGAAACTGGGCGCGCGCGCCTACTTCCCCAAACTGAGTCTCGCCGCGTCCGAAAGCGACCGCCTCTCCCTTAGCAGCACGGACTCGTTCACGAAAAACTACTCCCTTACGCTCGAGCAACTGGTCTGGGATGGGGGGCGTCTGGCCATGTCACGGCAAATGGAGCGCGCCCAGTTGGACCTGGGGCTGCGCCAGATTGACCGGCAGGCCCTTGCGGTTGCGGACGCGGCCATCTCTGCGTACCGGCAGGTGCTCTATGTGCGGGCCACGCTCGCCATTCAGGAAGCGGCCTGCGAGTCCCTGCAAAAACAGCGGGACATCCTCGCGCAGGAGGTGGCCCTGGGCGCGGCCCTCCCGATGAGCCTCACCGAGGCGGAGCTTACGCTGGCGCAGACGAAGATCGAGATCATCAATGTGGGGATAGAACTACAGGAGGCGGAGCAGAGCCTGGCGGACACGCTGGGCCTCGACACCCTGCCCCCGCTCACGGAAGAGGTGGACGTGAGGCGGAGCGCGCGGTTTCCGTCGGGCGAGACAGTGCGGGCGCTGGCCCTGGGGCGCAGCCCCCAACTGGAGGAGGCGCGTTTTTCCCTCGCGCAGCAGGAGGTTTCCCTGAAGACCGCGCGGCTGGCCTGGCTCCCCACGATTCAGATGAAGGCCTCCGCCGGCCTGACCGGAGAGCGCTACCCCTTGAGCAAGCACAACTGGGCGGTTTCACTCAACATGGATTTTTCGTCACCCTGGCTCTCCGGCAGCCTTGGCGGAAGCGCGGGCTGGGAAGCGCCCTCCGATTACACCGCGGCCGCGCAGAGTTCGCTGAATCCCGTGCCCGACCTGTCAGGCGCGCTCAGTGTGCGCCAGGCGGAACTCGCGCTGCGCCTGGGGCGCGAGAGTTACCGCGACATGGAGCGGCAGTTGGGGCGCGCGGCCGAGAGTGCGCTCGAAAAGTGCGGCCTCCTGGAAAAGAAGCGCGGCCTCGCGCTCGAGTCCGCGGCACTGGAGGCGGAGCGTTACCGCCTCTCCGAACTGCGCCTGAGCCTCGGCCAGATAACGCGCCTCGATCTGATGGAGGCGCGGCAGGACCTGGCCAAGGCCGACATCGCGGTGGTCGAGGCCGCGGTATCCCTCCTCGAGGCAGAGCGCCAACTGGAGACCCTGCTCGACCTGCCGCCGGGGGGGCTTGCGGGGCTGCTGCCTTTTTCCGAAAACCCCTGAATGAGGAGATATGATGAAAAGGAATAGAGTGATAGTGGGTCTGGCCGCCGTGTGCCTGGCAGCCGCGCTGGTTTTGGGCTGCGGCTTTGCCGACCTGCGCGAGATGACGGTGAAGACCGTGCCTGCGGCGGCGGGGGAACTTCTGGCCGGCGCGTACACCGAGGTGACCATCACCTTTGATACCGAGGTGTACCATGAGGACGCGGAAAAGGCCCTCCAGGTGAGTGGCGGCGGGGCTTCGGTCGAGGGCGACCTCTCGTGGGAGGGGCCGCGCCTGGCCTTCACGCCGCGGGCGGCCTGGCAGCCGGGGCTGCGCTATGTGCTGCGCCTCTCCGGCAGCGTGGAGGCGCGCGACGGGCGGAGTCTCGCGCTCGCGACGAGCATCCCCTTTTACGCGGGCGCTCCGGGGCAGCGGCCCTATCTGCGCGGCTTCTTCCCCGCCGAGGGGGCCTCGACCGCGGCCTTCCTGCCGGGGGAGCGGCTCCTCGAACTGGAGTTTTCACTCCCCATGGACGCCGCCTCGGTGGACACGGCGCTGACCTTCAACTGCCCGGGTGAGCGCCGCCTCGAGTGGCTCGACGAGGGCCTTCGCTTAAGGGTGACATCCGACGAGGCGCTCGCGCCCTGGACCACCTATACCTGGAAACTGAGCGTCCGGGCCCTGGGCGCTTCCGGCGCCCCCCTCGCCGCCGCGGCGGAGGGCTCCTTCGTGACGGACGAGGACAAGACGCTCCCCGCGGTGAAGTCGCTCGGCATCTTCGTGCCGGGCGCCGCGGACTTCGCCGGGAGCGCGCTCTGGGGGCCCTGGGTTCCCGCGGGGGGGCTTTCCACCGGCCTGGGCGCGGGCGGCGCTGTCGGCGTCGAGTTCACCAGGGCGATGGATGCGGACAGCGTGGGGCGCTGCGTTACGATAGAGCCGCAACTATCCGGGTGGACGGTACCGTTGTCATCCCGTTCGGTCATCTTCATACCGGAACGGGAACCGGAGCCGGAAACGCGCTACCGCATAACGATTTCGGGTGACACGCGGGATGCCGCGGGCTTAAAGATGGGGTCCGATGTGACAGACGTGTTTGATTCGACGCTCCGCTACCTGCGCCTTGTGGGGGTCTACCCTGAGGGTATGCCTTCGGTGCTGGTTACAGGGGATGCTCCGGTCAGCGCGGCGGTACAGATTGATCCGGATAGTAAAGGCCTGGCTGTTTTCTCGCTGAAGTTTTCTTCCGCGTTCGACATCGAGGCAGGCGCTGACGCGGCGCTCCGCGTCAGCGCTGCTGCCTTTTTTCCCGTGACTCTCACACCGCCCGCGCTGCGCGGCCTCCGCTGGCTTGGCCCGGACACGCTCCGCATGGAGTGGGAGAAGTTCGAGCCGGGCCTTGAGGGGGAACCGCACTACTACAAAGTGCTCATCCCCGGGGGCCGCGGCGGCATTCGCGGCAGCGCCGGCGAATTTTTCAAGGAGGATATGGTGATCTATTTGGAGAATGCGTTATGAAAAAAATACTGCTGTTAAGCGCCGCGCTCCTCGCGCTGGCGGGCTGCGACATCCTGCGCCGTTACGTGTACGAGGTGGAAACCTGGCTCCCTGGGGAGGGCTTTCACGCGGAGGCGGCGGGGCTGGAGGTGGCGCTGCGTATGAGCGGCGAGAGCGATAGGGTGACGGTCGAGCAGGCCTTCACGCTCAGCGCGGATGGCGACCGGGTGCAGGGCGCGTTTGCCTGGGAGGGGCGCATGCTGCGCTTCCTGCCGGACGAGCCGCTCCGCGCCAACCGCGATTACGTGCTCACGCTCGGGACCGGGAGCCGCGACACGAAGGGGCTCTCGCTCGAGCGGGAGTTCAACGCGGCCTTCACGACGCGGCCCGCGGGGGAGCGGCCCCGGCTCGTGTCGATCGAGCCCGCGTACGGCGAGACCCTTGCGGGCGCGGTGCGGGTCACCTTTACGAGCCCGCTGGATCCGGTCTCGTGCCGCGAGGGGCTTTCGTTCAGCCCGTCCATCGAGGGTACCTGGGTCCTCGAGGATGAAGGCCGCGCCGCGGTCTTTGTCCCTCTGGGGGCCTGGAAAAACGCGGCGCTCTACACGATCACCGTGTCAACAAAACTACAGGGAGTCAACGGTTTGACTGTCGGTCAACAATTCGACAGCCGGTTTACCGTTGGGACGGATACCCAGGCGCCGGAACTGGTCAGGGCCGCGGTGCTTGACGCGGACGGGCGCGAGACGACCCTCACGGCGCTCTACTACGGGGCCACGCCCCAGCAGCAGACCGGGTTGACTTTTGCCGACTGGGAGTCAGATACCCGACTGGCGTTCGACTTTTCCGAAGAGGTGGATACCCTTTCGGTGCAGACGGCCCTTGGCGTGAGCATGGGAGCGGGCGGGGGGGCCTCCGTCCCCAGTATGAGCATGGACACGGCGCCCGGGTTTGCCTCCAGGGTGCTCTTCTCGTTTGCGAAGACGCCTGCCTGGGAGAGCGAGTTTCTTTTCACCCTGAAGCCCGGGGTGCTCGACGCGGCCGACAATGAGAGTACCGGCACGAGCGTTTTTTCGGCGCGTTTTGCGGGCCCGCGTTCGAAGCCCCCGGCCCTTACGGCCCTGCGCATACCCCTGGCCCCGGGAAAAGCGGACGAGGCCGAATGGGAACTCGCGGTCTTTACGAAGGACGACCCGTTTGCGGTCATCATCCTGAATGAAGACGCGGAGCATTTTCCGTACGGGGAAAAAGTGCCGCTGTGGATCGAGTGCTATTTCGACGCGGCCCTCGACGCGCGGATCGACCCTTTTTCAGTGATGGAATTGTTCAGCGTGGAGGTGACCAACAGCGCCGTCGATTTCACCGCGGAGGATGTGGTGGTCAGCCAGGAGGGGTTTCATTGCGCGGAAAGCGCCCCGGGCTTTGAGGATGCCGCGCGCATCGAGATCCGGGGGAAATTGACGAACAAGACGAATTCCGGCGTGATCGGGTTTTGTTTCGCCGAGGGGCTTGCGGACAGCGCGGGCAATGTCAACGAAAACGCCCAGCGTATTTCAGTGGTGAAGTGAGGCGGGCATGAAAAAACTGATTGCCGCGTGTGTGGCGCGGCCTGTGGCGGTCTGCATGGGCATGGCCGCGCTCTTTCTGGCCGCGGCGTTTGCGCTGGGCGCTCTGCCGCTCAACAAACTGCCGGACATACCCCTGCCGCGGGTAACCGTCGAGACCGCCTACCCCGGCATGAGCGCGGCCGAGGTGCGGCAGATGGTCACCATTCCGCTGGAGGACGCGTTCTCGCCGGTGAAGGGCCTCGAGGGCATGGAGAGCGTGTCGCGGGACGAGAGTTCGCTTATCACGCTGGAGTTTCGCTGGGGCATAGAGCCGGAGGACGCGGCCGCGCTCGCGCGCGAGGCGGTGGACGCGGCCTTCCCCGGCATGAACGAGGGCATCGAGAAGCCGCTCGTGCTGGCCGGGAACTTCGCGGGCGAGCCGCACGCGGTCATCGCGGTGCGCGCCCTGAGCGGGGATGGGGCGGTCGAGCGGAACATCGCCGATTACGAGATACGCGCGCGGCTCCGCCGCATAGACGGCACAGGCGGGGTGGTGCTGTCCGGCGGCGAGGCGCAGGAGGTGCAGGTCTCGTTTGACGCGCCGGCCCTCGCGGCGCGGGGCCTTTCCTCCGCGGGGCTGGCCTCGCTCCTCGCGGCCGAGACCGCTGACCTGCCGGCCGGCAGCGTGCGCGAGGGGGACCGCGAACTCACGGTCGTGACCCGCGGGATGCCCTCCTCGCCCGAGGAACTGGCCGCGCTCAGTCTGCCCCTGCAAAACGGCTCCTTCAAACTGGAGGATTTGGGCGCGGTGAAAAAGGGCATGGCGAAGCGGAAGAGCCTCTTCATTTACGATGACAAGGCGCAGACCTGCCTCGAAGTGTACCGCCGCCCGGGCGCGGACCCGGTGCGGTTTTCGCGTGACATCAAAAAGACCGTCGCGGAGGCCGCCGCGCTCTTCGCCGGGGACGCGGAACTCAACCTGGTGTACGACGCGTCCTCGTCCATTGTCGCTGACCTGAAAAACCTGGGCCTCTCGGCGCTCCTCGCGGCCGCGGCGGTGGCCGTCATCCTTGCGCTCTTTCTTGGCAATCCCTACTACAGCCTGCTTGCCGGGCTTGCGATCCCGTTTTCCGCGGCGGCCTCGGTGGCGGCGCTGGCGCTCTTCGGGCGCTCGCTGAACGGCATGAGCCTGGGCGGGCTTACCATGGGCATCGGCCTCGTGTCGGACACCGCCGTCATCGTGCTGGACACGCTCTGCGCGGCCCGCGCCTCCGGCCCGCGCGGCATCGCGGACGCGGCGGCAAGGGTCTCGCTGTCCAGCCTGGCCGGCGCGCTCACGACCGCGGTGGTCTTCATCCCCGTGATCTTCCTGCCCGGGGCCCTCGGCAGTCTCTACGGTGACCTCGCCATCGCCCTCGTCGCCGCCATCGCCGCGGGCTGGCTCTACGCGCAGTTCTGCCTGCCGTGTTTGTTCGGACTGCGGAAGGGGTCCCCCGTCACTCCGCTGAGCGCCTCCGTCACTCCGCGGCTCGACCGCGGAGTCTCCCCCGCCCCCGCATCACGCCCAAGTCCCAAGTCCCAAGTCCCAATTCCCAAGATGACCGCCTTCTACTCAAAAGCCCTCGCCCTGTGTATGCGGCACCCCAAAACGCTGGCGCTGGCGTCGCTGGGGATTTGTGTGCTGGGGGGGGCCTGTATGCTGCTGCGGCCCGCGGCGTTTTTTGACGGGGGGAGCGGGGGCGAACTCGAAGCGCGTATCGAGTTTGCGAGCCTGACGCGGATTGACGCGGCCCTGCCGAGGGGCCTCGAGGCGGCGAAGGCGCTCTCGGGGCTGCCGGAGATTGCGTCACTCTACGGCCGCATGGGGGCCGAGACCGAAGACCGGGACCGCCGCTCCGACCCGGACTACCGCAAGGAGACCCTCAGCTTCCGGTGCTTCCTGCGCAAGGGGGTATCCGCGGCGGAGGCGGCCGACGCGCTCAGGGCCGCGCTTGCGGACTGGGCCGGCGCCGGCG
Source organism: Treponema sp. (assembly GCA_031272575.1). Classification (GTDB taxonomy): domain Bacteria; phylum Spirochaetota; class Spirochaetia; order Treponematales; family Breznakiellaceae; genus JAISTO01. The sequence continues at coordinate 19,037 of JAISTO010000173.1, read as the reverse complement.
GGGCTCCGGTGGGGATCACGGTGGCCGCGCCGGAGGATTACCGCGCGAGCCTCCTGGGGCTCTCGTCGGGGCGGCGGCTCGCGGTGCGGGGCAGCGGCCGCGAGGAGGTGCTGGCGCGCCGGGACGCGGCCTGCACCCTGCTCTCCGAGGCCCTCGCCGGAACCCTGGCCGAGGCGCGGAGCCGGCCCGAGGGGCTTCGCCCGGAACTGCGCGTCGTGCCCCGCCGCGAGGCCGCGGCCTTCGCGGGCGTGTCGGTGCTCGACATGGCGCAGACGGTCTACGCGTCCGGCGAGGGCATAGTCACCGGCATGATGGAGATAGACGGCCGCCCCCTGGACGTCCGGCTGAAGGGCCGCGGCGGCACCCCCCTGGCCGCGCTGCCGCTCCCCGCGGCAAAGGCCTCGGAGACGCAGGAGACCGCGGTGACGCTCTTCCTGGGCTCCCTGGGGCGGGTCGAGCGCCGCGAGACCGAGGCCGCGCTCGCGCGCAAGGACCGCAGCGACGTCATCTACCTCGACCTGATCGCCCCGCCCGGCAAAGAGAAGGCCCTGTCGAAGGCGGCCGGAAGCCTCCTGCGCCGCGAGCGGGGCTCCCTCGAGGCGCGGGGCATTGGCAGCGCGGGCGAGTCCGTCTTCGCCAGGCACAAGTCCAGCCTCATCCTCACGATGATAGCGGTACTCGCGCTCCTCTATTTGACCATGGGCGCGCAGTTTGAATCTTTCCTCCTGCCCCTGATCCTGCTGGCCGCGGTACCCTTCGCCATCGCCGGGGCCGGCCCCGCGCTCTTCATCACCGGCTCCGGGATCGACTCCGGGTCAGTGCTCGCGCTGATCGTCCTCTTCGGCCTGGCCGTGAACAACGGCATCATCCTCTACGAGAGCGCGGGTGAGAAGGCCGCCTCCGGCCTGACGCCGCCCGAGGCCGTGTTCCAGGGCGCGGTCGACCGCCTCCGCCCCGTGCTGATCACCACCGCCACCACCATGCTGGCGCTCCTCCCCATGTGCTTCACCCGCCTGGGCGCATCCCAGGCCGCGATGGCGCGGGCCATGGTCGGCGGCGTAGGGGCCTCCTGCTTCCTGAGCCTCTTCGTACTGCCGGGGTTGTTTGTGCCGTTTTTAAAGGGAATTGGGAATTGGGACTTGGGACTTGGGCGTGACGCGGGGGCGGCGAGTACTGGCGTGAAAGCGGCGAGTTATGACAAGGATACGTCGGGGCAAGGCGCGCCTTGCCCGTACGTCATTCCGCGGCTTGACCGCGGAATCTCTCCCTCCGAGGGGGCGGTAACATGACCAAAAAATCCTGGTATGAGCGGCGGGTGCCGGCGCTCTGTCTGTTGATTGGGATAGCGGTGTTTGCGGTGGTGGTGCTGGCCCGGCCTGAGGCGGGCGGGGCGGGGGGCTCGGCGGAAGGCTATACGGTCATCCTGAGGCACTACGGCATGGACGCGCGGGAGATGGAGCGGAGCGCGGCGATCCCCCTGGAGGACGCGCTTGCCGCGCTGCCGGGGGTGCGGCGCATAGTCTCGTCCAGCGAGAAGGATCAGGCGCGGGTCTTCGTCAGTTTTCGCCCGCGGGGGGGCGCGTTTTGGAAGCGCCGTGGTGCCGGCGCGTACGACGCGCTCCGCGACGCGGTCGAGCGGGTCTACGAAACGCTCCCCTCGTCCGCGCAGCGCCCGGAGATTCACCCCTCGGATAACTCGCTCGCGCCGGTCTGGACCGCGGCGGTCTGGAAGAAGGACGCGCCCGGCGCGCCTGCTGAGCCGCGCGGCCTCGGGCAACTGCTCACGAAAGAGGTGAAGCCCGCGCTCGAGAGCATCGAGGGCGCCGGCGAGGTGATCATCGCCGGGCCTGGGGTGAACGAGATCATCGTCACCCTTGACCAGAAGGCGGCCGGCGCCCTCGGCATAGGCCCCGCGGAGGCGGCGCAGGCGCTGGCCTGGAACGACCTCGTGTACCCGGGGGGGGCCTTTCCCGAAGGGGAGCGGGACCTCTACGTGTCGATTGACGGCCGTTACGACACGCTGGACGGGCTTGCCTCGCAGTGCGTCGCGTCCGCGTCCGGGGGCCTGGTCAGGCTGCGGGACTTCGCGGCGATAACGGAGCAGGAGCGCCAGGGTGACTCGCTCGGCCGGCTGGACGGCCGCCCCGCCGCGGTGCTCTCGATGCTTGCGGCCTCCGGCGCGGACCCCGGGGCGCTCTCACGCCGCCTCAACGCGGAAATCAAAAAACTCCAATCGCTCCCGCTGGAGTTTTTGGTGCTCGAAGACCGGGGCGCGGAGGAAACGAAGGCGTACCGTTCCGTGTTCAGCGCGGCCCTCGGCGCGGCGCTGCTCGCCTGCCTGGGCACCCTCTTCGTCGCGCGCGCGGCAGGCCCCCGCGTCCTCCTCTGCGGCCTGCTCGTCCCCTTCGCGGCGCTCGTATCCGCCGCGCTCCTCGCGCTCTTCGGGCTGCGCCCCTCCCGCGCGCTCCTGGCGGGCCTCGCGGTCGGCATCGGCAGCGCCATCGACCCCATCGTCTTAAGCGCCGAGTGCATCGCGCAGCCCCTCGCGGCCTTCCGCGCCCGCCTCCGCCGCGTCCGCCCGCCCCTCATCGCCGGCACCGTCACCACCATCATCGCGCTCCTCCCCCTGGCCGGTTACGCGCCTGCCGCTGACATCACCCCCATCGTGTGGGCCCTCGGCAGCGTGTCCCTCGCGGCACTGCTGGCCGCCCTCTTCCTCTTGCCGCCCCTCATCGCCAATGGGGGTATGAGGGGGGGAGCCCCCCCCCTCGCTGCGAACGGCGCGGGGAGTCCCCCCCCCGTGGGGGCGTTGCGTGCAACGCCCCCACAACGTCCCCGCCCCCCCGCGCCGTTCTACGCTCCCCCCCCCAGCGGGGGCAATTTTCTCGCCCGCTTGGAAAAAGAGCATGGAGGGTGCGCAACGCGCAACCTCCAGGCCGACCATGCGCACGCATATTCGTCCGCCCCCGCAACGCCCCCACTTGACCGGGGAGTCTCCCCCAACCCCTCCCTACCCTCCCCAAAGGGGAGGAGGGCATATCTCGTGACCCGCCTCAAGCGCCGGGGGCTCCGGCTCCTGGCCCGCATGGCCGCGGTCAGCGTGAAGCGCCCCCTCGTGCCGCTGCTGGTCTGCGCCGCGCTCACGGCCGGGGGCATCGCGGCCCTCGTGAAATCCGGCGCGGACACCGGCGGGGCCGCGTCGCAGGACTCGGTGTACACTCACATCGAGTTCGAGGGGGCGCTCCTCAAGGAGGAGGCGGATCGCCTGCTCGGCAACTGGGCGCTCAAACTGAAAGATGCGCCGGGCGTCCGCCATGTGCAGACGAGCGCGCGCACCGGCTCAGGCTCCGCGCTCGTCTCCTTCGACCCGCGCGTCCTCAATGCCGACAAGACCGCCGCGCTCATACGGGAGAGCGATATCCCCGGGGGCTTCATCCATATCCCCGAGGGGGCCGGCTCGGAGCGCCTCTGGACCCTCAGCATCGCCGGTGACGAAAACGCGGTGTGTCGGGACCTGGCGCGCAAGGCCGCATCGCTCTGCGCGGGACTTGCCCCCCTGGTTCGCGAGACGGTGCTCAACTTCAAAGAGGGTGCGCAATCCCTCGAGTACCTCCCCCGGCGGGAGAAACTCGCGGCCGCGGGCCTCTCGGCAGGGGAGGCCGCGGGGGAACTGCGGCGCGGGGTTTACGGCCCGGTCGCGTACAAGCGCATCGACTCGCAGGGCGAAACCGATGTGCGTATCCGCGGCCTCGCGCCCCTGGGCGCCGGCGGCTATGCGCTGCCCTCTCGTGACGAGGCGCGGGACTGCGCGGTCAGCCCCGTCGTGTCAGGCAGCGCCGTCATGGAGGAGCGGCTCGGCCCGGGGCTCTCCTCGATCTACCGCGAGAACCGCCGGCGCAGCGCCTCGATTACGATCCGCACCCCGGCGCTGGACCCCCGTGTGGTCAAGGCGCGCGTCCTGCCCGCGCTCGCGGCCCTCGAACTGCCCCCCTCGTACAGCGTCACCTTTGACGAGGACGCTGTCGAAAGGGCGGAGGCGCTCTCGCGGACCCGCAATCATTTTCTGCTCGCGATACTGTTCTGCTTCATGTTCATCGCGGCGGTCAACGAGTCACTGAAACTGCCCCTGCTCGTGCTGGCGGTGGTACCGGTCTCCATCGCGGCGCCGGTCCTCGTCATGGCCGCGCTGGGCATTTCATTCAACGCCGCCGCCGCCTGCGCCTTTGTCGCGGTCAGCGGCATGGCCGTCAACGCGGCCGCCCTGGTCGGCGACTGTTTCAAACCGTTTTTACAAAGGGGTTCCGTACTTGCCGTGCGCCGCGCCTACATCATTCTAAGAGGGAAACTCTCTTCGCTCATAGCCACCGCGGGAACGACCATAGCCGGTGCGGCGCCCTTTTTATTTTTGCCTGAAGCCGCCAACGCCTCGGTGCGTGTCCTGTCCCTGGTGACGGCGGCGGGAGTGGCGGCTTCATGCCTTGTGTCACTTATCCTCATCCCCGCCGGCATCGCCGGCTGGAGTCAACTGATGGGAAAACTATTCCCTACTCCCTACTTCCCACTCCCTAATCATTTGAAAAGTTCCTCGTACGAGGGGCTCATTTTATAGACAAGGAGTAAATTATGCAGATCACAAAACCATCTTACGAAAGAAAAGGCTACGGATGGATTCGCGGCATCGCCGCGGCGATCCTTTTCTTTCTTGCGCCGACCCTTGCGTTTCCGCAGGGGCTGCCCTTGCCCTCGGGTTTCGACCTGTCGGGCTTTGGGTACGTGTTCGACCGGGCCGACCGCGAAGTAACGCCTGAAAAATGGCTCGCGGAAGCCCGGAGCGGCTTTGCGGAAGCCGCTGCCGGCTGGGAGTCGTTCATACTTGCCATGTACGACGATCCCGAAACTCGTGAAGCGGCAAGAGAAGCCCTCGCGCAGACAGGCGAGGCGGAACTGGAAAAGCGATTCACGCAATGGCTTTTCACGCGGTTCTTCAACTCTGATGTCCAGAGTTATGTCGCGGGCGTGTCGCAGGAAGTGCGGGACGCGGGTAAAGACCTGCTCTATCAGAAAGACGAGCAGGGCAATATCCTCCGCGATCCGGAAACGGGTGACCCGCTGATCATCCGCACGGACGAGGAGGAGGCGGCCGCGGGCCAGGCAGCCTGGCGCGAGCGCGTTGCCGCCGCGGTCTACAGCGAGGCCGGCCGTTACGCGGACGAACTCAGCGCCGGCATCGAGGGGCTTTTCCCGGAACTGCTGGCCTACATCACCGAGGAAAACCGCGGCCGCTTTCTCGAGGCCCTGAGCGGCGCGGCCGCGGCGGCGATCGGCACCCTGCAAAGCGAACTGGAGGCGCTCGCCTCGCGCGAGGAGCGCATCGCGTTCTCCCGCTACGCCGACGATTTGTACAGCCTCCGCAAAAAGAGCGAGGACGAAACCGCGGCCGCGATTACGAGCCGGCTCATCGAGTCCGTGCGCGCGTCCTGCGACGAGGGTCTTTCGAGCCTGCAGGCGAAGATCGCGGGCCTGGACGCGAACGCGGATGACCTGAGCATTGCCGGCGAGGACTGGCTTGCCCAGTACCGCGAGCAGTTCGAGCGGGGCCTGCGCGCCTGGGAGAGCGCGGAGGAGCAGTTCTACGTGAGCCGCTTCGAGTGGGAGCAGGAAACCGGCCGCGTCTTCAGCGAGAGCGAGGCGGTCTGGGCCGCCGCGTACGAGCAGTTCGACGCCGAACGCGCCGCCTGGGAAGCGAAGGCGCAGGAGTTGTTCGCGTCCGGCGAGGAGGTCTTTCGAAAAGCCTCCGAGGAACTGGCCCGCGCCATGGAGGACGCGAAGGCCGAGTTCGAAAAAGACGCGTCCGTGCGGCTTGCCGCGGTAAGCGAAGCGGTGCAGGCCTGGATTTCAATGTACCAGACCTGCGGCAGCGTTATGACTCAATCCAACGAGAGCATGAGTTTTTGGATGGATGAGTACATCGCGTCATTTGAAAAATACCGATCATTTGAAAAATCAGAACCCATTATTGACACTTTGGCCAATGTGGATATTGTGGATATAATAAACAATTTTGTCGTTATAGGAAATAAAAAAGTCACCAGTGAAAAAATTGATGTAAAAACGCTTCTCAGTCTGCTGTTGGATAAATCTGACCTCAGCGAGTTGGAATTTTCCTCTGGCAATACGCTGCGGCTTACCATTATCCCCACTCTCCCCGAAGAAAAACCAATAGAGACAAAAGACCTGTCAGAATATATTGATGACATTATCGCGCACGCGGATACCGGACTGCAAAACAGAATGACGCTGCCCGATTTTTTTAGCGATGCCTTCGACGCATGGCTGGAATCGGAACTGGCCTTCTGCGCCGAGTATGGAATTGAGAAAGGGTACAACGCGCTCTCTGAAATGCGGGAGTGGACGAATCTGTACCGCGCCTACTACGCGCGCGCCCTGGAAGTCCGGGACGCGATGGTGAGCGAGTACTATAGCGCCCTCGGAAACGCGCCGCTCAACAGTGTGCTCTCCAGCGCCGCCTCGAGCGAGAATTTCTACCTTGACAGTTACCAGACGGAACTGCTGCGGGTGCAGGCCGAGAGCCGCTACTGGGATCGCCGCCTGCAGATTGCGGAGGCCGTGCTTGCGTACGCCAACGACCTCAGCGCGGGCCGGACGACCGAAGGCGAGAGCATCGCGCTCCTGCAGGAAACGAAGGCTGCCTACGACGACGCGGCCGCCAACTACAATGACGTGCTTGCCCGCCTCGGCGCGGCAGGCGAACTGACCGCTCAGTTGAAACAGGAACTCGCCGAGGGTGCGCAAAAACTCGCGGACATGGAAGACGAGATGGCGCGCCTGAATCAGGAGTACAACGATTTGGCGGCGCTCAGCAAGACCATCCGTGTGGAAGAAGCAAAAAGCGAACTGAACAAAACCATCCTCGAAATGAGCGCCGCCGTAAAAGCGCTTGCGGGCGAAGGGGACACGAGCATCTATGCCGCCCTGCTCAGCAAGTTAGCCGCACTCGGCGCGATAGAAGCGCTGGAGGAGCGCGCTGAGCAGTTCGCGTTTCTTGTGCAGGGCGGCGAAGGCTATGCCTCGCTTGCCGAACTCGTCTCCGCTGCCGCGGAGCGGGAGGCCGAGGTTACCGCTTTGACCCCTCCCCCCCCTGGCGAAGGCGAGGAGCCGCAGAGTGAAAGCGCGGCGTTACTCGAGGCGCGCGATGCGCTCGACGCGGCACGGAACGCGCTCGCCGGCCGTATCGCGGAACTCGAGGCGCTCAAGGTGGATGCCGCCCAGGAAAAAGAAAACGCCATTACCGCGCTGATTGGTTTTTTCAATACAAAAGGACTCCCCTCGAGCAGGAGCGGCGCGCTGCTGCCTGACAGCAAAACCATAGCCGCTTATCTCTTCAATGCATATCCCGCTTCTATTCAGGATGGGCTTGTGTCTTTCCTGCTGGAACTTGACGCGATTATGTCCGCGCTGCCCGAGTATGTGCAGACCGAGTACGACTCGTGGAAGACCACGCTTGTCGAGTACGCGGCGGTAAAGGCATTGCTCGCGGGCAAGAATCTTACAATGAGCAGCACGGCGGTCCTGAATCAATTATACCTTTTTGAAATCACCAGCGGCGGCGCTGTCGCCGATATGAGCGACGCGCAATACGCCGAATACGCCAATGTCATGAACGCGCTGATTTACCAGTATACCTTTGCCGCCGCCTGGGAAGAGAGCGAGGCGCTTATTCAGCAGGCGGAACTCTCCGGTTACCAGCACTGGCGTGAACTCATCGCGCAGTCCGCGGCCTCCTCCGATCCTGAAGGAGACGCCGCCGCGCTCAAATCCGCCGCGTCAATCGGCGGCGCCCTCCTCGCTGATTACTACAACGACTCGGCGCGCAGCCTGGCGCGGCTTTCCGAAATGTTCGACATTTACTTCAACAGCGCCGACACTGACGCTGAAGCTGCCCTCAACCAAAGCATCGCTCGCTATCTTGCCAATCCCACGCTTGCCTGGGATGACTCAGTGCTGCCGCGGAATGATACCACGGCGCTCGAAGACGAGATCGCCGCGGAACAGGGAAAAATCCTCGCGCAGCGGAACATCGAGACTTCCCTCGCGGGAACGATAAGCAATCTCGATTATATCATTTCGCTCTTTGCAAGCGACGACGGTACAACCGAGTCCGCGCTTGCGGAAAAAGAAGCGGAGCTTCGCGAGATGAACGCGGCATTTGAGCAACTTGGCGCGGAGCAGGCAGCGTTACGCGAAGCGTTTTCCGCCGCGGCTCTTGCGTACGACGCGCTCTACAAAGAGAGCAAAGACGCATACGATGCCATGCAGAGCGCGGACTTCGAGTACCAGAAACAGGACGCGATTCGCCGCTGGGCCGCGACCGCATACCTCGACGCCGGGACCGTGGATGCCGCGGACTTGAATCCCGACCGGAGCCCCGCGGAGGAAGCGGCCTACGCGAAAGCCAACAAGGAAAAAGCGCTGCAGGCTCTGGACGCGCTGAAAGCGCTCTACGCGGCAGGGGAGACTACGCGCCCCTTCGCGGAAGCATCCTATCAAAGTTTATACGCCGCCTACGGCGCTGATTACGCGGACCTGCTTTTCGTCATCGACGCGGCTGAAACGCTGAGCAGTTCCGCGGCAAAGCAGTTGGCCGAAGCCCAGCGGCAGTACGAAAACTATCTCGAACAATTGGCCGCGTTCGGCGTGTCCTTCAATCTGGATCCGTCGAAACTCGGCTCCACTGAAAAATCAGCATGGACTATCCTCGATATGATCCGCGTGAACGACGGCCTCCTCGAATTCGCCCGCACAACGGGTACCGCATCGGGCAGCTACTTCACTCAACGGGACGCCGCCTATATGATAGCGTGGCTTCAGAACTCTGGCAGCAACGGTGAACACACCACTGATTTCATCCTTGCCGAAAACACCGACGACAGTATCAGCGCGCTTGTCGAATACTTCAACGCGCTTAATGATGTGTCCAGAGAACCGGAAGCCGCCAGCGCTATGGAACTGGCGATACGCCAGTTGGCGGTATTCCTCGATCAGATGGCACTCAATCAGGAAATGTACCTGCAATGGGGCCTTGCCCGCGATTACCTTGTCTGGAGTTTAGCGAATGAAAACAAAGAGGTAACGTGGCTTCAGGAACAGGTGCACCATGCGGAAGAACTGCAAAACGGCTCACTCGGCAACATGGAAACCGAGGGTGTTTTTGACTATATGGACAACCTGATTATTTCAAAAGAGTTTACCAAACTGAAAGAGGTGAACCAGAGTTATCAGGGACTTTTATATTTCACGCAAAAAGAAGCGTACGAAAGTTTAACTGATGAAGAGAAGCGCTATCTCGAATTTTACACCATACTCACTCTGCTTGGCGGCGGCGGGGAAGGCGCGGAGAATTTCGCCCGTGTCTCGGAATACTATGAATACAAGTACGCGTACGATATCGCCTATAAGTCCTATCGAAAAAGACGCGACGCGTTTATGTGGTGGCTGCGAAAGGCGCTCACCGAAAAACTCGACTATACGAAAAATAAAGCAAAGGTACCTTACGATGCCCTGGCCGCAAAAATGCAGCAGGGCACGGACTCTCTTAACAACGATGTTGATTCTTTTGTCAACGCGCTGTCCGCGTACGAAGCGGCCGCGGAAGAGTACGCGATCCGCAGCGGAGAGGCCCCGGAGGGGGAAACCCTCACCTGGGACGTCATTGCGAACGCGCTCTCTCTGACCGGCAAATACAACACCGCCGATCTGAATCATCTGGAGACGCTGTGGCTTGCCATGCAGAGTGAAAGCGATACGTCCTACACAAACGCTATCGAAGGCTTAAACGGGCTTGCGGCCTGGGCCTTACAGAAACGAAACGGAACGCTGACCGCATTGAATGATACCTTCTCCACGCAGGAAGCGCGGCGCCAGATTGCGGAGGCGGCATATCAGAGTGTCTACGAGGCGTACCTTGCCGGTACTGTTGACGCGGAAACACTTGCCCTCGCGCTTGCCAATGCGTACGGCAGAGAAAGCGCGTCGGCAAAGACGCATCTGCAAAACATGGGCAATGTCATCATCGCAAACCTCCAGCAGGTTATGACCAATAGTCAATTTTCTAACCAACAGTTTAGTATCACCGCGCAGGATTACCTCACTCTGATGCAGAGTCTCTACGCTGACCGTTACTCCGAGGAACTTTCCGCGCGTATGGATGAGTGGAGTATACAGATTCACGAACTGGGGCAGAAGTATGAATCCTGGCAAAACGCGTCCGCGCTTATTCTCGAACGGGGCCGTCAGGACTGGAAAGAAAGCCTCGAGCAAATGAACGCGTCTTACGCCAACTGGAAGCGGAACTTCCAGCAGGGCTACAACAACGCGATTGCGTCCTGGAACGACGCCTGCCTCGAGGGCCTGCTCCGTAAAGAGGAATGGATCGCCCAGGCCGAGGAAGCCGTCATGAGCGGCTCGGACGAGGCGATGCTGAATCTGCTCGGCGCGTCCGCCGAAGCCTCCGCGCGCTACCTGGACACGCGGCAGCCCATCAGCACGGTAACCGCATTCACCCCGGAGGACGCGGAGGCCATGCTCTCCGGCTTCCTCTCCAAAGCGGGCATCGCCAACATGAGCGGCGCAATGGAAACGCTCATCGGGCTCGGCGCCGGCGTCTCGACGCAGGTACGCAGGGGCCTTGCAAGCGGCGGCGCATGGGAAAAGAGCGCGGTAACCGCGCAGGCGCAGACCCTGGCGCGTGAAAGCGCCCAGGCCATCTCCGTGCGCGAGGCAAAGAAAGTCGCGGTCTACGCGCGCCAGATTGTCGAGGATGCCCTTGAACAACTGAAGGCGAATGTCAAATTTGCCAACGAAGGCTTTGGCGAGAACATGGACGACCTGTTTGTATTCGCCGGCCAGTTCGTAAAGCAGGGCAGGAACTATGTGAAGGATGTCATTGTGCATTCAACTCTTATTGATAACGTCATAACCGAAAGAGCAAAAGTTGAAGTATACAACGAATACGTCATGCCGGAAATAACCGATCAACCCGATCTGAGCGACGCGGCACTAAACGGACTCGGTTCCATCGCGATTGACCGTCTCTTGCAGGCCGCGCTTGAGGGCGTGCAAAAGATGACCGAACAAATTTTCGGCAATACGGAAGAACATATCGATGGCGAGTTTACCGGGCACATTGGTGAAGCGCCCGATTTCGAGGCAGAGACCGACGGCACCGGCGAATGCGGCAGACTGGTGAGCGAGTACTACAAGTGGGCGCAGAAAGAAGCGGAAGGTCTTGCGAAAATGAATGTGCCCGGATACTCAAAGCCCATGTGGGACGATAGGGACTCATGGATGAAGGCCCCGTCGATCAGAAGCATTGTGGATATAGGGGTGTCGATAGCGGTTTCCGCATTAGGTCTCTTGTCCGCGGCCTTTACTGGTCCTCTTGGAGTGATAAGCGCAATCGCAACGGTTGCCGCGCTCAACACTGCGGACGATCTGGTCTTTAACGCGCTGGATGTCGAATACAAGCAGAAGACCTGGGACGAGTTCGGCGTTGAAACAGGAAAGACCTTGTTGACCAATGTGGTAAGCGCTTCTGCCGGTGTGCTGGGCTCGGCCTTAACAGGCGGCCTGAGCACGTTGGCCGGTAACATTACCAAGGCTGCCGGATGGACAAGTTCTTTCGCCCAAAACATAAGTACCGTTGCCGTTAAGACAACAGTTGCCGGCGTACAGACGGCATTCACAACGGCTGCCAATGCCACGATACAATCGGTTCAGTACAGCCATGAAGGCGGCTTTAGTTGGAACGGGGATACTTTTTTGGCGGGACTCGACAGCACGTGGAAAGGCTCACTCACGAGCATGACGAGCGCTCTCGTGGGGACTTCCCTGAATACCGGACTTACCGGTTTTCACAGTGACTATCATTTTAACGGCGCGAAACTGAACTCACTCATAAGCGGGGCCGCCGCGCAGGGAGTAAATCTTGCCCTGGGAGGAGACTTTACACTCAATGTACTCAATACCGATCTTTTTTCCAACAATGAAGAGTGGGCCAGCGGTCTTTTCGAACTCCACTTCGGCAAGGACGGCTTTTCCGCAAACATCGGCACCGGCGGCCTTGACACAAGCATAGGCTCCCTGGTACGCGCGGCAGCAGGCGCCGAAACCTGGAAAGTGAATCTGGACCTGCTCGCCTCCAAACAGGAGGAATCAAAGTTATACGCAAGCCAACTGCGGACCCTCTACTCCGGCGACGCAAAGAACCGCGCCGAATACGATAACATCCTCGCCGGCAGAACGAATGTCGAAATGCGCGATGTCGCGGAAACACAAAGCATCCGCGACAAAAAAACCGGTATAAAGACGATATACCTGGGAAATGACGCCCGAAACAGCAGCGGAGACTTCGATCTTAATGTATGGTTTGCTCACGAATCGTACCGTAACGGCGAAGACGACGGTGAAGCCGGTCAAATCCAGGAAAGGGACGCGGCAGTAACGGGGCATATTAATACCGCCCTGGAACTGATGGGTACGTATGGGAAGGACTCTATCAGTAATTCACTTTCGAAAGAAGCGCTTCTGTATAAGATAGCAGAAAAAGTTGGCAGCACTCAGACGATGAATAATATTCTTAATAGTTATGACACAGAGGAAGATTTTTGGAAAACAAAACTATATGCAAATGGAAACAACGAAGTTGTCCCGGATGGTAAAAAGGAGATGACATTAGAATACCTGGACAAAAAAGGTAATGCAGTGAGCAGTTACACTCCTGAAGGGCAACAAGTTTCTCTTTATGATATGGCCGGTGCTCTTGTATATGGTATTACAATTGATCAGGCTCTTACGCTATTGGCTGACCATCCAGACTTTTATGCCGTTTACCAGGAAATACTTTATGATTCTGATGATCTGACAGAAGCCCAGTGGTACAATAAGATAGGGGCCTTATTATTGGAAGCATCCGGGCGTGATCCAAAAACAGGTAAGAGCGTAACTACCGATTCTGCTACTACTCCAATTACGATAGCGCATCCAGCAATCTTGCAAGACTTGGGAAGTCTCTATGCCAACGTTGATAGCGATGGCTATCTTACTTACTCTACCATAAAGGCTTACGTGCACAGATATCAAGCATCGTATGAATCATGGTCAGACTATGAAAAAGACGAGAATAAGGAAAACCAGGCTAAGGATGAAGTAATTTACGTTCAGCAAACTTTGTCCGGTCAAATAATCTCTGAGTATTATATTGAAGGTGTACAAACAGTAGATAACATGAGGAAGAAATCTCCGGAAGATGATAAAAATCTCTATGACCAGAAAAGCGCAACTAAAGGTTATGAGAATTATCAAGGCGGTACTGTTGCACCGGGGGATTTCTATCTTGGGTATTATGCACAGTCGCAGAACAAACAGTTTCAAGGCATAGTCGATGATGTAAACAATGCGGTGTTGATCATTAATGACGCGACTACACTTGCTGGCGAAACAATCGGAAAGAATGGTACAACCGCAACAAATAAGGAACCATGGGAGATGCACTCAAATTATAATGCGAAATACAAGAAAGACTATAACTCTTATTACTCCGATGGCTGCTTTATAATGTCGACAGAAAAAATGAACGCTATGCTTGCTTATCTTTCAAGTATAGGGTTAAAGAAGGGAGTACAAATAAAAACAACTCTTTCTGATTTTTCTGATTATGATTAGCACACTCCGGACATAGATCTAATTTGCGGGTAGTATGCTGAGTTATACTACCCGCTTTATTATATGGAGAATATTTAAAATATCTCCTTTTCTTTTTCCTTGTACTTCTTCAGCAGTTCCTCTTCCGATGTTATTTGCGGCGTCCAATCATGCCGCTCCGGGACGATGGCGCTTATGCAGGTGTCGTCGTATTTCGTGTCCGGATACACCGAGTCGATAAGCAACTTAATGTGCTTCGTTTCCTTGTCGAAATGCAGCGCATTGAAGTAGACATAATCTTCAAACCGCATGGTGTAGGTTTCGTTGTTTTCGACGTCCAATACCGTCATGGTTTTGACGCGGTTGTTTTGCTTGTACAGGCGGCGTTTTGCGATATCAACATACCCGTTGAGGATGTTGATTATACGGACAGGTTCTACAAATTCCACTTCTATGTATGCGCCTATGCCGGGGCCGGGTTCCCCTTTAAGCGGTTATTCTTCAACCGTCAAATAGTGTGGACCGTTCGGAATATGCGGTGAATGCGCTGATCCAGTGGGAGACTTCGCTTTATTGCTGGCCGCGGAAAAAATCAATCGGTCTCGACAAGGCAGCGCTCCGCATAGTTACTTAAAAACTCTTTTAGAGGTATCCTTTCCGATTGCGGCCTCCAGTCGCGGTCATTGAAGGTTATGGCGCTTATGCAGGTGTCGTCGTATTTCGTGTCCGGATACACCGAGTCGATAAGCAACTTAATGTGTTTCGTGCCCTTGTTGAAACGAAGGTAGTTAAAGTACACATAATCTTCAAACCGCATGGTGTAGGTTTCGTTGTTTTCGACATCCAATACCGTCATGGTTTTGACGCGGTTGTTTTGCTTGTACAGGCGGCGTTTTGCGATATCGACATAGCCGTTGAGGATGTTGATTATACGGACAGGCTTCACAAATTCCACTTCTATGTATGCGCCTATGCCGGGGCCGGGGTCACCCTCTGCCCAGGGAGGAGTCGTATGCAGCCAGACGGGGCCTTCTATAGTAAAAGATGGAACCACCTTTTCAAAAAGATTCCAAGGCGCATAAGAGATAGTCTTTCCGTTGCTGTTTTCTATAAGATGATGAGAACTGACAACCTTTTTAAAGGTATTTTCCTTATAATACACGAATTCTTCATTATCTTTTGAATAAAACTCCTTTAGTTTAAATTTGGGAGCATCATAAAATTTTTGAAAGAATACCTGATCGGTATATTCTCCATCAATGATGATGTACCGCCCCTCATTCGATGCCTGACTGGGTGAGTTAAAACGGTAGTACCCGTCACTTTCGAGCCAATAAGCGTTTCGGTCAAATTTGAAGTATTCAAAGCGTAAGTGTTTGGTGCAAAAAGTGACGCAATACGCTTCTTTGTCAGACAGAAAAAAGATGTCCCCGTCATCGTAGCTGCCAATGGAAAAAATTTTGTTTTCCGCCCACAGCCCTCCCGCTGCCGCGAGCGCCGTTGCCGCCAGGAATGCCAGTTTTTTCATTGTAGTACCTCCTTTTCTTTTTCCTTGTACTTCTTCAGCAGTTCCTCTTCCGATGTTATTTGCGGCGTCCAATCATGCCGCTCCGGGACGATGGCGCTTATGCAGGTGTCGTCGTACTTCGTGCCCGGATACACCGAGTCGATAATCAACTTAATGTGCTTCGTTTCCTTGTCGAAATGCAGAGCATTGAAGTAGACGTAATCCTCGAAGTGCATGGTATATGTTCTTTTGTTTTCCATGTCGAGGACTGTCATGGTTTTGACGCGGTTGTTCTGCTGGTACAGGTAGGTCTTGAAAAAATCGACATAGCCGTTGAGGACGCTGATGGCCCATACGGGGTTTTGGAACTCAACTTCGATAAATGCGCCTATGCCGGGGCCAGGCTCGCCCTCTGCCCAGGGCGGAGTGCAGTCGAGCCACATGGTTCGTGTTACTTTTTCAAATGAAGGGGCAACTTTCATGAAAAGGTTCCAGGGCTCGTAAAGCACCTTTTTCCCCTTAATGTATTCCACGAGAAATGGTGAACTCTGCACCCGCTTAAAGTCTTTTTTCTGGTAGAACTTTGTAACCTTGTGGTAATAGGCACCATCAGGGATATACATATTTTTCGGATCGGAGTAATCCCTTAAAGGTAGGGCCTCACATATATAGTCCCCGTCTATGATAAACGATTCACCCGAATGTCCAGCGGCTTCTGGCAGTTTGATATGGTAATAACCTTCGTCGTCCTGCCAATACGTGTTTTTGTCAATTTTGATGTACTCCCACTTAAAGTGCCTGGGGCAATAAGTAAGACAATACGCGTTTTCATCGTAAATGAGTATGATATCCTCTTCCAGATCGCCAATATAAAAATGGAGATCTTTTGCCGAGGCGCTTCCCACGCTAAAAAGCGCCGCCGCCAGGAATGCCAGTTTTTTCATTGTAGTTCCTCCAAACGAAAAATTCCCCGCCCTGCGGCAGAGTGTATACAGTATACCAAAGCGTAGAAAAAAGTCAAGGGGGCATGGGGAGTGGCCTGCCTACTTGTAAGTGGGCAGGCTGCTAGGAGTTTGTAGCGCTTTGACTAAAGCGCACTAAAAATTTACTCTAAAAACTCCAAAAGCAGCCTCGAAAAGCGTGAAATCACGCGAATTTTTCATCGAATTATTCAAAGCGCTACAGGCTGCTAGTCTTTTGCCGAAATATGTGTTATATTACTGAGACCTCGATTCTGTTAAAAACTTGAGAGGGTTTTTGAACAGGCTCTGAGGTAAATCTTTTTGAGGAGTATGGTATGAGTGTTCGAAAGGGTGTTTTTGTTGTCCTTGTGTTTGCGCAGACGGCGGCCGGGCTTTTTGCGCAGGAGGATTACAAGGCGAAGTATCTCGAATTACTTAACAGTAAGCAATTCGACCAATTGTCCGAGTGGCTCGCCGAATGGGAGGCGGCGGAACCGGAAAATCCGGAAATGTTCATTGGGTATTTCAATTATTTCTGTCAACGGAACATGCAAACGGCTGCCGCTATGGGGCGTATGCCCAATGGTCAATATGGGCTGTACAATCAACTGCGGTTTCGCGACGACGATGTGTACGAGGGGATATCTTACCTCGACAAGGGGCTGGGGAGTACCCCGAACCGGCTCGATATGTACTGGGGGAAGATCGAAATTCTCCTCAAGATCGAGGATTACAAAACCGCGGGGGACACTTTTCACGATCTGCTTGCCGTGTCGCCGCAGTACAACACCCGCTGGCTTCTCGGCGGCAACAAGCCGGTGCCCGCAAAAGAAGGCGAGGAGTACTTTATCGGCTATGCGGATCGTTACTACGATGCCTTCATCGCGGCAATGGACCGTTCAGAAGACGCGGCAAATGCGCTGATCCAGTGCGCGCAGAAGCAAATCGAGGTCTATCCCAAAAGCAACCACGCGCACAACTACCTGGCGATCTACTACATGGATCATGGCAAACAAAGCGAAAGCCTCGCCTTATTGCTGGCCGCGGAGAAAATCGATCCGAAGGATTATATTATCGCGGGCAGCCTTGCGCAACTCTACGCGGAAATGGGAGAAAAGAAAAAAGCGAAGACCTACTTCAACAAGGTACTAAAAGCCGGGAACTCCCAAAGCAAAGAGTGGGCGCGGAATATGATCAAAGAGTATGGGTTGTAAAAGCCTCCTGATTACTAAACGCATTCCAAAATCTCCAGACTCACCCTCTGGAGATTTTGGAAGCCAACTTTGATGTATGCGCCTATAAAGCCGCGCGCAGGGCGGCGATCTGGCGTCGCACTTCCCGCGGGGCCGGGCCTCCGCTGAGGCCGCGGGCACCCAGAGAGGCGCGCGGTTCGAGGGCCGCGTAAACGTCATCCGCAAAGAGGGGCGAGCGCGCCTTGAGGGCGTCGAGGCTGAGGCCGTTCAGGCGGGTTTTGCCGGCCGCGATGCAGTCGCGCACGAGGAGCGCGGCGGTCTCGTGCGCGGTGCGGAAGGGCATCCCCTTGCGCACAAGGTACTCGGCCGCGTCGGTGGCCTCGAGAAAGCCCCCCTCGCAGGCGGCCGCCATACGGTCAACATTGAAACGCGCGCTCCCCACCATGCCGCGGAACATCGCGAGGCACGCGGCGGCGGTGTCCAGGCTGTCGAAGAGCGCCTCCTTGTCCTCCTGCATATCCTTGCAGTACGCGTAGGGGAGGCCCTTCATCATCGTTAATAGGGTGACGAGATTACCCGCCTGCCGCCCTGCCTTGCCGCGGATAAGTTCCGCGAAGTCCGGGTTTTTTTTCTGCGGCATGATTGACGAGCCGGTACTCCACGAGTCGGCCAGGCTGATAAAGCGAAACTCCTCCGATGCCCAGAGGATGATGTCCTCGCAAAAGCGCGAGAGGTGCACGGCGAGTATCGCGCAGGCCGACGCGAGTTCCAGCGCGAAGTCCCGGTCCGCCACCGAGTCCATCGAGTTGAGGGTAGGCCGCGCGAAGCCCAGATCGCGGGAGACGGCCTCGCGGTCCAGGGGGAGGGTCGAGCCGGCCAGGGCCCCGGCCCCGAGCGGGCACTCGTCGAGCCGCGCAAGCGCGTCCGCGAAGCGCCCCCGGTCCCGCGTGAGCGCGGCGGCCCAGGCGCAGAGCCAATGCCCCAGGCTGACCGGCTGTGCCCGCTGCAGGTGGGTGTAGCCGGGCATGAGCGCGTCCGCATGGCGCTCCGCCTGCTCCAGGATGACAGAGACCGCCGCCGCGATGTCCTCGCAGAGCGCGGGCACGGCCCGCTTCAGGAAGAGCCGCGTGTCGAGCGCGACCTGATCGTTGCGGCTCCGGCCCGCGTGCACCATGCGCCCCTCGTCCCTGAGCGCGTCCGTCAGCGCCCCCTCGACAAAGGTGTGAATGTCCTCCGCGCTTTCGTCCAGCGGGATGGTCCCGGCCGCGAGCCCCTCGCCGAGCCGCGCGAGCGCGCCGTCGAGCCGCTCTGCCGCGTCGGGCCGCAGTATGCCCCGCGCCCCGAGCATACGGACGTGCGCCCTGCTCCCGGCAATGTCATCCTGCGCGAGGCGCTTGTCCACCGCGAGGGACGCCTGAAACGCGAACGCCTCCGCCGCCGGCCGCTCCTCCAGCCGCCCCGCCCAAAGGGGCGCCTTCGCCGCCCCGCTTCCCGAGTGCTTCATACAGGGAGTATAGCACAGGCGGCGGGCGGACGGGAAGGGGGTACACCTGCGGAATGACGGGATGGCCGGCCACTGTTTGGTCGACCGAATGACTCTTATACCCAGCAACCCTCCCAAGACCCCAACGGCATCTCCACCCATGAACCCTACGG
>JAISTO010000154.1 GCA_031272575.1 Treponema sp. | reverse complement strand
ACACGAATTTACGCGAATATTACTCTTAATAAAATTCGCGTTCATTAGCATAATTCGCGGTTAAATTCTTAAAATCCTGTTTCTTCAGAGTGGGCTAAAGATATGGGACAAGTTTAGCGCTTGGTGGGGAGTGGGGGAGTGGGGGGCGCGGAGCGCTTGGGGAGTAGGGAGTAGGAGCGACCGTCACTCCGCGTGTTGGCCTCTCGTCACTCCGCGCTTTAAGCGCGGAGTCTTGCCATGCGGGTATGCGGCGTTTACGCCGCCAGATTCCGCGATCACGTCGCGGAATGACGGGGGGCGGTCAAGCCGCGGAATGACGATCGTGCTTACACGAGTCCCTGATAGACCTTGCAGAGCCTATCGAGGCCCGCCGCGATGAAGCGGCGCGGGCAGGCGAGGTTCCAGCGCTCGAAGCCGCGGCCCGCGTCCCCGAAGATGCGGCCCTCGTCAAAAAAGAGCGCCCCCTCTTCCTGGTTGCGGCGCTCCAGTTCGTAGTCATCGAGGCCGAAGGCCCGGAAGTCGAGCCAGAGCAGATAGGTGCCCTCCATGTCGAAGAGTTTGATGGCCGGGAGCTCCCGCGCAATGCGCCGCGCGACGAGGCGGGCGTTGTCCGCGATCACCTCGAGGGCCGCGTCGAGCCAGGGCGCCGCCTCCGTGTACGCGATGCGCGCGGCCTCGTAGCCGAGTATGCTGCACTGGGGGGTAAAGCCCGCCACCTGAATCGCGCTCGTGAACGCGCGCCGCCGTTTCGCGTTGGGGATAATGGCGCTCGCGGTTCTGAGGCCGGCCAGGTTAAAGGTCTTGCTTGCCGACACGAGCGTCGCGGTAATCGCCGCCACCTCCGGCGCGAGCGTCGCGATCATCGTGTGCTGGTGGCCGGGCATCACCAGATCGCAGTGAATGTCATCCGAGATGATCGCGAGGCCGTTTTCCAGGCAGATCTCCGCGACGAGTTCCAGTTCCTGCCGCGTCCATACCCGCCCCACCGGATTGTGGGGGCTGCAAAACAGGAGCGCCTTCGCGTGCCGCGCTTTTTCGGCCAGATCATCAAAATCAATTTCGCAGCGGAGCCCCGATCCGGATTCCGTTATGAGGAGCCGCGTTTCCACGAGGGCCCTCCCGTGCGCCTCCGCGGCCCGGAACATGGGGTAGTAGACCGGCGTCATCAGGAGTATGCCGTCCCCCTTTCGGGTGAAGGCCCTGATCGCGGCGTCGAACGCGTCCACCACGCCGCACACGTCCTGTATCCAGGCCCGCTCTATAGTCCAGTGGTGACGGGTGTGTATCCAGCCGCGCACCGCCTCGAACCAGGCCTCGGGCGGGTTGGCGTAGCCCAGGGGCACCGTGTCGATGAAGCGCTTGAGGCCCGCCGCGATTTCGGGCGCCAGGGGGAACTCCATATCCGCGACGGAAAAGGGGATGATGCAGTCAGGCGCCGCGGGCGGGGCGAGCCGGCGGCGCGGGTGCGAAGAGTCGCTCTCGCCTTTTTCCACCGGGAAGGCGGCCGGGTTCGTGAAGAGGTGGGGGACCATCTTCTGCATCTGATCCCATTTGAAGGACCCGCGCCCGAAACGGGGGATCAGGGTTTCAAAATCGTACGGCATCAGGGGGTGGTCAACCTTTCGTAGAGACTGTTCACCATGGGGCTTGGAATTCCGAGCCGCTTAAACCGGTCGAGCGTTTCAAGCGCGCCCTGCCGGTCACCCCGTTCGGCTTTACACTCCGCCAGTTCAACGTAAAAACGAAAATTTTTGGGATCGCGTTGTATCAGTTCGACCAGGCGTTTTTCCGCCTCTTCGAAATGCTTTTCGAGCCGCTCCACCTCCGCCAGCCCGAACGCGGCGAAGGCGTCCTGGCCCACGGCCAGCGCCCGCTCGTAGAACTGCCGCGCCTCGCCGTAACGCCCCAGGTTCCGGTACGCGTCCGCAATGCGCGTCAGGATCACCTTGTTGTCAGGCTCGCGATCCAGTATGCGGTTCCAGTACTCGAGCGATTTTTCCTGATTCCCCATGCCCCGGAAGCAATCCGCCAGGCCGAAGAGCGCGTAGAAATTGCCGGCCTCCCGCTCGAGCGCCTTTTCAAAATAGGGCGCGCCTTTTTCAAAACTTTTTAATTTACGATGACAGTTGCCTATCGACGTGAGAACCCGAATGTCCGCCTGTTCCTGATTCAGGCTGTCGATCGTTTCCCAGTACCGGAGCGCGCCGCGGTAATCCTTGAAGTCGTAATGGAGGTGCCCCAGCCCGATAATCGCATACGCGTTGTCCTTGTCCATATCGAGGACTTTTTCGTAGAGCGCCTTCGACTTCTTGAAATCGCGAGTCTTGCGGTACAGATCCGCGACCCGTGTGAGCACCGGGATGTTCGCCGGATCGTGTTTCAGGTACTGCTCCCAGACCTCGATCGCGCGGCGGAACTGATTTTGCGCCTTGTAGCAGTCCGCGAGGCCGAAGAGCGCGTAGTGGTTTTCCGGGCTGCGCGCGAGGCAGCGGCCGTAGTAGCCCGCCGCGTCATAGAAGCGCCCCTTCTTGCGGGCCACATCGCCCATGCCGACGAGCGCGTAGTGGTTCTCGTGATCGGCGTCGAGCATACGCTTGAAGCAGGCCTCCGCCTCTTCCACGCTGCCCTCTTTCAGCAGTTGATAGCCCTGCTTCGACAGTTCAGGGAGTCCGGGAAAGTCCTCAGGCTTCTCGAGTTCAGGCAGATCAGGATGCATCGGCGTCCTCCGCAAGCAGGCCGCGCACCACCCCCGCCAGTTTCTCGATGATAGGATCGGCCTTTCTGCGGTCCGGGGCTATCCAGTACATGCGGAGCGCGTCCAGTTCTCTGCCTTCTAACTTGTAGAAGTCGCCCACTCTGCTCAAACCGTCCGAGTACCCGGTCGTCAAAAAAATCCGCCGCGCCCCCTCCACATCCCCCGCGTTGAAGAGCACATTCCCCTTGCGGTTGAGCGCGGCCTTGTCCCCGTCCGAAACCGGCGGCCTTGTCTGGGTCTTTATAAACCCTTCTTTCACATTGACCTTTTCAAAAACGTTCTTGTAATCCATGGATATCCCTCGTTACATGATCGGCATAAATTAGAGAAAAGTTAAGTATGTGACAGACTTGACAATTCCCTCCATACCTCCAATATACTAACGAAGGCAGGTAAACGTGAAAATAAAAAAACGCACACTTGTGTGTATCATTCTGTTCGCTCTTGCGGTTGCCGCGCTTACGCTGATCTTCTTTCCGTTCTTTCTAAAACTGAAAGAAGACGCCTACCGCGAAGCCTTCGGCGTCTGGGTGCATGGGCTCGGCTTTCGGGGCGCGGCGCTTTTATTCGCGCTTCAACTGGTGCAGATCGTGGCGGCTTTCATTCCGGGCGGCCCGGTAGAGGTGCTCGCGGGCGCCGCGTACGGCGCGCTCATAGGGACGGCGCTCTGCATAGCGGGCAGTCTGCTCGCGTCGGCGGGCATCTTTCTTTGCATGCGGAAATTCGGCGGCGCGCTCGGCGAGCGTTTTTTCGGCAAAGAAAAACTGCGCTTTTGGGCCTTTCTGAACGACGCGAAACGAATCGATCTGGTTGTGTTCATTCTTTTTATCATTCCTGGTATGCCGAAAGACCTGCTCACCTGGATAGCGCCGCTCAACAAAAATATTGCTTTCGCCCGTTTCATCATTCTGTCGAATACGGCAAGACTTCCCGCGATACTCTGCTCCGCCATTATGGGTGACTCGGTAATTACCGGAAACTGGCGGCTCTTCGTTGTGATCTTCGCGGTCACCGCCGCGTCCGGCCTTGCGGGGATTTTACTGCGGGAGCGGGTGCTGAAGCGGCTGCGGGGTACGCCGCCTGCCGTCACTTGTTCAGCACGCTCTTCAGAAACTGCCGCGTCCGCTCGTTTGAGGGATTGTTGAAGATCACTTCCGGCGGGGCGGTTTCGAGGATAGCCCCCTCGTACATAAAGACCACCCGGTCCGCGGCTTCCCGCGCAAAGCCCATCTCGTGCGACACGACGATCATCGTCATGCCGGCCTCGGCTAGGGACTTCATCACCGCGAGCACCTCGCCGACCAGTTCCGGATCCAGCGCGGAGGTCGGCTCGTCGAAGAGCATGATCTTCGGCTCCATGGCGAGCGCCCGGGCGATGGCGACCCGCTGCTGCTGGCCGCCGGACAACTGTGAGGGGTATGAGTCGAGGCGGTCGCCGAGGCCGACCCGCTGGAGCAGGGCCGCGGCTTTTTTCCGGGCCTCCTCCTTCGAGCGTTTGCGGACATGCACCTGCGCAAGCACGATGTTGTCGAGCGCGCTGAGGTGCGGGAAGAGATTGAAACGCTGAAACACCATGCCCACCTCGAGGAGCGAGAGCGCGCGCTCCGCGGCCGGGAGTTTCACCGAGTCGACCCCGTGGCGCACGTCGAAGAGCAGTTTATCTTCGAGGTAGATCTGGCCGTCATCAATTTTTTCGAGGCGGTTGAGTGTGCGCAAAAAAGTCGACTTGCCCGCGCCGGAGGGGCCGATAATGCAGACCACCTCTTTTTGCGCCACGCTGAGCGAGACATCTTTGAGTACTTCCAGCGTACCGAATTTTTTGCAAATATTGACCGTTTGAATCATTGCCATGGCGCCCCCCTATTCGTACACGGAGTACTTTTTTTCCAGTTTGTGAAACACAAGCGTGAAGACCGCGGTGATGATCAGGTAGAGAACCATGGCGGGAATGTACACCATCGCGGAGGCGGTTGAGGATGAGATAGAGCGCGTCGCCTTGGTGATGTCGGTAAGCGCGATGATCGACACGAGGGACGCGTCTTTCAGCATCATGATGAACTCGTTGCCCACCGGGGGAATAAGCCGCCGTATCGACTGCGGGATGATCACGAGGCGGAGGGACTGGGCATACGAGAGGCCAAGCGCGCGGCTCGCCTCGAACTGTCCCTTGTCGATGCTCTGAATAGCCGCGCGGATAATCTCCGCGCAGTACGCCGCGGAGTTTAACGTGAACGCAATGAAGGCCGCGAGGAAGCGATCGTTGATCGTCAATGCCGCGCTTATCTGCGGGAGCCCGTAGTACACGAAGTACAACTGCATAAGCAGCGGGGTGCCCCGGAAGAAGAAAATGTACGCGGTGCTTATTTTGTTCAGAATGACATTTTTGGACATTTTCCCCAGCGCGACAAAGAGACTAAGCACGAGCCCCGCGGACACCGATACGACCGTAAGGCTTATCGTTATCCGCGCGCCGTCGAGAAGCGGGGGAATCCAACTGAGCATCTTGTGCAGGATGAGTGTAAACTTTTGCATGGCATTCCCCCGCGCCGCGTTACTTCGTCCTGGCGGAGGTCACGACATCCGTACCGAAAACCTGCTGCGAGATTTCCTGCAGGATGCCCTCTTCGAACAATTCGTCCAGCGCCTTGTCGATGGCCTCGGTGAGCGCGTCGTTGCCTTTCTTGATGCAGACGGCAAGCACTTCGTCACTGCTCACTTCCGAGGTGATCTCGTAGGGGTTGTCCGGCTTGGCAACGTAATCCGCGGCCACAACACTGTCCACAAGGATGACATCAACCCTGCCGAGGCTCAACTCGTCGAAGCAGTTCATCACCTTGTCGTACTCGAAGACCTTCAGGGCGATGCCGTTATCCGCGGCCCACTTCGTCGCGAGCGTGTCGGACGAGGTTTCCGCCTGATACGTGACGCGCAGGTCCTTTAGGTCATCCAGCGTTTTCGGCTTGAATGCGGAATCCTTGCGCACCACAAGCAACTGCGAGTTGGCGATATAGGGCTTCGTAAAGTTGAAGTTTTCCGCCCGCTCCGCCGTGTAGGTAACCGACGACATAATGCAGTCGTACTTGCCGGTGTCCACGCCCGCGAAGATACCGTCCCACGCGGTGTCGACAAACTCGACCGCGAGGCCCATCTTTGCCGCAACCGCCTTGCCAAGACTCACATCGAACCCGATGGGAGTCGTCCCGTCCGCGTCGAAGTACTCCATCGGCGGGTAGCCGATTTCCATACCGACGGTCAGCACCCCGGGCTTTATCGTAAGCCCGGTCGACTTTTTGGCGCATCCGGCCGCAAGAGCCAGCACGACCAATCCAAGAACCACAATACCGCGAAACTTTTTCATGTTTTCCTCCAAAAAAAGTGTGATGTGTGCGGATTTCCGCCACGGATAGTATGATAGAAACATGCGGGGATCTTTGTCAAGGGGTGTGCTTGGGGCCAGGATAAACGCATAGACAGGTCTGCCGGGCTTTTCATCCGTCATGCCGGAAAAAGGCTCTTCATGGGCAAGGGGCGGACGGGGAAAATGATTGGTAGGCTGACACAACGGCTAACGCACGAGGCGCTCTGAACAACTCATAGTGACCCGCATCTCGCGGCACAAGAAGGCATTAGGGGCAAAAAAAGACAAAACCCCGGTAAAGGCGACCGTACCGGACAGAGTACCGTCCAGCATCGCGAAGGTGACGGCGACGGTGACCCAAAACGGTAACGCACGGTTTTGGCTTCTTTTTGCCTCGAGCAGCGGCTTTAGGCCGCGTCATTTTCCCCGTCCGTCCCCTACCCCCGAGAGTAGATTCCGCGGTCAAGCCGCGGAATGACGGGGAAAATCCGTCTATGCGTTTATCCTGCCCTAACATCCTGCCCCTATCCCCTTGACAAAAACCCCGCACTACCCTATGCTAAACCACAGGAAAAGGTATGTATTGCTGGGATTTACTCAAAGAAAAAGCGAAAAAACTTGCGGGGAAAGAGCCCGCGCTGGCGAAGTTTTTGGGCGATCTAATCATCGACCGCGTGGATTTTAACGACGGGCTCGCGGCGCTCCTCGCGAACAAGTGCCTCTTTTTGCACGAGGCCGTCAACCTGTCGTCGATTATCCGCGAAACCCTCGAAAAAGACCCGTGGATCCCGGAGGCGGCGGTCTACGATCTGGCCGCCATCGTGGACAAAGACGCGGCCACCAACGACTTCCTTGTCCCCTTCCTCTTTTACAAGGGCTTTCACTCGCTCGAACTGTACCGCATCGCCCACTTCCTTTGGGGTGAAAAGCGCAAACACCTCGCGTACTATATCCAGAGCAGGGTATCACAGTTGTACGGGGTAGATATTCACCCTGCCGCGCAGATAGGCCGGGGGATCTTCATTGACCACGCGACCGCCATCGTGGTGGGGGAAACGGCGGTTATCGAGGATAACGTGTCCCTGCTCCACCAGGTGACACTGGGGGGCACGGGCAAGGAAACGGGCAAGCGTCACCCCACCATCCGCAGGGACTGCCTGCTGGGGGCGGGCTCGACCATCCTGGGCAGCATCGAGATCGGCGAAGGCTCGGTCGTGGGGGCCGGGAGCGTCGTGCTCCACTCGGTACCGCCGCACTCGCTTGCCGCCGGGGTGCCCGCCGAACTGAAGGGCAGCGTTCCGGTCAAAGTGCCGTCGAACCTGATGGACCAGATTTTCGATTCCTACCAGTAGGGCGCCTGTGTAGTCCCGAGTCCCGCCGGGCATTCCGTCCCGGCCCTTGACACCCCGCGTGCCGCTGCGCTATACTCTCTCTATGGCAGAAACGAAAACCCCGCAAGCGCCGCCGCACAACGAAGAAGCGGAGCGGGCTGTTCTTGGCGCGATGTTCCTGGACCCGAACGCGGTTTCGATGGTGCAGCCGTACCTGCGCCCCGACGACTTTTATTACAACTCAAACCGGCGGGTCTGCGAGGCGATTTACCATGTCTTCGATGCCGGACACAAAGCCGATATTCTGACAGTAACGGGCGAACTGCAAAAGACGAAGTGCCTCGACGAGGCCGGAGGGCTCGATTACGTCGCCTCGCTGAGCAATGTGGTACCCTCGTCCGCAAACGTCGAGTACTACGCGCAGGCCGTGCAGGACTGCGCGATCAGGCGGGCGCTCATTCAGACCTCGGGAAACATCGGCCTCGCGGCCTACGATCAGTCGTCGGATGGATTGCACCTGCTTGAGTGGGCTCAGCAGCGCCTCTTCAACCTGTCCAACGAGCGGCAGAACACCACCGTTAAGCGTACTTCGGAACTAATGACCGGCCTTATGGAATTTCTGGAAAACGCGCATAAGGAAAAAAAAACGGTCACCGGCGTACCGTCAGGCTTTTCCGACATGGATGAAAAAACAACCGGCTTTCAAAAGTCGGAGTTCATCATTATCGGGGCGCGTCCGAGCAGGGGGAAAACGGCGCTCGCGCTGACGATGGCGTCGAACATCACCATAAAAAACAATATCCCCGCTGCTTTTTTAACTCTCGAAATGTCCGCGCAGCAGTTGATGATGCGTATCCTGTCGAGCGAAACGCAGATATCCCTGCAAAAACTCAGCACCGGGTTTTTTCAAACGAAAAATTTTAATGACATTTTAAGCGCGGGCGCAAAAATGAACAACGCGCCGCTCTATATTGTCGATATGCCCAATATGCGGCTCCTCGATCTGCGGGCGCAGGCGCGCAGACTCCGCGCACAGCAGAAGGTCAAAATCATCTTTATCGATTATCTGGGGCTTATTACGACGGACGATCCCCGTACGCCCCGCTACCAGCAGATGGCCGACGTTTCCCGGTCCCTGAAGCAGTTGGCCAGGGAGTTGGAGATTCCCATTGTCGCGCTTTCGCAATTAACGCGGGAAGCGGAAAAAGAGAAGCCGAGTCTTGCATCGATACGGGAGTCCGGCGCCATCGAGCAGGACGCGGATATGGTGATCTTCATAACGAGCAAGCAGGACAAAGACAAAACCGACGAGGAAAAAGACGAAGAGGCGCGCGGCAACGTCAAGTTGAAACTGGAGATTGCCAAGCAGCGGAACGGCCCGACCGGTGACATCGACGTGATCTTCCAAAAGGAATTCACACGCTTTGTGCCCTGCGTACACGAGCGGGACGAGCGCTGATGGCCGCGGATTATCGCGCGAGCGACTACTGGGCGCAAAAAGCGCGCAGGGAGCAGTATCCGGCGCGTTCCGTCTATAAGTTGATGGAACTGGACGCAAAGTTTCACCTGCTCGCCTGCTGCAAAGGCGGCCGCGGCGTCCTCGACCTCGGCGCGGCCCCCGGCAGTTGGAGCCTCTACGTACTGCGCGCCTTCGCCAAAGCCGCATACGCAAAAGCCCCCGTCCCCAACGCCATGCCCCCCGGTATCACGCCCCAAGTGCCAGGCGTCCGCGCCGTGGACCTGGCGCCGCTCTCCCGCGAATACGACCGCGGCCTCTTCGCCGGAGCAAACTTCACCTTTATTCAGGATGATATGACAGCGCCTTCGGCCATGGAGGCTGTCCGCGCGGGGGAGCCCTACGGGCTCGTGCTCTCGGACGCGGCTCCGGCCACGACGGGGAACCGCACGGTAGACGCGGCCCGCTCCCTCGCGCTCGTCGAGACGGCGCTCCGCATAGCGGAGGACTGCCTGGCGCCGGGAGGCGCGCTGGCGGCGAAACTCTTTCAGGGCCTGGACACCGCCCCGCTCCTCGCCCGCGCCCGCGCCGCTTTCGGAACCGTGCGCTGCTTCAAACCCGAAGCCTGCCGCGCCTCATCCTTCGAGACCTATATGGTCTGCCTCTCGCGGCTCCCGTCCCCTTGACTTTTTCCCCGTTTTTTATTAGGATATAAGTCAATGAAACAAACGCTCTTTTTCCCCGGGCTTTGCGCCCTCCTCCTGCCTGCCGCGCTCCTCCTTGGAGGCTGTGATTTGTTAGGCTTAACACCTGCTGAACCGGAAAACGATGTGTCTGCCCCGGTGGATACGCCGCTCACTGATGCGGAAGATCCGTCTGCCGAACCGGAGCCGGCCGCGGATATGAGGACGTTCTGGGCGCAAAGCGCCTCGGGGTCGGCGGCATGGTACCAGATAAGCGCTCAGAGGGCCGTGGAAACCGGGCACTGCATCGTATACGGGGATATTTCCCTTCTGGCGGCTAAACCAGCGGACGGAAAATGGACCACTGGTCAGGCACAGGCCCTCGCGGACGAGTTCGAAACGAAAGCCCTCCCCCTGCTGCAGACCCATTTTGGTGACACGACGGATATCGACGGAAACGGGAAAGTCATCTTCCTCCTGCTGGATATTCAGGATGGCTACACCGGCTCAGGCGGCTATGTGGCAGGCTACTTCGATCCCACGCACATGAAAGCGGGCTCCCATTCGAACTACGCGGAAATGCTCTTTCTCGATCTGTATCCCAGCGAGGCGGGTACCGAGTCGTTCTATGCCACCATGGTGCACGAGATGCAGCACCTAATCAACTATTCCGAAACCACGGCAAAGGGCAGAAAGGCAAAGGCCGCCTGGATTGACGAAGGGCTCTCCGCGGGCGCGGAGTATTTGTACAGCATTGCCACGGGCGGCAGCGGGGACCCGGGCGGCCGTATCAACACTTACAACTATTACATGAATTCCCGTATCTCGCTTTCCACGGCGGAGCGCATTGACACCTGCTTTCATTGGGACAGCAGCCTTATGGACTACTCCACCGGCTGGCTCTTTTTCTACTGGCTGCAAACACACGCCGGAAGCGGCGCGGGCATTTACAAGGCTATCATCAAAAATTATAATGACGGCGACTATAGGGATGTGGCCGCCGCGGCCGCCGCTGGAATCGATCCCGCGTTCGCCGACTGGAACAAACTCCTTTCCACATGGATGATAGCGAACCGCGCGCAGAATACAAGCGGCTATTACGGCTATAAGCGGGCAGCCTTTTTAAACACGATGACTTTTTCAGGCTCTTCCGCAAAATTGTACCCGGGCGAGGGTATGTATTCAACGCTGCGCACCACAAAAACATTGGCCGACACTGCCTCGATCAAGTATCTCACCATAGACAGCAGCGCGGCCACGGTCGACGAAGACGGCGTTTACAGCTGGACACCGTATTTTGTTGCCTATCTGCTGACGCTGAATGTCAACACCAATATGGGGGCAGGCCTGTCAACCGGCTCCCTTGCGGGCGACGTGGTGTCCCGCTCGGCGGAGGCAGCGTCCGAAAGCGGCGGCGAGACGCTTTTCCCCGTAGACTCCCTGCCCGAACGCTATCCGGTAAGTTTTGGCGATATGCAGGGCCGCTGACGCCCCCCCCCCGTCATTCCGCGGCCGTTCCGCCTCCGTCATTCCGCGGTTTGCGTCCCCCGTCATTCCGCGGTTTAACCGCGGAATCTACCCCCCCCCCCGTCACGAAGAAGTTTCCGGGGCGCGGACATTGATCGCGCGGAGCGAGAGCGCCCTGCCTGTTTCCCCGTCGATTTCCGCGAGTGCGCCCTGCAGCGCGGGTGCGCCCTCTTTCGCGCACTCCATCTTGTAGAGCACCTGCGAACGCGCCCGATTGAGGCAGCTGCCTTTGTCCATGCCGAGTACGCCGTCCACTATGCCGGTCATGCCGAGATCGCTTATGCAGCCCGTTCCCCCCTTCAGCACCCGGGCGTCCGCGCTCTGCACATGGGTGTGGGTGCCGGCCGCGAGTGCCGCCCTTCCGTCAACATAAAACCAAAGCGCTTCTTTTTCCTCCGCGGACTCCGCGTGAAAATCCACGACGATGATTTTTTTTTCAAGGCCCGCGAGTTCAGGGGATTCCAGCAGCCTGTCGAAGGCGCGGAAGGGGCAGTCTATGGCGCCCATAAACTCCCGCCCCTGCAGGTTGATGACAACGCAGGGGGGCGCATTTTCCGTTTCCACTATGCACAGGCCCTTGCCGGGGGTTCCGGGGGGGTAGTTCGCGGGGCGAAGGAGTTGACTCTCGCTTTCGAGCAGGGGCCAGAAGTCCCGCTTCTCCCAGACGTGATTCCCGCTCGTCACCACATCCGCCCCCGCGGCGAGGATGCGCCGGTAAGACGCCTCGCTAAGGCCGAAGCCCTCCGCGGCGTTTTCGCCGTTCACCACGGTAAGGCGGGGGCTGCATTCGCGGCGCAGGGGCGGCAGCAGGGTTTCGAGCGCCGCAAGCCCCGGCTCTCCCACCACGTCACCTATCATGAGTATGCGCATAGCGTCGCTAAAACCCCTTGACCTTCCGCCCGAAGAGCATATTTTGATAGCAGCGCAGACAGCCGGGGAACATCCCCCCCTTGCAGGCGTGAATCTCTTTGCGGAACTTGTTCGCCCGATCCCCGTTGTAAATATCGCTGAAGGACTGCTCCTTTATGTTGCCGAGGATATAATCAGGATAGTCCGCGCAAAAGTGCACGTCCCCGTTGTAGTTGATGTTCGCCTGACACCAGGGCACTATGCAGTGGTCGCGTACCGGCACCTCCAACTCAGAGTAGTATTGATGTATCTTCTCCGGGTTCAGGGCCGGCACCGTAATGATCGGGTGGCCATAATTGCGATTATGGATATTCTGGAGAATATCGTATAATTTGTGACCGTCGATCCCTTCGTTGAAACCGGTGTTATACCCTTCGAGGCAGTCGATGTCGGTGTCCAGTTTTTCTTTCATGAAGCGGCGCTGTTTTTCCACAATGGCGTTGTTCGTGTAGGTGCCCAGGTTGATGATATGCACCCCCAGGTGAAACTCCCTGCTCGCCTCGGCCAACTGGTCGAGCGAGAGGTAATTCATGTTGGTGACGGTGGTGACCACGCCGAGCACCGGATACCTCGCCTTGTATTTGATCTTCGCGCGGTTCAGCGCGGCGAAGCCCCGCACGACGCGATCGTAGGAACCCTTGCCCCGCATCGCGTCGTTCACATCCTGAAACGCGTCGAGCGACACGAAAATAGTGCTCCACCCGTCCCGCACGATCTGCTCCGCGTACTGTTCGAGGAAGGTGCCGTTCGTGTTGACGCTGACAAAGAGGCCCTTGTCGACCATGTACTTTGCGAGCGGAATAAGATCGGGATACAGGAAAGGCTCCCCCCCCCAAAGGTAAATGATCGGGTGGTGGGGCGTAATCTCGTCCACGATTTCCTTGTAGCGCTCGAGGGGTACTATGCTCTTGCTTTCGCTGCGCATAACATCACCCTTAAGCACCCCCTTTACGCCCTGCTGCCCGCACATAAGGCAGTGCAGGTTGCAGAGCGGCGTGAGGCGGAAATAGAGGAGGCAGAGGTGATTCATGTGGTTGCGCCCCCTGCTCCGCTTCGGCATGGCCTGCGTTAAGCCCATCTTCCAAAAACCGTACGCCATCTTCCCGGAGAGGCCCGCGTTTTTGAAGAAGAGCATGGGCACTACATCAATGTTTTGCTTCATACATTAAGGTGAGTGAGGGCTGATCGCAGACCTCCGCCGGACCGTAGTACTGGATCGCGCCGGGGAAGCGATAGCAGGTCTCGACCGCCCATTGGTCACGCTGGGCCGCGAACGCCTTGAAGGGGCCCCCCTCCAGTTCGACCAGCGCCTTTTTGATCACCGGCTTTTTTTCGCCGCGGCGCTGCTCGATGTGCATCATCATGGTGAGGGGGATACCGCCAGCCTGCCACTGCGCGGCCGGGGCCGCCAGGTTGCGCACACTGGACAGGTAGCCCGTGAGCCCGGCCGCGATGAGCACGAACGCGGTGTAGCCCAGGCTGTAGCAGTAGTCCGCGTCGAAGTTGGACGGGAACGCGCAGCGGCCCTCGTAGCCGAAGAAGTGCCCCAGCGCGCTGAACTTCCCTTTATAAACGCCCTCCGCCTTGAGCGCGGCGAGTGTTTTTTTCACCAAACCGACGAGCAGTTTTTCCGTCTCGATGAGGGACACCTGCACGTTGCCGTGCGGGTCCCGCTCCATTAAAAGTTGACGGGCAATCTCCTCCGGCAGGGTTTCTATCACCTTAAATGATGACGGGGATAGTTTCCCTTTGAGGTAACCCATCTGCTCGGTAAAGGTGGACAGGGCCTCCAGTTCCGCGCCGTGAGAGGCCGCGATGTCGTTCAGTTCCGCGATCAGCGCCTTCATTTCGGGGACGAACTCCACGAGGCCCTCGGGGATAAGCGCGACCCCGAAGTGGTCGCCCCGCGCGGCCCGCTTCACGACCGAGTCGCTTATCTGCGCGGCCAGGTCCGCAAGGGAGAGGCCCTTCGCGGAGACCTCCTCCGAGATGAGGCAGACATTGGGCTGGGTTTGCAGCGCGCACTCGAGCGCGATGTGGCTTGCCGAGCGCCCCATTAGTTTGATGAAATGCCAGTACTTGCGCGCGCTGTTCGCGTCCCGCTCTATGTTGCCTATGAGTTCGCTGTACGTTTTGCAGGCCGTGTCGAAGCCGAACGAGGCCTCGATGTGCGCGTTCTTGAGGTCGCCGTCTATCGTCTTGGGGCAGCCGATCACCTGAATCGCTTTGCCTGACGCGCCGGCCTCCCGCAGGAAGTACTCGGCAAGCAGGGCCGCGTTCGTGTTCGAGTCGTCCCCCCCGATGATGACGATGGCGTCGAGGCGCAGGGCGCGCGCCGTCGCGAGCGAGGCGGCGAACTGCTCGGGTGTTTCAATCTTCGTGCGGCCCGACCCGATGATGTCGAAACCGCCGGTGTTGCGGTACGCGTCGATGACATCCCCGCTGAGCGGGAGCGTTTTGTTTTCGATGAGGCCGGCGGGCCCCCCCAGGAACCCGACCAGTTCGGACGCGGGGTTCCCCTTCTTGAGCCCGTCGTAGAGCCCGGCGATGACGTTGTGGCCGCCCGGGGCCTGGCCGCCTGAGAGCACCACCCCCACGCGCAGCGCTTTGCCGGCCGCGGCGTTGTTCCCCGGGCCTATGGCGGCCAGCGGCTTCCCGTAAGACCGCGCGAAGATTTCGCGCAGCGCGGCCTGGTCGGAGGCCGCCTCGCCCGCGGCCCCCAGCGTGACCGCAATGTCCTTAATGTCCCCCGCAAGCGCGGCAGGCAGTTTCGGCTTGTACCCGTAACGGGCTTTCTGCAGTGCAGATACTTCCATGTTTCCCTCGGTGATTGTTATTTTTTGCGAGTATAGCGGAACGCGGGGGGAGTGTCAAGAGCACTGTCAACAAGTTAAGGAAAGAGCCAACCGTCATTCCGCGACTTGGAAACGGGACCGAGCAGCTTCGCTGCGAAGGTTCCCCTCTCCATCGCGGAATCTCTACCAAAATGGCCCTTTTTTCAATAGATTGCGTAGTTCGGT